>JAZDHD010000121.1:0-14304 GCA_043806215.1 Pseudomonadota bacterium | reverse complement strand
ACCGTATTCAGGCCAAGGAGCACTCAGTTCCGAAGTTCCGGGAACGCCATACCCCGATACTCGTATCTCCTCTTTCCCGCCACACGGAACCGCTTGTCAAATGTCAAAGGATGTTGTACCGTTACTTGTACAATACCCACGGAACGGGAGGACTGAACATGAAGGCTCTCACTTACTCACAAGCCCGCCGCAACCTTGCCGGGACAATGGACGAGGTCTGTGACGATCATTCCCCCGCAATTATCACCCGAAAGAATCAACGATCGGTCGTAATGATCTCACTCGATGACTACCAGGCTCTGGAAGAGACAGCCTATCTGTTGAGAAGTCCGAAGAATGCGCGAAGACTCCTTGAGTCCATGGCAGAGCTTGCATCCGGTGGCGGGACGGAAAGAGAGTTGACTGAGTGAAGCTCATCTTCTCGGAACATGCTTGGGAGGATTACCTCCATTGGCAACACTCCGACCAAAGGATCCTCAAGCGGATCAACAAGCTGATCGAAGAGATCCAACGTTCCCCTTTCGACGGGATAGGAAAGCCCGAACCGTTAAAGCACGGCTTATCCGGCTACTGGTCTCGCCGCATCGATGATGAACACCGCATCGTCTACAAGGTTGAATCCGATTCTCTGTTGATAGCCCAGCTCGGATACCACTATTGATAGGGGGGCGACTTCAGTGGGACCGGCATCCTGCCGGTCGTCTTCAGACCGCCCTTGAAGATGACGGGCATCCACAGGGGGGTGCCCATGGGTAGGCACAGGGGCCTACCCCTACCAATCCGGCACGGAGGCCGGCGCTACCAAAGCAGGCCTTGCGGCCTTGGATACGACACCGTAATTGGGAAACGGAGCACTCAGTTTCTTTCAGCTTCCGAGCCTTGGCGTTCCGGGTCAAGCAGACGACGGTACTCGAACGCGGAAGATATGAGCGGAAAAAAAAACCGGCGGAGATCTCTATCCGATACGGTCCTCCTGCTTTGGACCCGGCGGCGGTCTTTCAACAATTTCTTCAGGTTACCCATGGTTTCGGCATAGCCTCTCAGCAGCACCTTGAACAAATCGCCTCGTCTCAGGAGGATATACCGGGCAGACCGGACGGCGTCGTATGCGAGTGAAACCAGGAGAGCCGAAACCAGCATTCCCGGCCCCATGTTCTTGATGATGTTTGCAAGTCTGTTCTTCTGACACAGGTAGGCTTTCCACGGGTTCTCGATGCTCCGGACCGTTCCTCCCCCGAGGTGATGGTAGACCACGGATTCCGGAACGTACATGACGGAATACCCGAACAAACGCATCTTCCAACACAGGTCCACGTCCTCATGGTAGATGATGTAGTCGGGATCGAACCCGCCCACCTCCAGATACACCTTCCGCTTAATCAACAACGAGCAGCCGCATCCAAACCCCATCTCTACCGGCACATTATCCTCACTCCGGTCCTTGGTCCACTTCCCCACATCGTGCCCCGATCCGATGAGCGTCAGCATGCCGCCCGCATGATCGACGAGCGTCTTGTCCCACATGGTCAAGATTTTGGATCCGCAGGCCGCCGTCCGGCTGCTGGTCTCCGCAACCTCATACAGAGCGGAAAGCCATTTCTCGTCGACCTTTGTGTCGTTGTTGAGAAGCACCACGTAGTCATGATCCAGATCACGGATTACCCGGTCATAGGCCCCTGCAAATCCATAGTTTCTTTCGTTCTCGATGATGTTGACCATGGGATAACCGGCGCGGGTGTGGAGTACGGACGAATCCGAGGAGTGGTTGTCGATCAGGTAAATGTCGAAACGAGGAGCCTTGATTCTCAGGAGAGATTGAAAGCAATCGTCCAGAAAATGCCTCCCGTTGAGATTCAAGACGAGCACTGCAATGCTCGGGGTGCCGCGGACCGGGGATGTCACCGGTTACCCTTTCACCCAGCTCGGAGGCAGGTTCTTCCGGATCTCGATGTTCTCGAATTCCTTACTTGTCCTGGAACCGACGGTCTTGGCCCAGTCCACCATGCGGCGGACTCCCTCTTCCAAGGGCGTATCGGCCCGGACCCCAAAGTCCCTTGCGGCCTTTTCGTGACTGGAGAACGCATGCTGGACTTCGTTCCGCGCCTCCAAATGTCGTACCGTGCATTCCCTGCCCATCGCTTCCGCCACGACTTGGGCAAGATGGTTCACGGTATGGGGCTTATCCGCACCGACGTTGTACACCTGGTTGTACGCAGCGGGCGTATCGATGCTCATGGCTATGACGGGAGCCACGTCACCGATATACGAGAACGCCCTGGTCTGTTCACCGTCGCCAAAAACGGTCATGGGCTGATCCCGCATCAGCTGATTGATAAAAATGCCTATAACGTTTCGATACTTATCACCGATGTTCTGCTTTTCTCCATACACATTGTGAGGTCTGAATATGACATGGTTGAGCCCGAACATTTCATGACTGGCTCTTAGATCCAGTTCCACGGCGTACTTGGCCACGCCGTACGAGTCTTCGGGCATTGGAACGGTTTCCTCGGTCATGGGCAGTTGCGCGGCACCATAAACCGCGATTGAAGAGGTGAACACAAAGCACTTGATTCCGAAGTTCACCGACGCGTTGATCAGGTTGATGGACCCGATAAGATTATTCTCGTAGTTGAACTTTTTGATGAAATGACTCAACCCTTCGGCGGCGTACGCGGCCAGGTGGAACACGTAGTCGAAGCGATGAGTCTCGAAAAGTTCGTTGATCAGACGGTGATCGGTTATGGAACCTTCGGTGAATCGTGCGGAGCCTGGAACGTTGTCAGTGAAGCCTCCGCTCAGGTCGTCCAGGACCACCACGACGTGACCTCTTTGAAGAAGTTCCGCGGCTATGTGCGAGCCCATGAAGCCCGCCCCGCCGGTGACCAAGATTGTATTACCCATCTATTGACCTCTCTAAACTTAGTGCCCAGCGGCGTAAATACGGTCTCACAAGCTGCCCCGGAAGATGACGGGCAGGGACGCCCGTCCCACGAAGATGGACGAGCCTTTCCGTAATCCTTCGTAGCCCGGGCCTCCGTGCCCGGATCTTGTTCTTGCCGGCACCCGAGCCGGCTGCGAGACGAAAACGTGCGACCGTAATTATGCCATTGAGCACTTAGACGCCATGCCTTTCGCTATGACGGATCCGGACCAACGCGTGTGGATCCGGAACAGAGTCATGGCCGCTCGGAATTCCATGGTTGTGCCTCCCTGTCTTCCTCCGAGGAAAGGTTCTTTCAAGAGGCATCGAAAGCATCTTTCGACGATCTGTGTCCATCGGGACGAATAGGCGTTTTTTGCCATTGATATCAGCCAAATACCCCGCCATTTGCTTCTCCTGTTTTGGCATGCTTTTTGCTAAACATCACCCAAGGCCATCGCCGGCGTGCCTCTGAGTCCTCAATACTTATACTAGTGTAATAGATGGGTAACTCCGGTTTCCGTTGGATAGTCGCGATGTTACCCCTTGAAGGGATTCCCGCGCGCTTCGGAACGGCACGTCTTTCGAGATCAAAAGCAGGAGGGTACCAGCCTATGCCAGGAAAGCTTCCGTACACCAAATACGACTTGGACGGGTATTTCGCAAAACATCCCGATGTAAACAAAGAGGTGATCGTCAAAGAGGACCTTCTCCGGCTGGGAGTCTCTTTCACCGACAAAGCATTGGAAGAGTCGTCCCGCTACGCCACGAAGTCTTACTATCTGTTCTCGTATGACCAGATGGACATCGACGACATGAAGAAGAAGGAGTTCATCAAGGCGCCCGAGTGCTTCAAAATCAAGGGCGGACCTTACGATCTGCGTGTCTCAAACAACAAGACCTGCATGGAAAATCCCGAGAAGACCCCATACAAGGTGGACTTCATCGACGGTCAACTCAAGCTCTTCTGGGAAAACAACTACCTTGCCGATGTGGAGCTTCGCCCCAAACCTCCGTACTATTCGTACAATCTGCCGGACGGCACGCCTTATTCCGACGTCGCAGCGTCCGTTTTCTGGGGCTACCTTTCCTTTTGCACCATTCTTCGAAGCTGCCAGTACTGGGGGCACAAGGAGGAATGTGTCTTCTGCGACATCAATACCAATGCCCGGAAGCAATCCAAGACCGGCAGGCCGTTCATGGTTTACAAGAGCATCGAAGAGGTGGTCACCGTCATGGACACCATCTTCAACAAGGAACGGGAACCGATCAATCACACCATATTCCTCACCGGCGGCTCGATCGTAAAGGATTTGAGGAACAAGCAGAACGTAGAGTTTTATGCCGGCTATGTGCGTGCAATCCGAGAAAAGATCGGCAGCAGGTGGGCCATTCATCTGCAAACGACGGCTCTCACCAAGGATGAGTGCAAGGTTCTCAAAGATGCGGGAGTCAACTGTCACCACGCGAACATTGAAGTCTGGGACAAGGAACTCTTCAAGGTCTACTGCCCCGGTAAGAATGCCAAAGTGGGGAGAGACGAGTGGATCAAGCGGGTATGCGATTCCGTGGACGTATTCGGAGAAGGCTGCGTAGTTCCCACCTTTGTTTCGGGATGCGAAATGGCCCGACCGTGGGGGTTCGAAAAATGGGAAGATGCGGTGAATTCAATGAAGGAAGCCTGGGATCACCTCATGTCCCACGGCGTGACGCCCCGCAGCTCCAGTTGGGTCATCGAGCCCAATTCCGTTCTGGGAAAATACGACCAGCCGCCGATCCCTCTCGAATACTACATAGAAGTCGACATTGCCTGGTACGAAACTTGGAAGAAGTACGGTCTTCCGCCCATATACAACTTCAGCCCCATGGGGCCCGGACAGTGCCTGAGCATTAACAGCGGACACCTGGATATGGGGAGCTGACCGACTCTTGTTCGGCATTTTCAAGCAATTGGGCGGCGAGACCCGCGACTCCATAGGAATGTCTTTGCGGCAGAGTCGCTCATATACCGGTGAATCACATCGATAGAGGAGACGCCATGGGATACAAGGTCGGGATTGATGTCGGCGGTACGTTCACTGATTTTCTCCTGGTGGACGAAAAGGCTAATTTTAACCTCTTCAAGACGTTATCCACGCCGAAAGATCCGTCAATCGGCGTGACGAACGGCCTCGAAGAAATTGCGGACTTCCTGGGAAAGAGCTTGCAGGAGTTTCTCAAAGAATTGGAGCTCATCGTTCACGGAACCACAATCACCACCAACGCCGTGCTGACTCGAAAAGGCGGGAAAACCGCCTTTATCACCACCAAAGGCTTCAGGGACGTTCTGAATATGCGCAGAGGCTTGCGCGATCGGCAGTACGACGGGCGGTACAATCCTCCACCTCCCATCGTGAAGCGCCGGGATATTTTCACCGTGGAGGAACGTGTCGACTGGCAAGGCAATGTGCTCACGCCGCTCAACACGGAACAATTGCGCGAGATCATCGGCACGCTGGCAGATGACGGGTACGAAGCCGTAGGAGTAAGCACGCTCTTCTCCTTTCTCAATCCCGAAAACGAAAAGCTTCTGGGCGAAATGCTCCGAGAAGCGCTGCCGGACAAATACATATCGCTCTCAAGCGAGATCCTGCCGCAAGTACGGGTGTACGAACGGAATAGTACCGTTGCGCTCAACGCCTATGTGGGGCCCATTCTGTCCAATTATATCCGGCAGGCGGAGAAGAGGCTGTCCGATGGAGGATTCACGGGCAATCTGCTGATCATGCAGTCCAACGGTGGTGTGATGTCACCCGAGATGAGCAGCCGTTTCGCGGTCAACACGCTGCTGTCGGGGCCTGCCGGCGGGCCGGTTGCGGGGCTTTTCTTCGGCGGAATTCACGGCCTGGGCAACCTCATCACGGTGGACATGGGCGGCACGAGCTTCGATGCATGCCTCATCCGGAACGGCCAACCGTCGATCACCATAGACGGAGAAATCGGCGGTTATCGCGTGGCGTTGCCGACGGTCTATATCGAGACCATAGGAGCCGGCGGCGGCAGCATTGCCTCAGTCGATGCAGCGGGAATGCTGCAGGTGGGCCCGCAGAGCGCCGGGGCCGATCCCGGACCTGCATGCTACGGCAAGGGCGGCACCGAGGCCACAGTCACCGATGCGGATCTTATCCTGGGCTATCTGGATCCCGACTATTTCCACGGCGGCGCCATGAAGCTCGACAGGCCGGCCGCAGCCAAAGCCGTCGAGGAGAACGTCGCAAGCAAGCTGGGAGTGAGTGTGAACGACGCTGCAGCAGGCATCTACAAGATGATCAACGTCAATATGGCGTTGGGCGTGGGGCTTGTTTCAGTGGCCAAGGGGTACGACCCAAGATCGTTGGCTCTGGTAGTTGCCGGAGGGGCCGGCCCCATTCACGCGGCCATGATCGCAAAAGACCAGGAGATTCCGTTGATCATCGTTCCCAGAGGCTCATCGGTATTCTGTGCAGCCGGCATGCTCATGAGCGATCTGAAACACGATTACGTCCGCACCTATGCCGTAGAGATCGAAAGGTTGGATCGAAACAAGGTCGCCGAGATTTGCATGGAACTGCTCAAGGAAGCCACGGATACCTTGAAAACCGAAGGTATTCCCGAAGGCAATATCGTGGCGGAATTCAAGGCCGACATGCGTTACCTGGGACAATTCAACGAAGTCGGCGTGTCGCTGCCCATGTCGGCCAAAGGCGAGGTGAGGGAACAGGATATCGAATACCTGGTGCAAATGTTCCACGAACGCCATGACGCCTTATACGGCTATTCCATGGCAGGCGCTCCCACGGAGCTGATCAACATACGCCTTCAAGCCAAAGGTGAAACAGTGAAGCCGGCCTTCCAACCCAGCCCCAACCAGGGAAAGGACGCATCCAAAGCGCTCAAGAACAATCGCCAGGTCTTTTTCGATGACGGTTTCGTCAATACGCGGGTTTACGACGGGCTCGCGCTCAAGCACGGAAACATGATCTTCGGTCCGGCAATTGTCGAGGAGCCCACCACCACGATCGTGGTTCCACCGGAATACAATCTCGCTTGCGATGCTTACGACAACTACATCATCTATTCCAAGAGTCGCAAACTGGAAGACATCATCAACGAGCTCAAGGCAAAAATGTAAGGAGGGCTTCATGAGCCAAGAGAGAATCGACCCCATATTTCGGTCCGTATTGGCCAACCGATTAGACGCAGTATGCAGTGAAATGGGCGAAACCATGATGTTGACTTCACGCTCTCCCATTTTCAGCGAGGCACGAGACTTCGTCACCGCGATTTTCGACGCCAAAGGAAGGATGATTGCCCAGAAACCCTATATAGCCGTGCTGGCAGGCGCCCTTCCTCATAACATGACCAAGTTGCTGGAATGGTACGACGGCGACATCACGGACGGTGACGTGATACTCACAAACGATCCGTATCTGGGTGGAAACAATCACAAGCCGGACTTTACCGTCGCCAGGCCGGTCTTCAAGGGAGACGAGCTTGCCTTTTGGGCGGTGGCCAAAGGCCACCATGTGGACACCGGAGCACAGGGAGTTGTCGGTTACAACCCCACGGCATCGTCGATCTTTGAGGAAGGCCTCCGCATCCCGCCGGTGAAGCTTTACAAGAGCGGAAGGTTCAATCGCAGTGTCTGGAACCTGATCCTGAAAAACATCCGTATGGAATTCCTTGTGGAAGGCGACCTCAATTGCCAGGTAGGGGCAACCAGGGTCGGAGAGCGCAAGTTGAAGCGGGCGTTGTCCATGTATGGAATGGATGTCATGGAACAGGCCATCGAAGAGATTCTCGACTCGACGGAACGCCACATGAAGGCGGAGATAGCCAAGATTCCCGACGGAGATTACGAAGCCGAACGCTACATGGATCACGACGGGTTCGAGCGAGACAAGATGGTCAAGGTGAAGGTCGCCGTGAAGGTCTTGGGCGACAAAATCACCTTTGATTTCACCGGCTCCGACCCGCAGGTCAGGGGATCGATCAACAGCACGATAGGGAACACCTTTTCGACGGTATGCCTGGCACTCTTTACCACCATAGACCCAGAGATCCGCAAGAATGACGGTGCCATGCGTTGTATCGAGGTGATTGCCCCTCCGGGTAGTGTCGTCAACTGTCAAGAACCTGCAGCATGCACCTCTTGCACCATCTGTACTACCGCCTGTATATGCGAGGCGATATGGCTGGCTCTTTCCCAGGCCGTTCCTCATTTGACCCAGGCTGCCTGGGCCAGGTGGTCTGCTCCGGCTACCATGGGATTCAATCCTCGAACGCAGAGGCTCTTCGGCGATATACATTTCATGTGCAAAGGCGGCGCCGGGGCGACATTGGGATACGATGGATGGGATCACCTCGGGGTGATCTCATGCGCCGGCGGGCTAAGGGCGCCGGATCCCGAGTTGCACGAGCTTGTCACTCCATACACCGTGCTTCAATATGAATATCTCCAGGACAGCGCGGGCCCGGGAAAGTGGCGTGGAGGCATGGGGACCGCATACAAATGGCGGGTGGAAGCGGATGGCATTCTTTCCGATAACTTCGGGGACGGCTTGAGACCGGAAACCGCGCCTTTCGGTATTGCCGGTGGGAAGGGCACTGCGCCGAGCAAATTGCTGGTACGTAGACCCGATGGTTCCACCGAGGACCCCGATGTTCATAAGTACGTGGAACTGAATACGGGCGACATCTACGAAATAGAGGAGGCAGGCGGCGGCGGGTACGGCGATCCCTTTGAACGTCCCGTTGAGAGCGTCCTCGATGATGTCATTGACGGTCTGGTATCCGTGAAACGCGCCAAGATCGACTACGGCGTTATCATTAACCCCGACGATTTTTCCGTAGACACCCCCGGCACGGAGAAACTGAGAAGCCGAGGCTGAGGACGCCGTGCGCCTTATCGAGCCTGCACTCGATTAAGTCCGGATCGCCGCTGCCGACTGGACCGGCAGCGGCGGCCCACCCTCCGGTATCCCACTCTATCGATCGCGTCCCGGGCGAAGTGGCGAAATGTAACTCGGATTTAACCCCAAGAAGAGGGAGGATTGTTATGCTATTCAGAGCGCTGAAACACTTTGAATTCTTCGAACCAAAAACTGTGGCTGAGGCCAACGAGCTCCTCTTTTCTTATGGCCATAAGGCTTCACCGTTGGCGGGAGGGCTCAGTCTGATTCAAGCCATGAAAAAGGGGGAGAAAGAGCCCGAAGCGGTCGTAAGCCTCCAGAAGATTGAGTCCCTGAAGTTCCTGGAGGGAGGCAAGAACGAGGACTTGAAGATCGGGGCCCTGGTAACGTTCCGAGGCATCGAGAAATCGATTGAAGTGCAAAAGCGTTACCCCGCATTGTTCAGCACCGCGCGCTGTATCGGATCCGTGGAAGTCAGGAGAATGGGGACTATCGTGGGGAACCTGTGCGAAGGCACCCCTGCCTCGGATATGGCGACCATCATGGTTGCTTTGGGGGCAAAGATGAGGATTTTGAGGCCCGGCGCAGAGCGACTGGTCTCTCTGGAGAATTTCTGTGTGGGATCTCGCAAGACCATTCTTGAAGAAGGGGAAATGGTTCAGGAAGTGATTGTTCCTTCCATGGGCGAGCACTCGTTTGCGGGTTACGAGTGCCTTGCGCGGACCAAGCCCGACATAACAAAGGTCAGTGTTGGGGTGCGGGTCAATCGAAACAACGGGTCTTGCGGCGACGTGCGGATTGCCGTGGGCGCCGTGGCACCGGTCATCGTACGGGTACATGCAGCGGAAAATCTTCTCAAGGGAGAAGCGCTGAAGCCGCCTGCAATTCAGGAGGCCGCTCGACTGGCATGTGAAGACGAAGTAGTAAGACCCATTACGGATATCCGTTCCACCGCAGAGTATCGAAAGGCAATGGTACGGGTCCTCGTAGAGCGTGCTCTCACCAACGTTCTAACCCAAATGAACTAAAGGAGTACGGAAACAATGAGAAGGATGGCATGTACGTTCTTGGTGAATGGAGTCACTCATGACCTTTTGGTCGAGTCCAATGCCTTGCTCTCCGAGGTCCTCCAAGACGATCTGGGGCTGTCGGGTGTTCACGTGGGCTGCGGAACCGGGGATTGCGGCGCCTGCACCGTGCTGGTGGACGGACTTCCCGTGCTCTCGTGTTCCACGTTGGCCGTCACCGTACGAGGCAAGGAGATAACGACGGTAGAAGGGTTGGCAAACGGGCCTCGATTGCATCCCCTACAGGAAGCCTTTGTCGAGCACGGCGCCCTGCAGTGCGGGTACTGCACTCCGGGAATGCTCTTGGCCGGAAAACGCTTGCTCGAGGTCAATCCCTCCCCCTCGAGAGAGGACGTAAAAGACTTTTTCGCCGGTCATCTCTGCCGTTGCACAGGATACAACAAAATCGTAGACGCTGTGGTGGCCGCAGCGGAAAAGGGGGAATGAAATGGGCGACAGTCTGAAGGTGGTAGGAGAAAGGGTAGCCGCCGTCGACGCTTTTGCGAAGGTGACCGGCCGAGCGGAATACTGCACCAACATCCGACTCCCGCAGATGCTGGTGGGAAAGGTCTTGCGAAGCCCTCACGCGCACGCCCGAGTGGTAAGAGTGGATGGATCCAAAGCCGAAGCATTACCCGGCGTCAAGGCGGTAGTCACTCGAGGCGATGTACCCCGAAAGGTCTATACCTACAACGTGATGACCTACCAGCTACCCGACGGCGAAATCCAGGACATGTTCCTTTTTGATTACAAGGTGAGATACCTGGGGGATCCTGTCGCCGCAGTAGCCGCAGTGAACGAGCAGGTTGCCGACGAAGCATTGAAGCTCATTGAAGTTGAATACGAACCTCTTCCCGCCGCGTTCAATGTTGAAGATGCCGTCAAGCCGGGAGTCCCGAAGCTTCACGAATTCGCGGAAGGTAACACCCCTGTGCCCGCTACACCGGTTTTTTGTTACGGGGATGTAGAAAAGGGCATGAAGGAAGCCGATGCAGTGGTTGAAGGAACCTTTTCCACTACCAAGCAAATTCAAGCCGGTCTCGAGCCTGCGTGCGCCGTTGCGGATTTCAAAGACGGCCGATTGACAGTGTGGAGCCAGACTCAGCTTCCTCACATGGCCAGGAAGATGCTTGCGTATCTATTCGATCTGCCGGAAAGCAAGGTGCGAGTTATTCAACCTTTCGCAGGTACCGGTTTCGGGGCGGGCACCGACCTCAGTTGCGAACCTTATTGCTGCGCGCTGGCCATCAAGGCGGGCGCACCCGTGAAAGTCCTGTATTCCAGGAGCGAAGATTTTGCCAACCGGATCACTCGGGAACACATCTGCAAGATTGACATGAAGATAGGCCTGAAAAACGACGGCACTCCATTGGCTCTGACCGCTAAGTACACGGGAGATGCCGGAGCGTACATGGGCAAGACGGCATCCGGCTGCGGGGTGGCGCTCGCCTCGAATATCACTGAATATAGTTTTGAAAGCATGCATCAAGAAATCCAGGTCATTTACACCAACCATGTTGCCTGCGGTGCCATGAGAGGCTTTGGAGCCATGCAATCCTCCTTTGCGAGGGAAACCCTGATCGATGAGGCGTGCGAGAAAATCGGAATGGACCCCGTGGAATTCCGGATGAAGTATCACCGCGACGTGGGAGGCCTGGGGTGGTTTCCCGGTACCGCAATATCGAGCTGTGGATTGGATGAATGCCTTCGGATTGGAGCCGAAAAGATTGGGTGGAAAGAAAAGAAAGGGAAAAATGGGCAAGGTATCCGACGAAGAGGGGTAGGAGTCGCGTGCATGGGATGGCTCAGCGGCGCGCAACCAATGCTCCTGGAGCACACCAACGCGATTCTGAAGTTCAACGAGGACGGCGGTTGCAGTCTGTTTGTCTCTCCGGGAAACATGGGCCAGGGCATCCTGGGAACGCTCGCCCAGATCGCCGCGGAAGTTCTCGGGCTCGATTATGAGGACATTAACGTTATTTACGGCGACACCGACCTAACGGCGTTCGACATCGGAACGCATGCGTCCAGAGGCGTGTATTGCATCGGACGAGCGGTAAAGAAAGCGGCCGAGCAGGCACGTGCGGAAATCCTCCAGCGGGCGTCGGTAATTCTGGACGCTCCCGTTGATCAGTTGGAAATGGTGGACAAGAAAGTGGTGGTGAAAGGCAAGCCTGAACGTTCCGCCACATTTCTCGAGATAAGTCAGGCCTGCATATACAACTACGAGAAAAACTGCAAACAGATTGTTGCGCACGCCACGCTGGAACCCACCGAATTCGCTCCCCCTTGGCAGGCCGGATTCGCAGAAGTGGAAGTCGATACGGAGACGGGAGTGGTACGCCCACTCAACTGGATCACGGTTCATGACATAGGGAAGGCGATCAATCCCATCGCAGTCGAAGGTCAGCTGGAGGGCGGCACGGCCCAAGGGATCGGGTTCGCCCTGTACGAGGATACCGTAATCACTCACGGGAAGGTACTCAGTGACGGATTCGACAAGTATCGGATCCCCTCGACTTTGGACCTCCCGGATCACGAAGCGATCCTTGTGGAGCTCGGAGATCCGACCGGCCCGTTCGGCGCGAAGAGCTGCGGGGAATCCGGGTTGTTTCTTCAAGCCCCGGCAATAGCAAATGCGGTTTATGACGCGGTGGGCGTTCGCATTCGCGACCTTCCCATAACGCCCGAACGGATACTGGCAGCACTGAAGAAAAAAGAAACAAGTTGATTGTGCCGGCAATATGAACCTCGGGTTGTCCGGGGGATTACTCCGATTCGGACCATGCGAATCCGTCCGACTTCGATGCTGAGAACTCCCCCGGCTCAAAACCCGGCTGGTGCACTTGTGCTCGGAGCGTGGCGTTGGGAGGCACGGGCTTGAGTTGACAACTCGAGTGGTGCTTCTCCTCGTTGCCGTAAGAATGGAGGAGATTGTGGCGGAATTCACGTCTTTCGAGCCCGGCGTGCAGGTGTCGGGCGACGCGGTGCGTGCGTTTTCCGAGGGGTTCCCCGCACATATGACGGCGGTTGGACAAGGCATATTGCTGAAGCATGGCATCGCAAACCCCGGTCCGGGAACGTTCTACCTTCTTCAATCGTTCCTGGACGCAATGCGGGAAATTTCGGAGCGGTTCGGTTCTCAAATGCTTTTTCGTATCGGCCATGAAATAGCGCGAAACGCCAAGCTTCCACCGGGAATGGATCTCCTTGAGAATTGCCTGAAGGGAATTGACACCGCGTATCATATGAACCACCGAGGCGGCTCCATCGGCTCTTACACGGTGAGCAGCCGGGAGACCGGCTCACTCATGAATGCTGCAACAATCGTCTGTGCCAATCCTTATCCGTGCTCCTTCGACCGGGGAGTCATCGAGGGATTTGCGCAACGGTTCAAGCCCCCGGACTGCATAGACATTATAGTTCGACATGACGATTCGCAACCGTGCAGGAAAATCGGGGCCAAGAGCTGCACATATTCGGTTTCCTGGGTCTGAAGGCTCTGTCGGACATCAGCCCGGGATATAGGTTGGATATTGAGATGAACAAGCTTCCATCTCACGCTCGAATATTGAACATCGATACCGGCGGGGCTCGGAGTCTGAAGCGTACGGCGCGTTGGGAGCGCGGCATTTTTTAGGGTCTGTCACCAAATAGGCCCATCATCCCTTGGGCCTCTCGGTTTAGTTGTATGGCCGTGGGGGCTGCCGGCAATCCGGGGACATGATCCGATTTTGCGAGTGGCGCCATGCGCCCCCGCAAAACTCGGAATCGTGTCCCCGGATTGCTGCTTGCAAGGTTTGTTTTGGGACAGTCACTTAGGGTTCGTCTCAGAATAATCGGTTCAATCTCGCGGAACCATCTCTTTCTGCGGGCACTGCACGCTGTGCCCCTACGAGGCTGAAGGCCCACCCATGTGCACTGCTTATTTCCGGACAGTCACTTAGCGGCGGAACCGAGGCCGTACATTTGATGAAAGCCACGGGACCGATCCGGGGGGCACACCTTCCGAGATTGCGCCGGTGCCTTACCAAATCTTGACAATGGAACAGAATGGGTGGTATGTAGGGGGGATTAACGGCGGTGTAGCTCAGCTGGTTAGAGCATGCGGCTCATATCCGCAGTGTCCGGGGTTCAATTCCCTGCATCGCCACCAAGACATAATCCGGAGACATCCGGTGAAGTCCAGAAAGGCCTGAGAAATCAGGCCTTTTTCTTTTTCTGTTGTCCGGCAGAGTTCAATGAGATATTAGTTGAGAGTGTCAAACCCACCGTAAACAGTGACTTGAGATAGGGGACATCAAACCATAAGAGACAAAGCAAACGGATGCCGATGGAATAGCCGAGGCAGTTTTCAAGCGACTGAGCAGGGCTGGAGTGAATG
>JAZDHD010000120.1:0-5832 GCA_043806215.1 Pseudomonadota bacterium | reverse complement strand
ATCGTGCAGATCACTGGGCCAAACCTATCGACCTTGACGGCGTTCCGAATCTCCACAAGGTTTCGGAGCATTTGTACCGCAGTGCTCAGCCCACGGCAGAAGGTATGCGGAAAATCAAGGCATTGGGAATCAAGACAATCGTTAGTCTCCGCTCCTTTCATTCCGATCGAGACGAGATCGGGCAGACCGGGCTCGGGTACGAACACATATATATGACGGCATGGCATCCGGAAGAAGAGGATGTTGTCCGATTCCTCAGTATTGTCACCGACCCCAAGCGTACACCCGTCCTTGTACATTGCCGGCACGGCGCGGATCGTACGGGAACTATGTGCGCTGCCTATCGTTTGGCTCTTCAGGGCTGGACCAAGGAAGAAGCGATTAAGGAGATGACCGAGGGAGGCTTTGGATTCCACGCGATTTGGCAGGGCCTCCTTGATTGGATCAACGGTCTGGATGGCGAGAAAATTAGACGGAAGGCGGGGATCATCTAGTACCGTTCGACACGAAATCGGTTAGCAAAAAGATGCATGGATCAAACCTGAAAGGGATAGCCAAGAGGCCTTTAGAGCCTTCCTGACTGCTTGAACCACGGAATCATGGACGCGAGGATGGGGAAGAAGAACGATATGGTCTGTGGAGACGGCCGATAAGCAGTTTGAAGATCCTGAAAGGCTACAGGCCTGATGAAATGGCGTTGGCAACACCCGCTTGTTTCTTTCCATGAAAGCTTCCAGCCCAGGCAATCCGGCATCTCATGGAAGGGCAATTTAGGCGCTTGCATCCTGATGTCTGTCGAGCATTCGCTCAATGGGAGGGTCGATCCATGAAACGTTTCGTTCCGACGGCAGCTCTTGTGGTCATTATCTCAGGAATGTGTATGAGCGTTTTCGGTTCGGAAGAAAGACAGGAAGTGGACACATGGAATGGATTCCAGTTCACCTTCAAAGGCTTTAACGACCTGGGCCGTGCGAACAAGTTGGAAGTCAAGGAGTTATCTACGGCACGGACCGTATTCCGGCTCGAAAGTCCTGATTTACTGGCAGGCCACTATCATTGCTGTGAATATGCCGACGGCAATCTCTACGTCATAAAGAGAACCGGAGACGACTCAACCATAGGATCTACCGATGATGGTTCGCCATTACGGGGGCGGTGGACGGATGAGCTGTGGCGATTCCAGCCCGCCGGCGAGGCCCGAAAGCTCTATGAGTCACAAGGACTGGACTTCCGAGCGTCTCCCAAAGGGGACGTCATTGCAGTGATTCTTGAGCACAGAATAGCTTTCCTGGATCCATTGGGAAAATTGGTTCACGAGACGGTTTTTCCGCCGGCGATTACGGATCTGGAATGTGAGAGATTCGAAGCCGGGTCGTCTGTCTTTGTCGGTCTGGGGGGTAACTCAAAATGGACCAAGGACGGAAGTGAATTCTGGGGCGCTATCGGATGTCTGTACGTGACGCCCCTTTTCTACAAAATAGCCGTGCCGACATGGGAAGTCATCACGTACCGCAGAAGTACGTCCCCCAAAGAGGCTGCAGAGGGATGGCCTGATGCCGAGCTCGTTCTCGATCCCGATAGTGCAAAGATAGCCTTCAGCGATTACCCGCACGTCTTCGACGCAGACACTCACGAAGAGATAAGAAAAAGCAGGAAGAAATTTCATCTGTGGCTTCAAGACCTTAACACCGGCTTGGTCCAGCGCGTCGCCACGGCTGCCGGGAAGGGGTTCAAGCCGGAATGGGTGGGTGCCGATGTCCTGGAGTACGATGACCCGTTTGGAGATAAGAGGGTTAGACTCGACATTGACCCAGGACATTTCGCAGGTATTGATTGTGACAAGGACAACTCCCATGTGGGAAGGCTCATATGCGCCGACGCTACGCTTCTTCAACATGATTACGAGATCTCCTACTTATATCAAGTACTGGTTTCCGTGACGCCTGATATTCAACGTGCCGAGCGGGAAAGGCTGGAATGGGTTGGGAAGCGCGACAAATGCAGAGACGGTCGTTGTCTGGACAAGGTTTATCAGGAGAGAATAGAGGGCCTAGAACGGCAACTGACAAAGCTTCGGGTTGCACAGAAAGAACCCGCCGTTACGGAAGAATACTCTGTCGAGGCGGCAGTCTCCAGTGGCTCGACTGACGGATCGAAGGAGCCATTGGGAGAACTGCGATGCTGTCTACGAATACGGAGTTTCTCCGCCGTAAGTTTCATTGATTTTACCATCGAATTTCCTGATTCAGCACAGATCCTTGAGGTGAGAGTTCCGGCAGTGAGAGACAAGACCGGAGCGCTCAATTTCAGGTTTGTTGACGGATGGGGTAATTGGGGCAAAGGCTCTTTCAGAAGAGAGGGACAAGAAGGCGTCCTCATGATTGAAGAAATTAGGCCCACCGATGACCCATGGGGACGAAATGTCTTGAGGCAGTACGGAGAGTATTCCTTGACGAAATCAAGACCCGGAACGTGTCGGGATCAGCGACAATAGAGATGATACGGCCGACGAATGAATGTTCCTGGACTTTTGCGGATTGATCTCGTCGTAACTGCTTGATAGTACTTGCTTGCCAAGATGATTCAACCACCCCCGACATACTGTCGAACGCGAGGTTGGAAATGGAGCAGAGAATCACGTACCCCATAGAAACGGGTCTTGCCGGATTACCCGCCCTGGTCATCCCGTCATCCATGCTCTTTATACGGCCCAGGCATGGCTGTAAACAAGCTGAGCGCCAATCTCATGAGCTTGGGGGCGATAGACTTCGGCATCATAGTGGACGGAGCAGTCGTCATTATCGAGAATTGCGCTCGGAAGCTTCACGAAGCCCAGGAAACTCACGGTCGAAGTCTCAGCCGGCAAGAACGCATCGACATCATTGGAAGGCATCCCAGGAAGTGCGAAAGCCGATGCTCTTCGGGGAACTCATTATCATCATTGTTTATTTCCCGATTCTCGCGCTGAGCGGGGTTGAAGGAAAGATGTTCACCCCCATGGCCGTCACGGTTCTCCCGGCTTTGACCGGCGCGCTTGTTCTGTCATTCACTTTCGTGCCTTCGGCTGTGGCGATATTCTTGTCACGAGGTCTTTCTCACGGAGAAAACTTCGTAACACGCGGGACCAAGGACTTGTATCGACCGGTCCTGGCGATGGTCCTGAATTACAGGAAGCTGGTGGTCACTGTCGCTGCAGTTGATTGTGATCATCAGCGTTGTCGCTGCTACTCGGATGGGAAGCGAGTTCATCCCTACCCTGGACGAAGGTGACGTCGCTATTCACACGTCACGGATACCTGATACGAGCTTGACTCAAACGATTGAGTTACAGTCGCTACGGGAATGTGCGACCGTAATTAGGAAACGGGGCACTAAGCAGCAGACTGCGGAGACCTTCGAACGGAACGTTGGCTTCCGATGTGCCGCGCAGTACTCTGAGGAGAAGCTTTTCACGCTCGCTCATAACCAATCCTTGATGAAACTATACCACAAGGTGCGAACGCACCAAGCGGTATGATGCGAAGCGTCCCTCTTTTCCGCCGGGAGACGCGTCTCTCGGCTTGCAGGGACGCCGCCCGCAGGGATGTCGGTAGCCACGACACATGCTCATCCGGCATCAAACATCCATTGAGTGAAAACGCGGTTCTTGGGAGGTTGAGCACCGGATCCCACCGGAGCCCCGGCATCCGGATTTCTCACTTTTCTTGACGAATTAACTGCGTCGGCACTTGACGATGCAATTGAGGAAGTGCGAGATTGACCGTGAAACGCAAGGCCTCGTCGCCGAGGTGCCGTCGAAGACGAAATTCCGACCGACCGGGGAGGACTTCCAAAGGGAGTGGAACAGAGGGCGGTCGGAACCGAACCCCAATGGCGATTGCCGGCACCGGCATCACGCACGACCTTGAGTTTCGCAAGAACCATCGCATCTCGCAGGGGATCCGGACGTTGCTCCCGGTTGCCGGGCGCTCGGCGCAACCAAACCGCAATTCAGGAGTCAATTTCCGAAGAAATCTCAGCGGGACCACCAGAAAATGAGGATCGATAATACAGGTACAACACATGAACAGGACACCTCTCTTTGATTGGCACGTCTCACAAGGGGCGGTGATGACGGAGTTCCGCGGATGGGAGATGCCCCTCTGGTATTCCGCAGGCGCCGTGGCCGAGCATAGGGCGGTGGTGACGGCCGCCGGACTCTTCGACACCTCTCACATGTCGGTGGTTGTCATCAAGGGCCCCGGGGCCTTCAACCTGTTACAAAAGTGTTTCACGAGGGACCTCCCCGCATGCACGGGCGGCGGAAAAAAGCCGTTGCGGCCGGGCGCATCGGTTTTCGGCGCGTACCTGAACGAGGCCGGCGGGGTTGTTGACGACACCATCCTATATCGGGCCGATGAGCAATCGTACATAAGCATCGTAAACTGCGGAATGGGGGAGGCGATCAGGGCCCATCTCATAGGCCGCGCCGGAGGGGAGCCGGTGGAGGTGTCGGACCTTACCGGCAAAGTGGGAAAGATCGATCTTCAGGGCCCCTCATCGGCCAAGATCCTGGCGAAGGTGCTTGACGAGCCCATGAAGGCTCTGGACGACATGAAGTACTTTTCCTTCAAGGGGCATTTCGATGGAAACGATTCCCAAGCGGATACAAGGCTAAAGGACGGCACGCCCATTCTCCTTTCCCGCACGGGATACACCGGCGAATTCGGGTTTGAAATACTGTTGGAACCGGAGCGATTGCTCTCCTCCTGGAAAATGATCATGGATGCGGGTAAGGACTTCGGGGCCGTTCCATGCGGACTGGCCGCCAGAGACTCACTCAGGGCCGGGGCCGTGCTCCCCCTTTCGGGGCAGGACATAGGGCCGTGGCCCTTCGTGAACCATCCGTGGCCGTATGCCTTGCCGTACACCGAGGACAAGTCCGCGTTTACGAAGAAATTCATAGGGGACGAAGCCCTCCTGAAGAACGAGAACGCTCCATACACCCATGCCGTGGCCGGATACGATCCCCGCAAGGTTTCAACCCGTGTTCCGGCCGTCGTGCTGGACTGTGGGGGGCGGGAAATCGGGACGGTCTTGACGTGCACTGCCGATATGGCCGTTGGGTGGTATGAAGGAAGAATCCTCAGTCTGACCTCCCCCGGAAGGCCGCAAGACTTCAAACCAAAGGGGTTGATGTGCGGTCTTGTCAAGGTGAAATCGCGGCTCTCACCGGGGGAGGCGGTCGTTCTCCAGGATAGGAAACGGAAAATCAAAGCCGTGATCGTCGAGGATGTGAGACCGGACAGAACGGCCTTGCGACCGATGCATGAGATGCTTTGAGTTCGTCCGGCAGCGTCCCGTCCCGCGTTCTGCGCGGGATGCCGGGCTCGGAACGGCCGGCGGGCATGGACGCCCGCCCCACAGGACGGCGCTACCGAAGAGTACCGCATCGTAGGGGCACCCCCCTGTGGGTGCCCAGGGCAGGCCCCTACCGAAGCCATCGAACCGATGACCGGATGACCGTTGAAAGGAGGTTGGGTTTACATGAAAAAAATTGAGGAGTTGAACTTCCCCGCGTCACTGCGCTATGCAGAGGATCACGAATGGGCCGTTCTTCGCGACGGAACCGTGGTCGTCGGCATTTCGGACTACGCCCAGGATCAGCTGGGAGACATCACCTATGTGGAATTGCCCGCGGTAGGCGACTCTCTTGAACAGGGAGACGAGTTCGGCACCCTGGAATCGGTCAAGGCGGTTTCCGAGCTGTTTATGCCCGTTGGCGGAGACATTGTGGCGGTCAACGAGGATTTGGGAGAATCGCCCGGCCTGATCAACGAAGATCCCTACGGC
>JAZDHD010000119.1:0-4511 GCA_043806215.1 Pseudomonadota bacterium | reverse complement strand
ACCCTTACTTGGAAGATTCCTGGGGCATTACCACGTGGAAGTATCCCGGCTCGGATTCCATGTCGGGTTTGGTGCGGTCCGGGTCGGTATTAATCACCAGCCAACGCCACAGCCCGGCGGCATCCGGGGTGAACTCGAAAGAGCTTCTCCCCACCGGGACCTTGAGCAGAACGAACCTCCCGTCCGGTCGTATAAAGACGACATAGTACCCGTTTCCTTCGTTCTTACCGTCGGAGCATGTCCACTTGAACTGCCCGGCCATGCCCAATTCAATGGTTGCAGCTTCGGCCGGTTGAGGACGGCAAATCGTGGACCGGCCATTTTCTTCCGCCGATGGACCGTGTACGGCTCCCCCCGCAACAGACAACACTCCCGCGAAGCATATCACTTTGGTTACGACACTACTGCTCATCGGTTCGCCCAACCAGTTGATTCCCGGCCAACAATTCACGCACCTTAACCCACGGACCGACAATGCCGTCCATATCGGATCACCGGCCCGGGAGGATGTGACCAATTACCGGAACGGCCGCAAGCAACCGGTATCACGGTCACATGAAACCAACATGCGTCCCCGCGTTGCCAGGAGAACCTAGCCCAAGGCGGCGATCTTTGCAAGTCCTATCCCCCCGGCCCGACGGAATTAATTAAAGTGAATTCGAGATAATGGGAATAATAGCAAGAAATAGCTTGCATATTATGGGATCATTTGGTATAAGAGACGTGCACTGTCTATACGAGGTGAAGACCATGAACACGACACAGAACTCGCAACTGAAACGAAGCATCAGAGTAAGGGATTTTCTGGACGATTTCCATGCCGGAATGACGGATGAGCATCTTCTGGAGAAGTATCACCTCACGTCAACCGGTCTGGAGAGGTTCTACGACATGCTGCAGGACAGGGGCATCATCGATGCCGAGGAACTCCTGAGCCGGTACTCGGAGTCCTGTTTACCGGACGAAGAGCCAATGCCGGAACGGGATACCACGAGCTTCATTTGCCCGTCATGCCTTGCTTCGCACCAGACGATGTTCGACATATGTCCCGACTGCGGGGTATCGTTTCAGGACATGATCAGCCGGGAAGGGTCGCACGCGGCGGTGGGAGTATCTGCTGCTCCCGCTTCTTCGGATGCCGTGAACCGTCCGGGTTCCTTGGGGCCGGACCGTTCCGGGACGTTTGGAACCGCTGGGAGCGCCCGGCGCATCGAGGCCGCGCAGGATCCGGGATCGAGCGGGGACTTTTTCGTGGATCCCTCCCGGGTGAGGAAGCATGACCGGTTCAGTTGGCCGGGGGAGAAGGAGCTTGACCGGGCGGAGAACGACGAGTTCGGCCCTGCGGACAATTATGAGTTCGGCAATCCGGGATCCGAAGAGTTCGCGACTCACGGTGCGTACGGCTATGAGGATCCGGTGCGGGATCGGCCCGCGGGTTCTCCGGACGGAACGGAAGCGGCACCTCGTTTCGAGAGCTTTGTCGAAGAGCCGGACCACGAGCACGAGGCTCGGCCCGAAACACTGTGCGAAAGCTGCGACGAAGTGTTGGAGCCTGCGCTGCGCGACGTGTATGACCGCAAGAGAAGTCATACGGCCCTGATCCTTTCCGCTGCCTTCATGGTGCTGGGTCTCATGGGGTCCGCTGCGGTGACACTCTTCGACGGATACTCGTTGGGCCGACTCTTCGCGGTTTACGGGACCGGCATGTGCCTCCTGGGCGGAGCGATACTTTCCTCGGTCGGTGCATTCATGTACCTGGCCCGGGAGAGAGTGTATTTCTGCTCTTCGTGCAGGCGGGTATACCCGAGAGCCTAAGTGCTCCGTGCCGTAAACACGGTCATGGGCAATCGGGGACATGATCCGATTTTGCGAACGGCGCCATGCGACCTCGCAAAACTCGGAATTGTGTCCCCGGATTGCTAACGCCTCTTGTAGGATGTGGCGACTCCGCACCTGGTGCGGGGGAACCGCATCGTTCCTGGTGCTGCTCTCTTGGTAGCGCCGGCCTCCGTGCCGGTATCCTCTGCCGGCATCTTGCCAGTCGTCTTCTGACCGCCTTAACCGGCCCGACCTTGAAAGACCGGCCTACTCTCATACAATCTTATACACACGAGCACCATCGATTGCAGTTGCTTAAGATCTCTTCAAGAAACGGGGCAGGGGGGATTTGGGGACGAGGCCGCGAAGTCTCTGAATATTCTAACCCAGATACGCTTCATCCCACCGAAAAAGCCGAAACAGATAGACTTGGAGCCGTTCAAATGCCTCCCACCCCGCGGTGGGGGATTGCACGGCGAACTCCACACCCCAAAAAGGGCCTTGACACAAGCCGCCGAATTGTCGTACGGTTAATCATCGGTTCTACAAGGTGATCGCCGGCGGGGAAATTCGGCCGGGATGAAATCGGGGGTGCCGAGGCTTATTGATTGAATGATGGTCTACACGACAAACAACTTCCATCAATGTCTGAAGATCTGCCGGGGGTATGGGCAAACGTATCTGAAATAAATGCGAACTGAGCGCGCAGGATGAGAATGCTTCTGAGGTATGGGAAACCCCATGAGCGCACAGAAATCGCAAGAAGATAAAAGACGGTTTTATTGAAAATACCAGTAAGTTCAGAGAGATGGCAGAATGGTAAGGGGGCGGAGCCTGTCCTGAGGGTGTAGGGGCACCCCCCATGGGCGCCTGGGGCCTACGTTCCGGGCGTTCACGGTAGCGTCCCGGCGTCGCAGCCGGGCGTCTTCAGTAGCACCGGCGTCCCTGCCGGTAGGTCTTCGGTAGCACCGTCCTCATGGTGTAGGGGCACCCCCCCGTGGGTGCCCGGGGCATGCATTCCGGAGCGTTCACGGTAGCGTCCCGGCGCTGCCGGGCGGTCACGGAGAAGATTGCCTTCCGTTGATGCATAATTCGTAGCGGACTCAATTTTTTGCGGCTCGAAACCTGACAAGCCGGTTTTCGTGGGGGTTCTTTTTGGAATATGGAGGGATCATGGAGGGGTTGCCGGTACCGTGGTTCAAATGGTTGCTGGGACTGAGCGTGGTGGCGGGTGTTTTGTCCTTTGCCGTAACGCCGTACATGCGGAGATTGGCCTCGCGGAACGGTCTGGTAGATTGTCCGGATTATCGCAAGAAACACGCATGCCCGACTCCGGCATGCGGAGGCTTGGCCGTATTCATCGGGCTGCTTCCAATGTTCCTCGGTCTTCTTGCAGCATCCGGCCATCAGGGAGCAAATCTTTCCACCGATCAATTCCCGAAGGTCCTGTCCCTGTTCTGCGCATGCGGTTGGATCCTCTTTCTCGGCATATGGGATGACCGCAAAGGACTCAAGTGGAGCACCAAGTTGGCCGGGCAGGTCCTCGGCGTGGCTATCCTGGCCGTGGGGGGCCATTTCATAAAATCCCTCACCCTTCCGTTCTTCGGTGCCGTGACATTCGGCTTGTACGGGATAGTGGTCTTTGGTTTCCTTCTCATCGTCATCACCAATGCCATTAATCTTATCGACGGAGTGGACGGACTTGCTGCGGGCATTTGCCTCTTTGCAGGCATAGCCGGGGGATGTACCGCGCTCATAAAGGGTGATCCCCTCGTGGCAATACTGCAATTCTCCATTGCAGGAGCGCTGGTCGGCTTCCTTCCCTACAACTGGCCCCCGGCACGGGTGTTCCTAGGGGACGGCGGGAGCATGATGCTGGGCTTCTATTTGGGCACTGTGGCCATGAGTTCCGCTGCTGTGTCGTTCCCGGGCCAACGTTCGGCCATGTTCACGACACTCGTGGCGCCGTTCCTGCCGTTTTCCATAGCCCTTTTTGACATAGGGCTCGCCATTGTCCGCCGATGGGTCCGAGGGCGGAAGATCTACCTGCCCGACACGGAACACTTGCATCACAGACTCTCCAAGGAGTTCAAGTCGCCGGTACGGGTCAACCTCGTAGTCTATACCTTCAGCGCGGTTCTTGCCGGGATGAGCGTCCTGGCTGCGGCAAGCCCTTCAGTGGCCTCGACGCCCTTCGTTCCCATTTCAGCAGTGATTCTTCTCACCGGTCTGACGGTGATTCTCCTGAAAACCTACAGGATGGACCCGTTTCATCACCTGCCCCAAGTCCTCAGTGAGAGACCGCATTTCAGATTCCTCGACCAATGGTCGGATTTCATGGCGGCCCGTCTCGCCCGGACCCGATCCATCGCCGAGTGTGTTTCGCTCTTGGAATCAGGCGTCCGGGATCTGGAGTTCGATGCGGTACTGCTCTATCACGGGGATGTGCTTATCGGGAAGTGGGAAAACCCGGACCCGGTTCACAAGGGAGGTTCTCGTACAGTACTGACGGAGCAGATCCCCGCTGCGGGCCTCCTGGTCAAGGCGGTGGTGCCCAAACACCATAGGGCCTCGTACAATGACACGTTGAACGCGACTTGGTGCGGCTTCATCGCGGCATGGAGTCAACGACTTGACGAGATGGGCCGAACCAGGGAGCTGGCACTGGAGTTGGAAACGCTGGACCTCGGTGT
>JAZDHD010000118.1:0-10321 GCA_043806215.1 Pseudomonadota bacterium | reverse complement strand
ATTTGTCTGTGTCGAGGCTCCCATACTGACGCCCACCGCGTGCGAGGGGACCACGTCGCTGTTTCAGGTCGAGTATTTTGATCGATCCGCGTACCTGACCCAATCGGGGCAATTGTACGGCGAGGCCGCGGCCATGGCCCTGGGCAAGATCTACGTTTACGGTCCCACCTTCCGTGCGGAGAAGTCCAAGACGCGAAGGCACCTCACTGAGTTCTGGATGATCGAACCCGAAATGGCCTTCTGGGAGTTGCCTGAAACCATGGACCTGGCCGAAGGCATGATCTGCCGGATCGTCGGAGACGTCCTCGACCGATGCCGCCCGGAACTTGCTGTTCTGGAACGCGATACGGTCCCCCTGGAACGTGTCGTCCGCCCTTTTCCCCGGATCTCGTACACGGAAGCGGTGAAGATCATCGCCGAGGCCGGCACGACCATCGAGTGGGGAGACGACTTCGGGGCCGATGAGGAGGCCGTGCTCTCCCAACGGTTCGACAGACCGTTCTTTGTCACGCATTACCCCGCGGACATCAAGGCTTTCTACATGAAACGGGATCCGGAAAACCCTCGGCTCGCCTTGGCCATGGATCTTCTGGCTCCGGAAGGGTATGGGGAAATCATTGGGGGAGGCCGTCGTGAAGAATCACTGGATCTCCTGGAAGCGGGAATCAGCGAACACAACCTCGATCGTGAGCCCCTGGAATGGTATTTGGACCTGAGACGTTACGGGTCGGTCCCACACTCGGGATTCGGGCTCGGCATCGAACGGGCCATAACCTGGGTCACGGGGATCCACCACGTCAGAGAAACCATCGCGTTTCCGAGGCTCATGGATCGTTTGCACCCCTGACGTGAGCCGGGACCGCCTGAAGTGCTCTGTAGCGCATTCATGGTAGCGTCCCGGCGTCCCTGCCGGGCGTTCTTGGCATTCATGGTAGCGTCCCGGCGTCCCTGCCGGGCGTTCTTGGTAGCGTGCAATGAATCCTCTTGTAGGATGCGGTTCGCCGGCTCACCACAGTCGCTACGCGAAGCCATGCAGGAATTTGCGCCGCAGTGCAACTCGCCGCATCTACCTCTCGCTCAGAAGGTTCTTCACGAAGACCGGGAGGGCGAACGCCCCCCGATGGACTTCGGTACTGTAGTAGAGCAGCTTCTTGCCCACTTCCGGGGACACTTCCCGTGGAGCCGTTTGGAGCGGATCACGGTCGGCCGAACACATGGTGAATGACCAAAGCCCGCCCGGATAACTGGGAATCGTCGCCAGGAAAGGCCGTACCCGGTCCCGGCCGAAGACGTCCGCGAGATCCCATACGGCCATGGAAAAGACGTCTTCCATGAAGAGCGGATTCTCGGTCTGAAACACCGCGACTCCCCCTGGAGTGAGGCATTGTCTTATGGACTCGTAGAACGACGTTTCGTACAGAGCCGTACCCGGCCCTATCGGATCGGTGGAATCAACCAGAATCACGTCGTATTTCTTCTTCGACTCACGTACGAAAGCCGCTCCGTCCCCGTTGATCACCTCGACCCTCGGGTCGTCGAGCCCCGCCGATACGCTCGGGAAGTAGTCCCGACATACGCGGACAACCATGGGGTCGATTTCGCACAGCGTTATCGACTCAAGATCGGGATATTTGGCCGCTTCGGTTACCGCTCCTCCGTCGCCTCCCCCAATGACCAGCACGCGACGCGGATCCTGCGCAACCGCCATGGCCGGGTGCACGAGCATTTCGTGGTAAATGAAATGATCCTTCTCCGTAACCATGAAGCAGTGATCCAGTACGAGGAATCGTCCCATTGCTTCACTTTGGAAGACCTCGATCAACTGAAAATCACTCATGCCTTCAAAGGGCTTACCCGTTATCCGGACCGAAAAGGCGGTCCGCCCTTCAAGGGCCTCGCTGAACCATCGCACTTCGCTCATTGACATAGCACCACCGCCGCGAATACCGCGCCCACTCGTTTCACCGTGTGGGACACCGATACGCTCTTTATTTCACGGATCCGGCATCGGCGTATCAACTCCATTCCTTCTTCAACCATGCGCCGTGCCTTTTCCTCACACGGGCCGGCTTCACCGATGTGTGAGCATTCCATGATAAGGCCTGCGGCCAAAGGGTCTTCCGGAATGCCTACAGCCACGGCCGCAGCCAGCACGGTCCCGGGATCCATCGCGACCCGTTCTCCATAGGCTATCGGTACCATTGAGCCTTTCCGAAGTTCATGAGGTTCCGTCTCTCGGGCGCCCGGCGGCAGAATGCTGCTCAGCCGAATGAGGTTCGTATCGCCGACCCCGGCGGAGAGCAGGGCCGCGTCAAACGCGTTGAGTTCCGTGGAAGCGTCCCCCGCTCCGGCTGTGAGAAAATACTTGGTCGGAAGAGGTCCAAACATTCAATTGCCTCCTGATCATGTACCCAAATATCCGTTGCACCCGGTCCGGCCCTGCAAAGCCGTTCCACCGGGGGCTTCTCAAACCCGGAGGCGTTACGTTTTCCCGCCCTCGTGCCGAGAAACACGTACTTGTACAGCACAACAACCCCGATGTCGAGCACATTCAGTACCATGAGAAGACGCAAAGAAACCGATGTTATTCGGGTTCCCCACCGCCCCGGCACTGTTGGAGAATTTCTTGCTTAACCTGTTCAAGTTCCTCGCGAATTGCCTCACGGCTGCCGTGAATGAACATCTCGTTCTTGGCCAGCCGGTCCTCGAGGACCTGAATTCTGGGGAGCATGAAGAAAAACGCGTAGATCACTAGACCAAGGAGAATCACGAGATTGGAGATCTGCATCACCCAGATCCAGATACCGCCCCCGGACCGTTCAACCGCACGAGGCTGCGGACTGCGCTTCGAGTGGTCCTCCGGCACCCGGTCGGCAGGCTTGATGACGGTATCCTTTTGGTCCGCGGGAAGCGGCTGATCCGCGGCGACTACCGGCGGCTGTTCGCGGTGACCACCGCCGCCCTGCCGGAGGTCGGTTGCAACACGTATCGGAATCTTGCGTGATTCCCTGATCCTGTTGCCGTCGTAGATATTGATTACGATCTCCTGACCGTCCAGACGGGTCAGCTGGGCCGGATCGTGTTCAGGGATCACGACGATGAAAATACCCGAGTCGGGAGCCACGGTGAATCGTTCCCAGTTCTCTTTGGGAATCTTGGACTGCTCGGGTTTTCGGATGACCTGATAGTAAAGTAGCCCCGTGGTGGGCAGTTCCACTCCAAGCACCTGATCCAATGTGGAGTGGTTGTCGACGTTGAGAATCTCGCCTTTCTTGTAGTTGTCCTCGTTGAACACCACCGAATTGCGATCCATCTTGATGGAGATGTCCTGACCGGTACCGAATCGGACCGTTTGCGCCTTCTCGTTGATTGAGTCGGAGGAAACCAGCGGTTCATTATTGATCTTAACGATGAAAAGATCCGAAATGGTCTTCCCATCGAACAAAGGGCGGGAAGAGGTGTTGAGTATTTTGAGAGCCACGGATGCTGTCATTGAGTCCTGGTACGTCCTCGAATTCGGATCGTACCGTGGGCCGGCGAAGGGGAGAGGCCTTCCGGGAATGCTCTTTGTGCCCATCCACTCGAGTTTCAGAAGTCCCACGTTACGTATGAGCGATGCGTTTTTCGGATTGACCTGAAGGGATATCGACTCGAACTTTTCTCCCGGATCCGTCTTCTTGATCTCGATCTCCCGGGTCTTCACCTTGATCGTTACCTTGGGTTCGAAAACGTTGGCTGTGTTCACAATGCCGTACGTTTCGCCGCGTAGAGATCCCGGCAGAAGGAAGCCCCCCATCACGAACGTGGTTAGGAGCAATCCCGCCTTCCAGAGTTTTTCCCGGGCTCTTAGTTTCCTTCGGCTCATCGGGCCTCGCTGCACTCGTTCCCTTGCCTAGAAAGTAAAGGCATTCCTTACAGTTGCGACATTTTAGCAGGATAGGCCAAGAAAATCAATGAATAAGTTTGGAGCGATAGCTTGGTTTTCATTATAATGGCGCTCACGTATGTGTTCAGACAACGTGATTTCAGATAGTTGCCCAAACCCTGCCGTGCTTGCTTTCATAGTAACCGGACATTTGACGGAGATTCATGAATGGACCATTTGAATGCTCTGATCTCGAAAATCTCGCAGGACATTCCGCCCTTCCTGGTCATGGACGTTCTGGAGAGAGCCGTGGAAATGGCTCGGGGCGGCCTGGATGTCATCCATTTGGAGGTCGGCGAACCCGATTTCGATACCCCGCCGAACATTGTCGAGGCCGGCATCGAGGCCTTGAGAGCCGGAAAGACACATTACACACCGAGCACCGGAATCCTTGAACTCAGGAACGCCGTTGCGGGTCACTTTGCCGAGCGTTACGGAGCGGACGTGGACCCGCACTGCGTGGTGATCACCTCCGGTTCGTCCCCGGGCATATTCTTGGCCCTGGCGTCGCTCATCGATCCCGGCTCACAGATCATTCTCACGGACCCGCACTACCCGTGTTACCCAAACTTCATCCGTTTTCTCGGAGGCGAGCCTGTTTTCGTTCCGGCCTGGCCGGAAGAAGGCTTCCAGATGAATCCCCGGGACGTGGAAAAGGCAATTACGAAACGGACACGTGCCGTTCTCATCAATTCACCGTCCAATCCTGCCGGTACGGTCATGGAACCCGGGCGCATGGAACGGCTCGCTCATTTGGGGTTGCCCGTCATATCCGACGAGATCTACCACGGCCTCGTGTACAAGGGACGAGAACACAGTATCCTGGAATACACCAAGAACGCCTTCGTGTTGAACGGTTTCTCCAAATTGTTCGCCATGACGGGGTGGAGACTCGGCTACATGATAGTCTTGCCTCACTATGTGCGGCCCATCCAAAAGATGGCGCAGAACTTCTTCATAAGCCCGGCGGACTTCGTTCAGTGGGCCGGCGTGGAGGCGCTGACGAATTCCTCGGAAGAAACCGCACGGATGAAAGACGTTTTCAATCAACGACGCCTGGCGATGATCTCAAAGCTCAGGCAGATCGGCTTCCGCATAGAGGTGGACCCCACTGCTGCATTCTATGTGTTGGCCGACGCGCGGATGTTTTCATCGGACTCGTACAGGTTCGCCTTTGACATTCTGGACGAAGCGCGAGTCGGAGTGGCTCCCGGCATTGATTTCGGCAACAACGCCGAGGGCTTCATACGCTTTTCCTACACCAACTCCATGGAAAACATCATTGCGGGTTTGGACCGGATCGACCTCTATCTGAAAACGCGGTTCGGAAGGTAGTGCCTGTCCACAATTAACCGTATCGGTTCCATCCGATGGTGCGGGCAGGCAGTGTTAGCTGCCCTTGAGCGCCGATCTGTCCTTTACAATTGTGACACTTATTCTGGGACAGTCCCTAAGTGCTCCACGGCGTAAATACGCTCGCACAAGCTGAAGATGACCGGCACGGAGGCCGTCGCTTCCGGCGTGAGTTCCGATGAGATATCGCAGAATCTTTGTTCATGACGACGAAATCATTTCGGACAAGGTTGCCCTTTCCAAGCGGAACGCGCACTACGTATGCACGGTGCTCCGACATCGGCGCGGAGACATGTTGAGAGTTCTCGACGGTCGGCGGGAATACCTCGTGCGGTTGACCGGTTGCCGACCCGACGAGGTCCTGGGGGAAATCATTGAATCCTCCGGTGAAACTGTTGCACCATTGCCGGAGATCATCCTCGCCTTTTGTTGCGTAAGGCCCGGTCCCATGGACGAGATCCTGCGGCACGGCACTGAATTGGGTGTTGACCGGTTCATTCCGGTTCTCAGCCGTCATTGCAGCAGGAAACCGAAGGAGAGAAAGGACCGCTGGGAGAAGATCGTGGCCGGTGCCGTTGAGCAATCGGGCAGGCAGGCATTGCCTAGGTTGGACACGCCGGTGCCGTTCAAGGAGTTTCTCGCAGAAGTGCCGCGCTTCCGGTCCGCCGCTCTGCTGATTGCTTCCCCAAGGGGTTCTCCCGTGCTCAGCGTCCTGCTTGATTCTCCTTTCTCCCCCACGGTGATACTGGTCGGCCCGGAAGGGGGGTTCACTCAGGCAGAGGAAACCGAGGCAGCCGAGGCGGGATTCATATCCGCCGCACTAGGCCAGGGGATGCTCCGCACCGAAACCGCCGCGATAACCGCCGTTGGAATCGTCGCGGCGTGGTACGGGATCCGGTGGGCCGAAGGCCTCCGTGCCGGGCGTTCATGAGTGTGTACCGTGATGCGGGTTCATGTTGTCCGATCCAATGGATTGACGGCGGAACACCTTCATGGTATTCGGTTCTTATAGGAAGTGACAGTCGTACAATGGACCTGAACAGGAGGCATTCTTCTTTGTTAGAAGACCGTGAAGGGACCGGCGGAGCAAAGCCGGCGCAGCGCATGACGCTTGAACGGGTCCGCTCGTCTCCCATGGGCGGTGCTTGTTGATGGAGCGATCTCAAAAAGGGAACACAACGATCATTGATTGTCGAGGTTATGGATGGCTACACGCGATCTGAATCAGGACCACTCTACAGAGGCTTATCCCGGCAATGTGCCGGCTACTTTCCTGCCGCCTTTTCCCGATGGAAGAACCATCTTGGCCGCATTGCCGTTGCGCCGATGCGGAACGTTTCGGCTGGGAAAGACCAATTTTCTAAGCTTTGTGGATTTTACCTTGGAACATCCCGACGAAATCTGGGAGTTTGAAGAATCAGATGACGTGAGGCTGTATCATTATCTTTCATTCTTCGATCAGGCCGCCAAAACCCCCGCTTTTGCAGTGGAAGTGGTGTTTCTTGAAGACCTTATGGAAGTCAACGATTTCTCCCTCGTGCTTCGCGCCGAGGATGCCGCGTCGCTGCGTTCGGGAAGACTTATCTATTGCCGCGAAAAGGAATGGGAAAAGGAAAAACTCGTACGGGCTCTCAACGAACGGGCTCTCCTCAGGTACGACGAGAGCCGGCTCGATGAAGCCAGAGAACTCATCGACACGGCCATCCGCCTCAGCGGATCCGCCGGCGCCTATCTTTTCAATAACCGCGGTCTCATCTGCTGGAAGATGGGCAGAGTCGATCAAGCAAAGCAGGACTTCCTCGAGTCCATAAGCCTTGATGAAGCGAACGGCGACCCCTATTTCAACATTGGGTTGATCTACTTCGACGAAGAGGATTTCCGCCGGGCTCTGCATTACCTGGCCCGTGCGGTGGAGATTAACCCGCATGACAGTCAATTCCTTACCGAACTCGGTCACTTGTATTTGGAACTGGAACGGGAGGAGGAAGCCCTGGGACTTTTCGACCGCGCGTTCGAAAACGACCCCGGGGATGCCCAAGTGGATTTTCACCTCGGTCACTACTTCCTCTACAAGAAACAGAAGCCCCGGCACGCGGTGAAGTACTATCACAAGGGTTTGAAAAAGGATCCGGGCGATCAATTCGCTCTGGCGGACCTGGCCTTAGCCCATTGGATACTGGGCAATACCCGCAAATGTCTCGAAATTCATAAGATGATTCAGCTCAATCCGAGGCTGATGCCCTACACGATAAGCCGCCTCGTTTATCTAAATATGGAAATGGGACAATACGAGAAAGCTTTGGGGTACTATCAAGAGGCCCTTAGCCAACAAGAGTTGTTCGAACCGGAATGGTTGCACTATCATGCTGCGCTAATTTATGCCAAGACAGGCCGCGCAAAGCAGGCCATCAACATTCTTGATCTGGCGGTGAGAGCCGGCGGCGAGGCGGTGATAAAGAAAGCCATGACTGAAGAAGCCTTGAGTCGACTTAAGAGAATGCCCGATTTCAAGAAGGTAGTAAGATTGTCGCACAAACGGCGCAACAGATAACACGGCCGGGAACGCTCGTGATGGAGAACCCATAGTACCCTGCCCACATTGCCGTATCCTACCGGCGCATCGCATTCGCCCGGGGAGAGAACCGCTCATGAATAGTGAATTCGGGTAACGGTTGAGAAGAAATCTTCTTTCACAGACCGCCCCCAGGGGAGATCAACGCAGACGACGGTTCCCTGAAGTCGATCGTGCGTCTCGCCGACCCGCCCCGGATAGGGAAGCGACACCGCTGAGAAGTTTTCTTGTGGATCCATCCTAAGAGAAGGTCGTAATACATGGAACGGGATGCCCATTCCCTTCGAGAAGATCTCTACCGAGTAATCCAACACTATTCGGAGTTGGCCCAGCTGGCGACCAAGGGTGAAATGGACCCTCTCAGCCAGATCGGGAGAATCGTCAAGAAGACCGCTCCGTATATTCTCCTGGTCATCCGGGATCTCTTGCCGCATTTGGAACGAGGCGAACTCACCTATTACGAAGTGGTATACAACCTTATCAGAGCCGCACAACAATTCCCCGACCAGCAGGTTCTCATAGACAGCCGCAACGAGATGCAGGAGATCGAAGAAGGAGGGAGAGTCTTTCTCTATGCCCTCAAGTGGCTGGATTCCCACGTGTATCTTAAGCCCGCCCCCCATGAGATCGAGACCATACAGAAGAAGCTCAACGACCTCAACGAGAAGTATAAGCAGCGGTACGCTTCTTCCGATGAACAAACTACGACGCTTATTCCCTGTTTTTTCGTCCGGAACGAGGCCGACTCATCGGAAACCAGCCTCATCAGGATGGCGGATCTTGTCCGAAGAGCCGTGCTTGAAATGCATCATTTGATGGTGGAGTACGAACCTGAACGCAGATTCATATTTTTCAACAGCGCCTCTCGCGAGGAAATGGGGCAGGAACTTATGCAGCTGGCTTGGTTCCTCTTCCGTTGCGGCTTTGCCGTGGACAGGATTGCGTCGGGGTACTACAAGGATTTGCTGGCCTACTTCCTCGACGAGAAGATACTGGAACATCTCGTAGAGTCTCAAGATGCCGTTGATTCGTTGCAGGGACTGTCGTCCCACCTGTGGTTGATCAGCCTGATCGATTTTACCGCCATCTTTGAAATACCAAATGATTACATAGATCTCGATGATTACCGTGAAGTCCTGCGGTATGCGAAAACGTTGAAGAGTAGACACCGGCGAGGGGCTACGGTTCTCAAACTCATGGTCGACTTGCTGAAACTCTACGAGGCTCACCCGCAGGGCCGCTTCGTACAGAACTTCCTCCTCTACCGCTACTACGCAGCTTTCGGTGCGTACCACGGAGAGAACCGCGTATCCGACCCGAGAGGAACCAAGGCGGTTGAACTCTACAAAGCCCGGTTGGACCGCGAGACCATGGAAAAGAAGGCCGAAGAGGACCTGAAGCAGGCCGGCAGCGGTTACAGCACAAAGACCAGAGACGAAATGGCGGGGCTCATCAAACTCATCGTCGAGTCCTTGGCCGACCCCGGCAGGGTCCGGGGGCGAAAGCTGAAGGTTCTCGGCGACATATCTTCCGGTGCGATGGGAAAGGTGAGCGTAGGGATTTTCCAGAACCGTATCGTGGCTCTCAAACGCGTCAAGGCTCAGGTTTCTTCGAGTTTGGGGGATCCGGTATCGCTCCTGCAATACGAAGCCGCAATGCACGCCCGCGTGCAGTCTCCGGAACAACATCCTTATGTTGTGGAGTACTATGGTATCGACGAACAGGACGGGGAAAAACTCCTGATAAACGGCTATCATCCCACGGACAACTTGACGCAACTGGTGGAACGGAACTGGTTGGTGAAATACAAACCCCCGTTCACGACCGAGAGCAGGCTGGACCTGGCAACCATGGAAACGGTCATCAACCAGATGCTGGAATGCCTGAGGCTGTTCCGAGCCAAAGGCGTGGTGCACAGAGATCTCAAGACCGACAATATTCTGTACATGGTGGATCAGGACGAGAAACTGTGTCAGATCAAGGTCATCGACTTCGGTGTGGGAATGGCGCTGGGGCCCGGCGCTACGGAGGACCTATTCAAAGGAAAGGTCGTCGGCACGTTCTCCTACATGGCTCCCGAGCAGGCCCGTGGCAAGAGCGTCTTTCAGTCGGACCTTTACAGCGTCGGGGCGATATTCACGGTGTTGCTCACCGGCAAACTGCCCATGCTCTTTCCCAAGACGAAAACCCGCCAGGAATTGGTGAAACAGATCTACCGCATCGAGAAGGAACCCAGGCCCAAATTGACCTCCCTGAACCCGTATCTGAGGAAGAATACTACGTTGGAGCATGTGGCGGAGACCGTCGAGAGGATGCTCGACCTCGACCCGATGCGACGGCCCAACCTCGAAGAGGTGCAAGCGGCTTTTGACGGAGTCTTCCAGTATATCGGCGATGAAAAGTACGCCGTCAGTGTTTTCTATTACCGAGGATAGCCGCGCCTGTGTGCTGCCTTGGTGCGACATTTCGTA
>JAZDHD010000117.1:0-5427 GCA_043806215.1 Pseudomonadota bacterium | reverse complement strand
TGGCCGGGCGGATGGATCGACGTCGGTCCGTGAGCAAGACCCCGCGATTCCCGACGTTCCGCAATTGGACGAGCAAGAGTACCCCGCGGAACGCGGGGAGGCCGGCGCTGCCGAAGAGAGAAAAGTTCTTCTCGTTCCAAGGCTCCGCCTGGGAATGCGTGTCCACCGGGCTCTGCCCGGTCTTTGACCCGCACGACCGCTTCGGGACAGACTGTCATGGTCCGTTTGTGACCGGCCTTTCATGGCGGTCCGCCGGTGGCCCCGAAGACGTGATCTTCGAGGTCAGTTGCCCGGAGTCGCCGCGGTTGCCATCTCAAAGGAAAGCAATCTCGGGAGCTGAGTCGCCAGTCCTCTCACCGTCGCATTGTACGTACCGGCTATCTTGAGGAAATTGCGGATGAGGATGCCGCCGTCCGGCCTATTGCTGTGGAAATGCTCGGGATGACCCTGGATGCCGTACACCGGCCGGGTGGGATGGCGGATGATCTGAAAGGGGCTCTCTTTCTCCGATGCGAGAAGAACGAACCCGGGGGGCAGAACCTTAACCTCATCGTAATGGCTTTCCACGATGCGGAGATCCCTATCGATACCGCGGAAGATCGGATCCGGCGCGATGACTTGCAGGGGAACTATGCCCCGCTGACGATCTTTGGTATAGGGCAGGCAATCATGTTCGGCACCACGAATGGGGCCTACTCTTCCTCCAAAGGCGATGGCCAGAGCCTGATGGCCTCCGCAGATGCCCAGGATGGGAATATTCATGTCCTCCGCGAGCATCGGTAAGAGCCAGAGGAAATTCTGAAGGGCAACGCCTCTCTCCCCGGTGTACTTGCACCACGGCGTACCCTGCGGGCTCAAAACCACGAATTCCGGTTGCATCTCGTCAATAAACTCCGGTGTCACCGTCCCGAAGTGCCGTACGACGACCCTGGGATTCCCGCTGAGTTCCTTGACCACGGAAACGACCTGCCTGGAACTTCCCGTTCCGTGCGGCGTCAGGCTCACCATCAGCCACGGACGGTGAGCCTTGTCGGCCGGTTTGGCGCCGCTCTTCTTCGCCTGTGCAGAACAGAGATCCGCGTTTGCCGGCAAGAACAACGATCCGGCAAGGAAGACGCAACACAGCGCACACCTGGTCAACAGTGCTCTCATAAACCAAAAACTTTCGGAACATGGATTGGAACGGCCCAGTTATACACCATGGATGGACCCGTGGCAACTACTTCCCCGGATCGTGAGTGGAAAAGAAACTTGCCGGTCCTGGAAAGGGACTTTCCAATGAAATGCCCCGTTTACCTGTGCGTGGATCTCGCCGGATCATCTCGATGGCCTTAAGAAACAGAGGGATTGATCACTTTCAGGTTAACACCGATCTTCCGGCACACTTATTGCTCACCAATTGGGAGCCGCTCACTCCTGCTCCTCTTCCGAACGCAATTCCGGCAACACTCTACCACTCGACTGCGGGGCGGCGAAGAACGTGGTCCGTTTCAATTTCTTCTCGTAGGGTTCGGAAAGGTCCGGGGCGGAACAGCCGAACCCGTCCGGTGGGAAACAATGCCTGCCCGGCACGCAACCGCTTTACGGCAACGCTGCGTTGCCCCCGACCGAGGGATCATTCTCACATTGGGCTCTCCGCCGGGCCTCTCCTAAGATGTCCAAAGGCAACCGCGGTGGAATCGCACCAATCGGCGTTGACTCTGAGCTCAGTCAGGCCGAATACGGAATAAAGGAGCAATCGTCATGCAGGCTGGAACAAGACCTACCCGGTGTTTTTTCACGTTCTCCATTGCACTTGCCCTGAGCGTATTCTTCACAATGACCTCGGCGGCGGAACCTGTCAAGATCGGTTTCATGACCTCTTTGTCCGGTGTTTATAAGTTTCTCGGCACCGAAATGAGAGACGGACTCTACCTCTACATGGAACAGATAGGCTACAAGGCGGGCGGCCGTGACGTGGAGATAATTCTCAAGAATATCCAAAGCAACAAGATAACATTGGCTTTGGATGTTGCCTATCAGCTCGTGGAGAAAGACAGGATCGACATCCTGACAGGGGTCGTGGATTCCGGCTGCGCGTATCGTCTTGCGACATTCGCATCAGAGCATCGGCTGCCTTTCGTCATATCCAACGCGGGGGCGGATGACCTTACGAAAAGACAAGCAGGCCCATTCGTTGCCCGCGTCTCGTTCAGCAACAGCGGCGATTCCCACGTTCTGGGAGCGTGGGCTTTTGAGAAAGGTTACCGCAACGCGGTGGCCATGGGCCCCGGAAATGCAGCGGGTTATGAGCAAGTAGGAGGAATGTGCAGAACCTTTGAGAAAATGGGAGGAAAGGTTATTCAGGAGTTGTGGACGCCTCTCGGTACTCAGGACTTCAAGACGGTGCTTGGCCAAGTCAAACCCGAGGCCGATGTGATCATGGTCTTTTTTGCCGGAGGAGATGCGCTTCGTTTCGTTGAACACTACGCCCAATCAAATCTCAAGGGAAAGGTCCCCGTAGTCGGCAAAGGATTTCTGGTGGACGAAAACGTGTTGGCCAAACAAGGAAAGAATGCCGAAGGAATTGTCAGCGTGTCGCACTGGTCTTTCCTCGCCGACAATCCTTGGAACAACAAGTTCAAGTCGGCCTTTGCGAAGAAATATGGAAGGCCGCCGAGCCTCTATGCAGAGCAAGGATACGTAACCGGTATGGCGATAGCGGAAACACTCAAGAAATCGGGGGGACAAGTAAGAGGCGAGGATTTCGTGAGAATTCTGCGCTCGCTGGAACTCGACGCCCCGCGGGGAAGAATTACGTTTGACCAGTACGGAGCCCCCATTCAGGATTACCACATCCGCAAGGTGCAGTTGGTCGACGGAAAACAGCAGAATGTCATCATCCAGTCGTATCCCGCACTGAGCCAATTCTGGAAATGGACTCCCGAGGAATTCATGGCGATGCCCAGATACACCGATATGGTGGGCAAATGGGCCAAGTGAAGGGAGGGCTTCAGGGCATAAATACGGTCGCAGAAGCTCAACCGTCTTCCCGGCGTAGGCCGGGAAACAGTCCTTTTTCCCTGGATCCCGGCCTGCGCCGGGAAGACGGCGGGCAGGGACGCCCGCCCCATCCCGCGTCCCGCGGGATAGGGGCGCACCTGCGTGTGCGCCCAAATGCGGGCGGACACATAGGTCCGCCCCTACCGTAGCCCGGGCCTCCGTGCCCGGATCTTGTTCTTGCCGGCATCCGAGCCGGCAGCGAGACGAAGATGTGTGACCGAACTTATGAAATGCCGCACTTACGGTCTGTCGCCAAATAAGCCCATCATCCCTCGGACCTCTCTGTGTAGTGGTATGGCCGTGGGGGCCGCCTGGAATCGGGGGACATGATCCGATCTTGCGAGTGGCGCCATGCGACCTCGCAAAACTCGGAATCGTGTCCCCCGATTGTTCCCCATCAAAATTTGTAGGAAAACCATTCTCGGTTTTGGCGAGCCGTCCGATTTTGTGGTAACCTATCATCACGGCACCCCTGCGCGAGCCGGAGCTTCGTTATTGGGCTTCATGGTGACCCGCCATGCTGTTGGAACGAACATTTCGATGAGATAACGATTGGTTGCTTGTACCCTCCGAATTTCGGGGATAATGAGCGGCATGCGCCCTAGGATCGTTGGAATCCCAAGAATCCCTTGCGAAGGTGAACCGGGGAGATGCCGGAGAAACAAACGAGGAGCGAGAAAAATGAGGAACAACCGTGGAGGCATCGTATGGTGCCTCACAATCTCCGTAGCAATTGCCCTGAGCTTCCTTCTTGCGACGCCCTCCGTGGGCGGTCCGGTCAAGATCGGTTTCCTGACGTCCTTGTCCGGCGTCTATAAATCGATTGGTGCGGATCTCCGGGACGGATTAGACCTCTATATGGAGCAGATAGGCCACAGGGCGGGCGGCCGCGACATAGATGTCATTGTGAAGAACATCCAAAGCAACAAGGTTACGTTGGCCTTGGACACGGCCCACCAACTTGTGGAGAACGAACACATCGACATCCTGGCGGGGGTCGTGGATTCCGGGTGCGCTTCCCGGCTCGCAACGTTCGCTGCAGAAAAGCAACTACCTTTCATCATATCCAATGCCGGTGCGGACGACTTGACTCAGAGACAAGCCGACCCGATCATCGTGCGTGTTTCCTTCAACAACAGCAGCGGTGCCCACCCCATGGGAGCATGGGCTTACGAAAAGGGTTACCGCAAGGCCGTGGCCATGGGCCCGGCCAATGCGGCAGGCTATGACCAAGTCGGCGGTATGTGCAGAACCTTTGAGAAAATGGGCGGGCAGGTCGTTCAGGAGATCTGGACTCCTCTCGGCACGCAGGATTTCAAGCCGTTGCTTGCGCAAATCAAACCCGATGCCGATGTGATCCTGGCATTCTTTGCCGGGGGCGATGCGCTCAGGTTCGTTCAACAGTACGGTGAATCCGGTATCCGGACAAGGGTTCCCGTAGTCGCGACGGCATCTCTGATTGACGGCGACGTGTTGTCCAAGCAAGGAAAGAACGCGGAAGGCATTATCAGCGTGTCTCATTGGGATTTGGCTCTTGATAACCCCCATAACAACCGTTTCAAAGCGGCATTCGCCAAGAAATTCGGAAGAGACCCCAGTCAATATGCCGAGCAAGGGTACGTAACGGGTATGGCCATAGCGGAAGCCCTCAAGAAGTCGGGCGGCCAAATCAAAGGCAAGGATTTCGTGAGTATCGTTCGCTCGCTTCAACTGGACGCGCCCAGAGGAATCATTAAGTTCGACAAGTACGGAGCGCCTATCCAGGACTACGTCATTCGCAAAGTGCAACCGGTCGACGGGAAGTGGGGAAATGCCGTCATCCAGTCGTATCCTGCACTGAGCCAATTCTGGAAGTGGAGCCCCGAAGAATTCATGGCAATGCCCAGATACACCGACATGAAAGGCAAATGGACCGAGTAAGACCCGACGTTCCGCAATTATGACGCAACGGAACAAGGTTATTGACGGATGACCGCGGTTTGCGGAAGCATGAAATTGATTCGCCGGTCCCAACGGACCATGAAAGCCCCTCGATGATCCTGGCCGAAGACCGGGCAGAGCCCGGCGGGGCGGATAAGCTTTCCCAGGCAGGAGCCTGGGAACGAGGGGAGGGGTATTTTCAGACCAACCCCCATGATGCGGGGATCACAACTGACCATGAAAATCCCATGCTGAAGGGGTCCCGCGCAGAACGCCGGCCGCCCGGGTAGGCACGGAGGCCTACCCCTACGAGAAGGAAGAGGACTTTCAGGTAAACCTCCATGATGGGGCGATCACAACTGACCATGAAAATCCCTCGGTGTTCCGGGCCGAAGACCGGGCAGAGCCCGTCGGATAGTCATTCCCAGGCAGGAGCCTGGGAACGAGGGGAGGGGTATTTTCAGA
>JAZDHD010000116.1:0-17553 GCA_043806215.1 Pseudomonadota bacterium | reverse complement strand
GGCCCCCTCGCTCATAGCGATTTCAATCGCAAGGCTAGCCCTTGTTTTTTATGCTCTAGGATGCGCCGGAAAAGGCTCTTTGAGCTCGCGCGGGATTATCGATGTAATAAAGTGGCGCTGGCCCACAATAGAGATGACGTGATTGAGACTCTTCTCCTCAACATTTTCTTTGCCAGAGAAATAAGCACCATGCTCCCCTCGCAAACATATTTTCGAGGCGAGTTCAACCTTATCCGGCCGCTTGCTTACATCGAGGAATCTCTCCTCAAGCGATTTGCCAGTGAATCCTGCCTTCCGGTTATAGAGAATCCCTGTCCCACAGCAGGCAAGACGAAGCGTGAATACATAAAGGATCTTCTGAAAAAACTGGAAGCAGATCACCGAGGTTTAAAAGAAAATATTTTTAAGGCAATGAAACACGTGAAGCCGGATTATCTGCTGAAATAGCTGTCAACGATCAGCAATCAGCCTTCAGCGATTCAAGGGAAGGGCTCTTTGCTGAGAGGTGACCCGTGAGGGCGAATGACTACCTTTTCGTTTGACTTTCGACGTAAAATCTATAATATGATAAAGGATTTATTTGGGGCATGTTGAGGAGGTTATGCCCGCAAGTCGGGGAACCCGAGCTCAAGGTAAGAATCGTCATTCCCGCGCTGGCGGGAATCTAAAATTAATTATCTGTAACGGCGGTGTAGCTCAGCTGGTTAGAGCATGCGGCTCATATCCGCAGTGTCCGGGGTTCAAGTCCCTGCACCGCCACCAATAACCCATTGATTTTACTCAAAACGATTCGTCAAAATAGTGTCCGCAAAGTGTCCGCAAAGTCTGAACAGCTCGACCTGTCAGGTACTTACCTACTCTTTACATACAACCTCTTGATATCATCGTAGTTATCCATCGTGATCAACCTCAAAGGTTAATAGAGCAGGCCAGGACCACCGTTTGGAGTTTCGACTTGCCAAGAGGGAGGTGTTTCGGTCATAATTATTGCGCGGCTCTCTTTTTTCCTGACTTAGGTCTCTTTCTACTTCGGCTAGTACCGGCGAAGGCACGACAATGGGGGGTGCTTTTTTTGGTGCCGGTCCCCCCGGTTGGAGAATCGTAACGGACAACTAGGTTACCTTGTCGAATCCACCTCGAAGGGATGACCGGGGCATCCGGAAGAACTCCGAGGCAATGACGTCCCGCATTCGGGGGGAGGCTGCAAACATGAAGGCTGAAGTACGCGTGGAAATCGATTTTTATCAACAAGATGAAGCCGGGGTCTATCTGGAAACCACTAGCGCGGGGAATGATGAGAAGTTCGCAGAGATCCTCCTATTCTGTTGCTTTGCGAACCGTCAGATGGTGCTGCTCAAGAATGACTACAAAGGTCAGTATTCCACTCTTGCGACATTGCTGAAAGGCATAGCTGAAGATCTCGACAAATTCCTCGATCTCCCAAGAGATTCCGCAGCAAGGCTCGTGGAATACCGGGGACCGCAAGGCAGAAAGCGATTCTCTGCTTATCTGAAATTCGGCGAAAGCGATTTCAAGTTCAAAGTCACGCCTGGAGGCTTTGGTTTGCTGGGCAGAGGCGTTGGGTATTATGCCCCCAATGCCGTTCTGATTCTGCTTGAGTATCTTATTAGGCGGCGGAAAGTCGATCCGTCTTACTTGAAGGCTTTGGGGGAGGCGGTTTGGGGGTGTGCGGTCGCGTATCTTGGAGGGTTCACTACTATTAGCTCGCAGTCCAATATTGCCATGCAGGTGACAGCTACGGCATTTTCATCGGCCTATGAGATGCAAAGCGGGCAAGATTCTCCGGAAGAACTGCGTGAGGCCGCGGAAGCGGGGGATGCACAAGCCCAACTACTATTGGGGCACCACCATTATGCGCTGGGCGATTATGCAAACTCCGTGTACTGGTACGCTAAGGCGGCAGAGCAAAAACACCCCGCAGCCTGCCGCGGTCTTGCCGACATGTACCGAGAGGGTCTCGGAATAGACAAAGACTCAAGTGAAGCCGTTTTCTGGTATAGAGCGGCCGTGAAGTATGGAGATTCCGCAGCGAAGGCAAATCTTGCCTACTGTCTTCTCGATGGACTAGGAGTTGAGAAAGACATCGAACAAGGAATGCGACTACTCACGGAATCTGCTCATGACGGTGTGGCACAGGCCCAGTTTTCCCTTGGGAATCATTTTCGTACGGGCAGGGGAGTAAGCAAAAGCATTACAGAGGCGGTCAAATGGTTTGAGATGGCCGCTGAACAGGGGGATGTCCAGGCTCAGACCTCGCTCGGAAACCTTTATGCACTTGGTAAGGAAGTTCTTCAGGATTACGACAAGGCCGCCGAATGGTATGGATCGGCTGCGCTGGAAGGTTACGCACCGGCTCAGTTTTGCTTGGGGACGATGTACATGAGGGGGGAGGGGGTAGACCATGACCCGGATCAAGGCCTGGACCTATGTCTGAGGGCAGCTGATCAGGGTTTGCCGGAAGCGGAACACGCAGTAGGATTCATTTACGAGAAGTACCGCAAGGACATTCCGAAGGCTGTGGAATGGTACACGCTGTCTGCGAACAAAGGCTATGGACTAGCCATTAAAGCACTCGAAAGGATTGCGCAAGGTATTGATTAAACAGTGCCAAAACTGTGTGGTACGGTGACAGCGATACCCCCACGCAGCCCCCGTCCCGGTGATCTGAGATTGCCAGGACCGCCTTGAAGCAACTCCTGATCAGCGTGCTACCTGAAGGCTCCCTTGTGGCATCAGGTTTTCGGGAAAAACCACCGGCGTAGAAAAATGAGATCTGGGGGACCCGAGGATATTATTACATACTAGGGGGCCCTGGGCTCCTCCCCCCCCGGGGGGGCGGACCGGGTTCCGCCCGAGGTAATCAAGGCCCTGACTTGGCCGTCTCCGGTGGACCGGATTATTTCCCGGAATTGTGGTCTTCCCAGAGGGCGGGCACTTGCTTCACGAACCGCGATTTCCGCGATTCTTCGCCTTCCCCTTGCTACCCCCTTACCCTGCCCTTAACTTCGCTCAGATCGCGCGACACGCCCCGCAGGACGGCATCTCTCCACATCTCTGACTGAGATCCTCTCTCCGCTCCATGACCTACGGACCACACCATACCGCACCGATACCACGAACCGCGTAAAATCTTCGCACCGATTTCCGAACATTTCGCCGGAACCGCGCGCGGTAGCGCCGTGGTATGCTCATGGGATACTTTTGTCGCACCTGGGAAATGATTACGCGATTGGGCGCCCATTTAGAGGCGCGGGCGGCGGCCGTCTACCTCCGCCACTGCGCCATGTTTCCGCGTAATTTCACGCGGATATACCACACGTGCGGTAGTGGTGTGCCATTTGGCACAGCACTTGCAGCAAAGTCTACCACACACGGACCACACTCTACCATGAAGGGAGGGCAAGACAATGACGGCAACCCAACAAAGCAGATTGAACAAGCTGAGAGCGATGTTCGCACGGGCGGGCAACACCACAAGCAGCGAGGAAGCGGACACCGCAGCACGGAAGGCCCGAGAGTGGATGGGACGATACGGGCTCACAGAATTCGATGTGACCGGCGGACCATGGGCCCGAGGCACCGAGGCCGAGTATATCCTCCGCAACTTCCAGACGGCTAAGGCCCGTTGGGATCGGATGGACGCTGAGGCTCGTAAGGCCAAGAAGCCCAGCAAGACCAAGGCAAAGGAGAAGTCCACCCGGAAAGCCAAAGCCAAAAGGACCGAGAAGGAGAAAGCCGAGAGCACGGAACCCATTTACAAGCCGGTGAAAGTCAAAGGGCACTATCGGACCTCGAAGACCGGGAAAAGGTACTGGGTCGGACCACATGTCCGCAAGATCAAGGTGAAGGCGTAAGTACTCGAGGCAGTAGGGCCCCATAACATTCAAGTGACAATCTATGTGGTATTGTGATACCACGGACAAGGGGAAGGGAACATGAAAGCGATTGCGATTGGATATATGAGGGTAAGCACAGAGGGACAATACCGGGATGGTATCTCGCCGGATATGCAAATTTCCAAGATCAAGGCCTACTGTGAACTGAACGACGTTGACCTGGTAGGAATCTATGGAGACCCGGCGATTTCCGGGAAGAACATCAAAGCCCGTCCCGGAATCCAAGCCGTCTTGGACATGGTGGACAAGAAGAAGATCGAGCATGTCGTCTGCTACAAACTTGATCGCTTGGCCCGGAATACGATTGAGACATTGGAAATGGTCAGCGCAATGGATAAGCGAGGGATTGCTCTTCATTCGGTGACGGAGAAGCTCGACACTCATTCTGCAATCGGCCGGTTCGTCGTACGGACTCTGGCATCCCTCGCCGAGATGGAAAGAGATTTGATCTCCGAACGGACAGCGAACGCTCTTCAAACGAAACGTGAGCGAAACGAGAAGACCGGGGGCATCGTGCCGTTCGGATTCACGCTGGCTGATGACGGCAAAACTCTCTTGCCTCATGCCTCTGAACAGCAGATCATCGAGAAGATTCACAGGCTGAAGGCCAAGGGCCATTCCTTCCGGAGTATAGCGGACGAACTGAACCGAGACGGTCACCGGACCAAAACCGGTAAGGCATGGACGCATCGGCAGGTTGCGAGACTCTTTAACCAAGCCGCATGAGGCGAACCATGAAACGTAGCACGAAAAATAACGAAGACGTGGGACAGTACGAGCGATCTGTCCCACTTTCCCAAGATCCGGATATGATCCGGCTGAAGGAATTGGTCCGACAACTCGATCCGAAACGCCGCGAGCAACTCATGACCGAATTGGAGGACGCAGCCGAGAAAGAAGGGGAAGAGCATGCCAACACGTACTGAGAATATGGGCCGTCGGTATAACGAACTCCGGGATGACGGCATGTCGGCGAAGGAAGCCGTCGAGACGGTCAACCGAGAATTCGGGACGAAGATTCACCCGGGAACCATTCGGAGGTATGGGGGTGAAGTGAGGCGAAATACCGCACCGGAGCACCTTACCACTCCACCGGTAGACCATACCACACCGGACTCTGGACCTGATACCATGGCTGCGGTAGAGGATACCATTTCAGCCATACCACAAAGCCCCACACCAGTGGTAGCCTCCGAGGCTCAAGCCGACGCCACACCGGATACCACACCAGTGCCAGATGATACCACAGAGCCAAAGGCCGACGATATACCACAGGCCACCAACCATGTGGTAAGGGGCACGGTGAGCCTTACTCTCGAAGAATTGCAGACCATGAGGGATATCATTCACTGGTGGACATCCAACGGTGAGGAGACCATGAGAAGGCTGGAAACAGTGCGCGTCGAAGACCTCACGGCACGGCCGACATTTTTAGGACGAAAGCGAAACTCCGGTATCCGGGTAAATGCGGCACTGCTGGACGCGGCGCGCACCAAGTGTGAAAAACCGGAAGAGGCCCGACGAACCGGCGGTAGCATAAGCTCGTTGATTGAACTCTTGCTATGGAAATTTCTCGATTCCGATCCGCAATTCCTCGAAGAACAGTCTGACTCTTCTCCCGAAGACTCGAACCCTAAACGGCCGGTTGATACAACGTCCATGACCGTGTAACCGTTCTTGCCGACCGCACATCCCAAGGGGAGGCTTAGTTCGTCGGCTTCGCCGGGATGAAGCAACGTGCACGGATAATCACACGAGCAGGAGGCCACCATGCTCCATTTCTTCATGGACCACGAGTTAGAACTCCTGTGGAAGGGCTTTGACGGCTACATGTATGATCCGACGTGGAGGCCCTTTGTCTTCGCCTTCCGGCTTATGTTATGCACGGGGGCAGGAATTCGGGAGACGACGCAAATTCGGGTGGAGAATTGCATGCCCCATCACATCCACATGCGAGTACAACTGGTAGTGAACAGGGATAGCGGCGAGAAAGAGGAGAGGTATCCGGATATCTACCCGATCTTCGATCCGTACTACCGAGAGTACCTCGACTCCCTGCCGGACTTACAGGAGTGGCTGTTTCCGGCTCACAGAAGACGGCTTCGCAGCAACACAAGCACTTTGCGAGGGGCCAACCTCAAGACGATGCACGTTTCCACCCTCCGGAAGCGATGGAAACACTTCAGTGAACTCTTCGACCTTCGATATCTGCCTCCAGATGAAGCGTTCCAAAGAAGCTTTCTCGTGTGGTTTCATGAAGAACTCAGAAGACAGAGGTTGCGCGAGCAAATGGAGAACGAGGATTATCCGACCACCGACAAGATCTGCCCTGGGACAACTCCCGGTAGGGCTTTCCGTGACTTCAAACCTCCGATTCGTTGGAAGGAACTGGCCAAGGAGATGGGTGCAAAGAACGAAAGACGGCGGCACCTTAAAGTCGTGCGGTGACCTTCGGACCTTCTGCCGAGACTGGTAATGATATCAGCCAAGCAGCCGTATCGGATGGTAGGCTGACTTTATCACGGATTTCCCTCGCCGACCTGAAACCGTGTCCGTTTTTCGGCTGAAAGCACGGTGGAATTCCGACCGGGCTGGCCGTCCCCCCCTGAACATCCCTAAACTTACCTGTTGACAACTACTTGTATTGTCGTTAGATATGTTTCTTAGAAGAGACAACAGGCTCCCGGAGCACCCGACAGGATGACCTTCAGCAGCTGGGACACCAAGCATTAAGGGGTATAGAGTGATCGATCAGGAAAGACTGAACGCAGCTATGGCAAAGTACTTTGCCGAACGCCTCAAGGAGCTACGGCGGGAGCACAGGCCGAAACGACTTTCACTACCATTCAATCGTTCCGAGTGGTGGTACGCCCATGAGGTAACTGAACGCTGGGGAGAACCTTACAATTTTACCAAACTCCTGGATGCCATCCTCCACAAAGATTTACCAATTTACATCGCGCCTAGCAAAGATGGGGAGGAGTCCGGAGGCCGATTGTTTTGGATAGACGACCCGGAAGGAGCCCTTGGTGCCCTTACAAACATGCCCGCCCCTGACTTTAAAGACTCTCCGCACCCGAAAGCTCAAAGCTTTGCCGAGATGTTGTCACAAATCCCTCATCACAAGTTAATGTATTTTTTGTATCACCGAGATGATGTTACATGGATCGAGAAGCAGCATCCCGATATCAAGGGCGAATCACGAGCATACTGGTTGACGCACTCCGAGCTTATGGAGCGCTGGGAAATGAACGCTTACGCACTTGAAGACACTCTCTGCCGGCTAGAGGTGCCTGTGCATCAGATGGGTATCGGACAAGTCGTTCAAGTGACACTGGGCCAATGGATAACTTTGCCTAATGTAATGATCAGGTTGGCGGATGTGCAAGATTTTGAAGAGAAACATCAGATAATAGACAACAAACGCCTTACGGGGAGGCTACTTGACAGGTTGCGCTGTATCGACTTTGCTTGGAAGAAGTATGACGATGCCCCGAACGTCCACCAACATGAAATCATCAAGCAAATACGAGACGAGACTTCTTGGGGAGACGGCCACCAAGACGACACAGTCAAGCGTTGGATTAAAGAGGTGCCCTTGGATCGAACAGCAGGGCGTCCCAAACGAAAACCATAGGCTGACTCCCAAAACTACCCCGCCCCAATTCTTGCCGAGACTATTTTTTCTATCCTCCCGTCGTAGACATCTCCCGCTTTTCCGAAGACTTAGCCTGATCACAACCCCGCCACAAAAATACCCTCCGTCGCACCCCAAAATGAGGGGCTATTTCTATCGTAAATCCGGGCCTATATTCCCGTCATGAATCTTTCAGAGTTTTAGGAGGACTTCATGACCCCCGGAACCTACTTGTCACGCGTTGAGCTTGCCGAGCGTTGGCGAATGTCCATCAAGACTGTGGATCGTCTCCGTTCCAGCGGATGCCTCCCTTGGATCGACGTATCGGGAGGCCGGGGAGCGCGACCGATAGTCCGAATCCAGCTACATGATGTGATTCAGTTTGAGGAACGGATGCGGTCGGAACGCCGTGAGCCTTCGGAGGCAACATGAGCAACAAAGCCCTATCCCACCTTTCCTCATTCCAAGAGGTTGCCGACCTGCTCGGCGTAGAAGAGTCCCTACTGCGGCGGCTCTTCGCGTCAGGCATCCATCCGCAGTATATCTGGCACAGCCATTGGCCAGAACCAAGATTTGACGAGCAGGCAATTTGCGACTGGATCAAGATTTTAAGGGATGTCGATCTCGACTCACTGCCGGAGAAGATACCGCCGCTCGAACGGCCGGAAGATGCATTTGAGCATAGCCGGAGACGGTACCGCAAACCGAGCAAACGCGACTTGGAAATCTTCGCTCAATTGCTTCACAATAAGGTTCGTGAACGATTGAGGGCGTCGGGGAAATTGTGACCGTCAACGTAGATACATACCGCTATGTACTGACCATGCCGGATGCACTGCACCGACTCGGTATCGACGTTGGCCGGAACGGATTCATCTCATGTCCAAACCACAATGAGTCCGAGGCGTCATGTAAGGTATATGAGGACCATGTTCACTGCTTCGGATGCGGATTCCACGCTGACACGATCGGTATTGTTAGGCACGTCCTGGGGCTCGATTTCTGGGACTGTTTGGAGTGGATCGCACGCGAGGCTGGGTTACCGCCGCCGAAAACGGACCCCGAAACTCAGAAGATCTATGAAGCCCGGCAATCCATATCAGAGATCTTAGAGCAAATCTTCGCCGATGCTCGAAAAGACCCGCAGCCGGGGGTTGACTACCTCACTGCACGGGGGATCTCTGAGGACGTAAGCCGGGACGTGGTTGGTTACCTGTCGAAGGACTACAAGCCACCGGACATAGACGCAGCGGAAAGAGCGGGACTCTATTCCAGTAAAGGCAACTTCCTGTTCCGAGACCGACTGATCATTCCCGTACGCCACAATGGGATGATTGTGAACCTCTACGGCCGGGCGTTGAGTCCGGACCACAAACCACCCCATATTTATGGCGCCACCACTACACTTCGCATGCCGTCCACATTGTGGGGCCTGGATACCCGGAGAAACGGATCTCATTGCTACCTGACTGAGGGGATTATCGACGCACTGACTCTCGAATCGCACGGCTTCCACGCACTGGCAGTGTTCGGGACACAGGGCCTTACCGATGAGCGAGTTGAACTGCTGAAGAGGTGGAAGGTCGAAAAGGTCACGTTGGTTTTTGATACGGAGGCAAACGAATCCGGCCACAAGGGGGCTCTGAAGGCAGGAGAAAAACTCTTCCGTGCCGGGCTTGATGTGCGAATTGTAGAGATTCCTTTGCCCGACGAGGCAATCAAAGTCGACGTCAACTCCTACTTTCAAGATCACACCGCCGAGGACTTCGGGAAGCTTGAGGCCACGGAATACTTCCAGTATCTCCTGGATTCGATTCCAACCGGGGGATCTCTGAGAGAGACGTACACCGAAATCCGCGCGGTATTGAAGATCATTGCTCATCAGCCGGAGTTGCTGTGGAAGGGCCTAGTCGATCAGGTCGGCAAGCGCTTTCCGGATTTTCCACGGCAGAAGCTGCTTAAAGAAATAGGTGAATTGAAGGCGGCCGACACAGAGAAGGCCGAGAAGTCCACGAGATTCCGCCCCCTGGAATATGTGGAGAGGATTGTTGCCGAGACACCCGTGATCTGCTTTGACGGTAGGTTTTTCAGGTACGAGGACGGCTGCTATCGTCTTGAATACCCCGAAGAGATAGACCAACGGACCATAGCGCTCATCGGACCTGATACACAATCTCAGCACTTGGAGGCCGTGCGGAAATTTCTCAATTCTACGCAATTTGTGCGGCCGGATGGAGTCAATCCGAGGCAGTGGCTCAACCTGAGAAACAAACTCCTTGACCTCGAATCGGGAAGTGTCATTGACCACACACCCGACGTATTGAGCACCGTCCAGAGTCAAACTGAATTCAATCCCGAGGCTGAATGTCCGCTCTGGACTCAAACCGTGGAGGAAATCCTGCCGGACCCGGAGTCACGGAAGCTTCTCGCCCAAATCTTTGGGTACTCCTTGACAGCCGATAACTCCTATCAGAAGGGGTTCGTCTTCTACGGCGAAGGAGCAAACGGCAAGTCAGTGGTCACCGCGATACTTCTCGCCCTCGTGGGCAAGGATAACTGTTCGGCTCTCCACTTGGCGGACTTCAAAGACAAGTTCCGTTTGGCCGAACTGCAAAATCGGCTGGTCAACCTATCTGCAGAAGTGGATGCCAAAGGCCTCATCAATGATGCCCGGATCAAGGCGATTATTACCGGCGACCCGATGACCGCCGAACGGAAGAATCAACAGCCGTTCGTGTTCACCCCCTTCTGCAAGTTGATCATCTCGTGCAACCACTTACCTCAGACGACAGACCGCAGCCATGGGTATTTCCGTCGATGGATTATCCTCCCTTTTCCCGTGACATTCCCTCCGGAGAAATGGGACCGACAACGGGCTCACAAGATCATACAGACAGAACTTAGCGGCGTACTGAACTGGAGCATAGCCGGGCTCAAGTTGCTTAAAGACAAGGGGCACTTCATCGAGCCGCAAGCTACCATCGAGGCACTACAGGAGTACCGCCGGCAGACGGATCCGACAATCGAATTCATCGAGGAACGCCTTCGAGTAGTTGACCAAGACGACCACGGGTCCACCCTGCAGGAAGTCTACAAGGCGTATCAGTCATGGACCGGCGAGACCGGAACGCAACCACTGGGCCGAAACAACTTCTACAAGGCACTTTCCAGGAACCTCAAAAGGGAACAGGTTAAAGACCGTGAAGTCGGCCGCTTCATTCCAGGAGTATTCCTCCTGTGATGTTTTCGAGCCATTTGGGAGCCGTTTTGAAATGATAAAAAGTGAGAGATATCAGAGTCGTGCCGTTTCTCCGTTTCTGAGAAGGAAATCGCTTCCCCCAGAATATCCCCCCTTTCTCTCTTTTCTCTTTCTTTTCCTCTTTCTTCTCTTCTCTCAATAGGGAAGAAGAAGAGGGAAAAGGCACAAGAGGCTCTGGGAGTGGCTTTGCTCAATTTCAAAATGGCACGAAAACGGCACCATAATGGCACGGACTTGTGTGGAGCACAAAGAGATGAACTTGTTTGAGTCTGTCGAGAATAACGAATCTTGCCGAGAGTTGCTGACAATCTCCTCATTGCCACTGCAACCGGAGCCGGTCGGCCCTCCCGAGGAACCGAATCCCTTACCGGATTTCTGCCGGGAGACATGTGAACACCATAACAAGCGTTGGTGTCGTGCCCTCTTCGGCAAGAATCTCAACACTGCATTCCTCGAAGCCTGCCCGAACGCCCCCAAGCTCCGGCGATTCAGATGCCTGGAGTGCGAGCACTTCGAGGTTCACCGCGGCAATTGGTGCCGCCACAAACCAGGGCATTTCGCCAACATCCGGGCCCTGAAGAGGTGTCCAGGAGGAAAGCATCATGTATCCCATTAGTTTTGAGGAACACCAAGATTTCAAGCTGAAACGTCTTGGATGCGAGTCCAAGGGCGACGGCTCGGGGATCTGTTATTGGCTGCGTCGCCGTAAGAGAGAACGGCTCTGCGGACTTTCCGATCCGCCTGCCCAAATCTGTTGGATTCCCATTTGTCCGTTTGAATTGGAACGGCTTAACAGCGCCGTGTATCGACAGGAGCAACTCATTGAAGCGTGGCCGGTTACGACCGCTTGAGAGGAGATCCCATGGAAAACGTAACAATTTCAATCTCAGACGATGACATTCTAACGTTGACTGTAGATCTCAAGTTGGTATCCGGATTCACCCGGGAGAGGAAAAACGTGAGGATCGCAAGCAGCCTCGGAAATATTCAGTTGCCCGGAAAGGACGGGAATCTTCGAGTTGAGCGGTTCAATGTCAATGTCTTCAGACCCCTCAATCCGCGGGAACGCCATGAGGATGGAATACACCTTAAGGGGTGGGGGATGGGTGAGACAGAAGATGAATGAGTCTTTGAAGGTCCGGTCTGTTCCGGCCCGGCCCGGTCCCGACACGGCCACCATGAGCGGGTTGGGGAGAATTGGAGCATAACACCTTGGAAGGTAAACGGAATTCCGGCAAAAACGAAGCTCGACAGAAAAAGTCTTTATCGAGTCGGTCGCATCCATGCGGGTGCCGACCGGGATTCCTTGCAAGTTACGTGCCAACGACCATATTTCAGCTTTGCAAGGTCCATGCCATGGCACCCTTCTTGGGTATGACTTCATTCAACATCTATGCCGGGAGGTAACTTATGCCAGTTGAGAGCATCAGTCCCACACTCGTTGAAGACACCCGGGAACAACTCGGTTACAGCAATCTGTTCAGATCTGCTTGCATTCGGGACGGACTCTCACGTGGAGACTACAGCGTTTGTGGTCTTCAGGACCGAATTGCCATCGAAAGAAAATCTCTTGGTGACCTTGTGGGTAGCTTCACAACTGGGCGAAGTAGATTTGAGCGGGAATTTCAACGCGCTCGTTCACTCGACTATTTCGCAGTTGTGGTCGAAAGCTCTCTATCCGATCTCTTGGAAGGCCGGTATCAGAGTCAGGCAAACCCACAAGCGATCTTCCAAAGCGTAATGAGTTGGTCCGTCAAATATGGCAGACCGTTCCTGTTCTGCGAGAATCGGCGAATCGGAGCACAAACAGTGGAGAGTCTCCTACTCAAGTATTGCAGGCAATTCGTCCAGACGGCCGAAGAGATACGCCGGGCCGCGGCGAAGCACCGTACGGCTTCAACGAAAGGGGCCGCTGTCACCGCAACACGGGCCGCTGTCACCAGGTAGCACCCATCAGGAGCGAAACCACTTGCCACAGTTTCCCACACAAGTCTACAATCACCCACAGGTCGGCAGACCAAGCGCGGGAGGGTGGACTATGGCGGGAGCAATCGGCAAGGTCTACAAAGAGCGGGGGGACCGGTGGTATATTCGTCTTCCAGGGCGGGTCAAGATTCTTTGCGACAAAGAGCACAGGAGTTTCTACAGTCGTCAGCATGCTGACTGGACCCTTGCTCAAATTCAAGGCGAAATTGAACGGGGCGTTTTTGATCCCGACTTCTACGCCAAGAGAAAAAAGTCTCTTCTCTCTTTCTCGGTATATGCCGAAGAGTGGTTGGGGAACTGCAAACGCAAGGTGGAGCGTCGCGAGCTTTCCATCACGTATTACGGTTCACTGAAGAACTACGTCCGCAATCACTTCATTCCGTATTTTCAAGATATGAGTATCAGGGAGATCCGCGGCAAACATATCAAGACCTTCTATCTGAAGCTCGAGTACTCACCGAAAACCCTTTGGAACATCATGTCTGCGCTGCACAAGCTCTTCCAGGATGCGTGCGACGAAGAAGTAATTGAAGCCGTTCCCAAGTTTCCCTTGGAATTCAAAGCAAGCAGTCTTCCGGAGCCGCAATGGAAATGGGCGTCAGAAGAGGTGCAAGAGGAGATCTTCAAGCACCTATCCGGCGACGCATATTTCATGATCCTCTTCATGGCCTGTCATGCCACCCGGCCGGGAGAAGCACGAGCTTTGCAGCATCAAGATATTGACCTGGAAAACGATGTCGTCACCATTCAACGGGCCTTTTCAGATAGTGATTTGCGACCTTTCACGAAGGCGAAAAGAATACGCCATATTCCGCTGGACCCCACGTGGAAGACGCTCTACCTCGAAAGACCACGGCACATTGATCCTGGGGGCTTTGTATTCACGGGCCGAAATGGTGAGCCGCATGGCCGGAATTGGGCTCGTCTACAGTGGGATGCTGCACGTGAAGCAGCGGGAGTCGCACATATTACCCTATATCAAGGCACAAGGCATTCTCTCGCATCTCAGGCCGGTAATCGAGGCGTTCCAATTCAGATCATAAGCAAGTTTTTGGGGCATTCAACCCTTGAGCAAACCAAGAGGTACACCCATCTGGCAGTGACCCCACTCCGGCAGGTTCAACGAAAAGCGCCCGTGAAGCCTCTTTCAGCGAAGAAGCGGAAGTAATGTGTTGAAATGACAAGCGAGTCCGCAAAGTGTCCGCAACCGGAAAAAGACTCTCTCAACATGCCGCAATTACAGCCATATTTTGTCTATGTCCGGGGTTCAAGTCCCTGCACCGCCACCAACCGTTCCCGGGCCCGCCGATAGACTTTGACACACGCCAATGTAGATGGTATTCCATCAGGACCTGAAACACCCGACAGAAACCGCCCTGCACGGTATGAATTTGCAATGATTGAGCATCCTAAGAAGAACCCCTCCATGGACGGCGAGGCCGACGCAATTACGGTCGTCATCCCTGCCTTCAACGAGGCGAAGACCATAACGACGGTGATCCGCAGCGTTCGGGAAAACGTCCCGTCTGCCCGGATCCTGGTTATCGACGACGGCTCCTCGGACGGCACGGCCCCAACGGCGGCCGGCGAAGGTGCGGACGTGATTTCTCATCCGGTGAACAAGGGAAACGGGGCGTGCATCAAGACTGCGTTGCGGTTCATATCCGGCGGCAGGGTTGCGGTCCTTGACGGCGACGGACAACACGATCCCCGGGAGCTCCCCGCTCTGCTGGATCAATTGAATGAATTCGACCTCGTTGTGGGTGCGCGCTCGTTTGGGTCCGACGGCGGCTCCCGGCTGCGCAATATCGGCAACATGGCATTACGGAGTCTCGCCTCTTTCCTCGCCGAACAGAGCATCCCGGATTTAACGTCGGGGTTCCGTGCATTCCGCCACGCCACGGCAGAGAAGTTTCTGCACATTTATCCCAACCGGTACTCGTTCCCTTCCACGAGCACCCTGAGTTTCATCATGGCCGGCTACAACGCGGCATTCGTCCCGATAACCGTCAAGCCGCGTCCGCCCGGGACGAACAGCAATCTCAGGCCGTTTAGAGACGGTTTCAGATTCCTCATGTTGATTCTCCGCGTGATCACCCTGGCGAACCCGAACAAAATCTTCTTCCCTGTCGGTCTGGCCCTGGTCTTGGCCGGGATTGTTCTTACCATTCGAAATCTCATCCTTTTCGCCCTGTTCTCCGGCGGCACGGTACTATTCCTGGCCGGAGGCATCAACATCATCTTCTTCGGTCTCATCCTGGACCAGTTCGCCTCTCTCCGTTTGCGGGAACGGGACTAGGATCGCCTGACCATGTGCGGTATTTGCGGCATATTCCAGTTGGACCCGGAATCCGTAGTCGACCGGACGCTTCTCCAAACCATGAACCGCACGTTGGTTCACCGCGGACCGGACGATGAAGGGTATTACACGGAGGGCCCCGTGGGGCTGGCCATGAGACGGCTCAGTATCATCGACCTGGACGGCGGCCGGCAGCCGATCACCAATGAGGATGAATCGCTTTGGATCGTGTACAACGGGGAGATCTACAACTATCCGGAGCTGATGTCCGACCTTGTCTCCCGGGGACATTGTTTCAGGACCAAATCCGATACCGAGGTCATCCTCCACCTCTACGAAGAGATGGGAGAAGAGTGCGTGACCCGGCTCAGCGGCATGTTCGCGTTCGCGATCTGGGATTCAACGAAACAGACCCTTTTTATCAGCAGAGACAGGCTCGGCATCAAGCCGCTCTTCTACTCGTATAAGCCCCGCGGTCATTTGATTTTCGCCAGTGAGATGAAGGCGATACTCGCGACACCGGTCGGTCGGGATCCGGACTTTCAGGCGCTGCACGACTATCTCTCACTGATGTACGTTCCCACCCCGGCAACCGCCTTCGCTGCAATCAGAAAGCTTCCGCCCGGTTGCACCCTCACCTGTTCCCCGCAAGGAATGCAGATCAAGCAGTATTGGGATATCCCTTTGCCCTGCGAAGGAGAGGAAGGCCGGGACGACCTCGACTACGAAGAGGAGATTCTCGAAGCTCTCGAAAACGCCATCCGACGCCACATGATCGCGGACGTGCCGGTGGGGGCGCTTCTCAGCGGCGGCCTGGATTCCACTACGGTGGCCGCGGTAATGACCCGGAAACTCGACGTACCGCTGAAAACGTTCACGGTAGGCTTCGACCGCAAGTCGTACGACGAATCCGAAGATGCCCGTCTGGTCGCGCGGATTCTCGGCACGGAACACAGGGAAGAAGTGGTCCGCCCGGACATGGTGGAGTCTCTGCCGGATCTGGTCAACTTCTTTGACGAGCCCTTCTCGGATTATTCCTGCATTCCCACGTTTCTCGTATCCCGGATGGCGGCCGCGCACGTCAAGGTGGTGCTCACCGGCGACGGCGGCGACGAAGCATTCGCGGGTTACCCGACGCACGTTGCGTACCGTGTGAGCAGAATCTACCGGATGATCCCCCGTTGGATCCGGGAAGGTCTCATCGGTCCGCTGGCAGCAGCGCTCCCGACTTCCATGGAACGGATCAGTTTCGATTACAAGGCCAAGAGATTCGTCACGGGAGCGGAAATGCCCTTTGAGCAAGGCCACTACTGGTGGAAGGTGATTTTCAACGAACAGGAGAAGCAGGCGCTGTGCACCCCGGAGTTCCTCGGCAACGGTTTGAGGGACAGCTTCGAGGTCTTCGACCGGCATTTCCAAACCGCCCGGCATGCCCATCCGCTGAACCGGCTGCTCTACGTGGACGCGAAGACGTTCCTTCTCGACGACAACCTCGTCAAGGTGGACCGGATGACCATGGCCAATTCCCTGGAGGCCCGGGTGCCGTTACTGGACCATGAACTCTTCGAGCGTTTGGCGCTCATCCCGCCCCGGGTCAAGTCGAGAGGACTGCAAACCAAGAGGTTGCTCCGCAGGGCCGTGAAGAGCCTCCTTCCTCCGGCCATCCAACGCGGCAAGAAGCGGGGCTTCACGCCTCCCCTTCCCCACTGGATCAGGCATGAACTCAAACCGTATCTGCTCGACTTTTTCTCCACGACCAGGATTCGGGCCGCCGGAATGCTCAACGAAGCTTATTGCCAAAGATTGCTCCGGGAGCACATGGAGGGAACACGGGACAACAACAGACAGATCTGGACATTGTTTTCCCTGATGTGTTGGCTGGAGAAGAACCGCCCTTGAGAGACGAGGGGTCAAACGAGCCGGCATGGTGACATTGTGTCTTGGCGGCTCAATCTCTTCTGATTCCCCCTAAGGGGCTGCTCTGTCCAGCCAATCCTCGAGTGCGGACTTGTCCGGGAAATCCAGGAGGTCTTCACCCAGGCGTTCCAAGTCTTCCAACGGCAACTGTTGAATACGCTCTTGTGTGGACTCGTCCAACTCACCGAACCGGCGGGTGAGTAGCCGAATCGTCAGGGAGGCTACACCCCTCAGCATTCCTTGTTGCACTCCTTGTTCTACTCCTTGTTGTATTCCCTGTTGTATTCCCTGCTGCATTCCCTGTTGCATTCCCTTTTCGACACCTTCGTCGATCCATTTATCTGCAAGGCTGTACATGTAAATCTCTCCCTTCTTCCCCAGTGAATCCTTAAGTGCTTGCCCCACGTCCTCCGGCCTTACCCTTTCCCTTGCGGCCCCCAGATACTGAAAAACCGTTTCCATGAATTGCAGAGCCGTTTGTTGTTCCATGCTGTCGATTAGTCCAAAATACTCCCTCAACCGCTTCGACAGGTCGGGC
>JAZDHD010000115.1:0-12528 GCA_043806215.1 Pseudomonadota bacterium | reverse complement strand
GTCCATGTATTCACCTTCCAAGATGTCGGCGGTCCGGAAGCCGGACATCCGGCCGGGACCTCGTATCGGAGCGTACCGGGCCAGGACGGCCGGACAAAGACAATACAACAAAAATGAACGGGCAGGGTGTTCTTTTCGGCGCTGCCCGGGGAACCGCCGTGGCAGCCCGGTGACAACGGACCATGAAAAACAGGCACGGAGCAGACTTCCGGGGCAAAGAGCGGGCAGAGCCCGGAAGACGGGCGTTACCAGGCGGAGCCCCATAAGCGCCAACTTAATCCGGCATTGCCGGAGTTCTCAGATTCCCCCCCTTTAGTAAAGGGGGGTTAGGGGGGATTTTTCTGATTCATAAATCCCCCTAGCCCCCTTTTTCAAAGGGGGAACAAGAGGAAATGTCCTTCAGGATAGGGGTCCTCCCGACCAAGGACATAAAAGCCGGCATCTATGGGGAGGAGCCCGGGATCGAGAAGAAGGCAGACATCCAGGTAAAACAAATATTAGCGGTTTGCAGACGGAAAAAAGCAAGATCTTGGCTTGACACCGGAGGTATATCGCATATATCTGTAGTTAAGGGCAACTTTTTCCGAAGATGCGAAGGTGCAAGAGGCCCTTGAATTGAAAATTGACCGGTTTTGCCAAGGTAACGACGTATACAGCCAGACTGGAGAGCGCCAATGGCCGACGAGATGGATAGGGTTGACGATTTTAGCGAAGAGGAGCCGCCAAGAACTCAGCAGGTCGACTTCTCGGACATCCCCGATGTTATGCCCATGCTTCCCGTGCGGGATGTGGTGATATATTCCTACATGATTCTTCCCCTTATGGTCGGCCGGGATAAATCCATTAAGGCCGTGGAGCAAGCACTGGAAAAGGACCGGCTGATTTTCCTCGCAGCGCAGAAGAATTCTACGGATGAGGATCCCGAGCCCGACGACATTTTTGACATCGGCACCGTGGCCATGGTGGTCAAGATGCTGAAACTTCCCGACGGACGAGTGAAGATCCTCGTGCAGGGCCTGGCCAAAGCGCGGATCGAGGAGTACGTGGATTCGCCGGAGTTCTTTACCGTGCGGTTGCACAAGATTGCCGAGCCCAAGCCGGTCAAGATTACGATAGAGATAGAGGCCTTGATGCGCTCCGTAAAGGAGAGTTCCGAGAAGATTCTCCAGTTAAGGGGAATCATATCCCCGGACGCAGTGGCCATCCTCGATTCCATTGAGGAGCCGGGCCGCCTGGCGGATCTTGTCGCCTCGAACCTTAAGCTGCGGGTGGACGAATCGCAAGCGATTCTCGAGATCATCGATCCGCTGGAGAGGCTGAAGAGAGTCAACGAACTGCTCTCCAAAGAACTGGAACTCTCGGCCATGCAGGCCAAGATTCAGACCCAGGCAAAAGAAGAGATGGGCAAGACCCATCGTGAATACTTCTTGAGGGAGCAATTGAAGGCCATCCAGTCGGAGCTCGGTGAGATTGACGAAAAAACCAAAGAAATAGAAGAGTTCCGGTCAAAGATCGCGAAGGCGAAGATACCCAAGGACGTCGAGAAAGAAGCTGAAAAGCAGCTGAGCCGACTGGGGCAGATGCATCCCGACGCGGCCGAAGCTTCGATCATCCGCACCTACTTGGACTGGATGGTGGAACTGCCGTGGTCCAAATCGACGCGGGACAGGCTGGATATCAAGAACGCCAAGATGATCCTGGATGAAGATCACTACAATCTGGAGAAAGTCAAGGACAGGATCCTCGAGTACCTCGGCGTACGGAAGCTCAACAAGCAGATGAAGGGGCCGATTCTTTGTTTCGTGGGACCTCCCGGAGTGGGGAAGACTTCTCTGGGAAGGTCCATTGCCCGCGCTCTGGGCCGCAAGTTCACCCGCATATCCCTGGGCGGCGTCCGGGACGAGGCGGAGATTCGCGGGCATCGCCGCACCTACATTGGGGCGCTTCCGGGCCGCATCATACAGGGACTAAAGAACGCGGGATCCAATAACCCAGTGTTCATGCTCGACGAAATCGACAAAGTCGGCGCGGATTTCAGAGGCGACCCCTCCGCGGCATTGCTCGAAGTACTGGACCCGGAACAGAATCATGCGTTCAGTGATCACTACCTGAACGTTCCGTTCGATCTGTCCAAGGTCATGTTCATCACCACCGCGAACGTGGCGGATCCGATTATCCCCGCGCTCAAGGACAGGATGGAGATCATCGAGCTTTCGGGATACGTGGATGAAGAAAAGCTCAAGATCTCAAGGCAATACCTCATCCCGAGGCAAGTCAAAGAGAATGGAATCAGAGACAAGGATTTCAACATAACGGATGAGGGTCTGCTCGGCATAGTCAATCAGTATACCCGGGAAGCGGGGCTGAGGAACCTCGAGCGCGAAATCGCGAATCTGTGCAGAAAGATCGCAAGGAAAATTGCCGAGGGAGAGAAGAAGGTGCCTCGGATAACGGCCAAGAATCTCAATAAGTTCTTGGGTGTTCCCAGGTTCCTGGCGGATCAGGAGAGACGGGACCCGGAAGTCGGCGTGGCAACCGGTCTGGCGTGGACTCCGTACGGCGGCGATGTTCTTCACATAGAGGCCACCCCTCTGGAGGGGAAGGGAACCCTGCTTCTTACCGGACAACTGGGCGATGTCATGAAAGAGTCGGGGCAAGCGGCCCTGTCGTATTTCCGTTCCCGTGCGTCCCGGTTTGGTATGAAAGAGAAATTCTACTTCTCCAAGGACATACACATCCACGTTCCTGCCGGTGCGATCCCCAAGGACGGACCGTCCGCGGGAGTCACCATGGGCACCGCCCTGGTGAGTGCACTGACCGGCATTCCCGTAAGAGCCGACGTGGCGATGACCGGAGAAATTACGTTGAGGGGTAGGGTGCTTCCCATAGGAGGACTCAGGGAGAAGTCTCTCGCCGCCCTGCGTGCCAAGATCTACACCGTCATTGCACCTGAGCAGAATGAGAAAGACCTGGTTGAGATCCCCAAACATATCCGCCGCAAGCTTGAGTTTAAGTTTGTTAGTCACATGGACGAGGTGCTCAAGATAGCGCTTGAAAAGGATCCGGAGGTCAAGCGGGATGCCGGCGAAAAGAGCCCGGCCCGGAAGAGTGCCGGTTCAAGGAAGAAGGGTGCATCGGCCGCCGATGACGTGAAGGGCACGTGAGCACGGACGCAGCCTTTGAACCGAACCGTCGTATGAACCGGTGTGTGCCGGATGAGCATGAACATTCTCAGCATAACATATCTCGTTATCATGGCCCTCGGAGTGGGTTGGGTTATCTACAGGATAATCCATTACCTGCGTGCCGAAAGAGAACGCGACAGCGTTTCGCAGCTGATGTTCTCCGAGGACCGGTTTAAGGCCTATCTGGAAGATCTCAAGAACCGGAATGGAGATGCGGCGGATTACGCACCGCCAAGAGGGCCCAAGCCGTCGTCCGAGGCCTGAGCGGGGATTCGACCGCGCTTCCAAGAAGAGCTTTCGGGGAATCGCCGTGACCGCTCTTTTTTTACCTGAAAGTCCTCTTCCTTCTCGTTCCCAGGCTCCTGCCTGGGAATGCCTATCCGCCGGGCTCTGCCCGGTCTTCGGCTCGGAGCCCTGGGCGCTTTCATGGTCAGTTGTGATCCCAGAAGCATGGGGGTTTGTCGCAACGGACGATGGGAACCCTCCGGCGCGGGCTGAGCGCTGCCGAGATCCTTCACACATGAACAGTGAGAACAGCGTCCAAACGATCACGATCTTAATCGCACGGAATGACGGGCAGGGACGCCCGTCCCACGAAAGCAATGATTCCGAACACCGGATCTCTATCCGGTGTACGGAGAATTCATTCAATGCGGCTGTTCAATGCACACGAACGTGCCTCATGTGTGATCATGAGACCGATATTCCAGCGCTCAGCGTGAACATCAAAGTGTCTTGAGCAGCCGGTATCAGTGGAGATCTCTCATGAACGAGAAGACAGTGTACTGGAATCCATATCTTGAAACACTCCCCCGCGAACGTATCGAAATGCTGCAACTGAAGAAGTTCAGGCGCATTGTGCGCTGGGCCTACGACCAGTCACGCTTTCATCGCGCACTCTATGAGGCGGCCGGGATCACACCGGAAGACATCCGTACCCTTGAAGACGTGCGCCGCGTTCCAAAGGTCGAGAAGTCCATGATGCTTCCAATCCAGCGTAAAGACCCGTTTCCCTACGGAGATGCGCTCTGCGTTCCACTGGAAGAGGTGACCGAGTTCAGACAGACCAGCGGAACCACCGGGCAACCGGTATACCAGCCGGACACGTGGCAGGATTGGGAGTGGTGGGCCGACTGCTGGGCCACGTTGCTCTGGGCCCAGGGGTATCGGCCGAGCACCCGAGTGTTCATTCCCTTCGGGTACAATGTTTTTGTCGCGTACTGGGCGGGGCACTACGCATGCGAGAAGATCGGATGTGAGACGATCCCCGGCGGAGTCCTGGACACCAAGGCCAGGCTGCTCAAAATGCAGGAGTTGAAGGCAACCGCCATGATGGCCACGCCCACGTATGTTCTGGGAATGGCCGACACGGCCGTGAAGAAGCTCGGACTGAACCCGGCGGTTGATTTGGATATCCGGCGGATCACCTGTGCCGGCGAGCCCGGCGCCTTGATACCGGCCACGAAGAAGAGGATGGAACAGGCCTGGAATGCAAAGGTTTTCGATCACGCAGGGGCGACGGAGATCGGGGCTTGGAGCTTCGAGTGCGAAGCGCAGCCCGGCGCGCTTCACGTCAACGAGGCCATGTTCCTCGCTGAAATCGAAGACCTTGAAACCGGTGAAATCATCACGGAGCCGGGCCGCCGCGGAAAGCTCATCATCACTGCGCTGGATAGGATCGCTCAGCCGTGTATCCGATTCGACTCAAAGGACATCGTTGAGTGGAGTGATGAGCGGTGTGAATGCGGCCGGACGTTCAGACTCCTCCCGGGCGGCGTAGTAGGACGTTCCGACGATATCACCAAGGTTAAGGGCGTGCTTCTGGCTCCGTCCGCCATTGAAGACGTGGTTCGGTCCATCGCGGGCTTCGGAGACGAATACGAGGTCGTGGTGGATAAAAGGGGTGATGTGGATGACATTCTCCTCAAAGTGGAACTTACCGAGGATGCCGCGTCGCGTGCCGAGGAAATGAAGGCCAAGCTGCTGACCGAACTCCGGGTGAAAACCAATCTCGGGTACAGGATTGAACTGCACCCATTCGGAAGTCTGCCCCGGTTCGAGGTAAAGGCAAAGCGGTTCAAGGATCTGAGAAAGAAGGGAGGCTGAGACCATGGTTACGTCCGGATCACTGACGGAATATCGATCCAAGGTAAAGGAGCTGGGCAGGCTCGCTCAGGAACTCTACGCCGAATCCGAGGACTTTCCCGCGGTTAACCGAAATGCAAAGCGGATTCTTGCCTCGGTGGAGATGATACGGATCGGCACGGAGGAGGCGGGCGAGGAGACGGATTAGCAGGCAAGCCCAAGGCGGTTGATGTGTTTGATATACGGCACATTCCCGGCTCAAGCCTCTCCGCGATCCCTTGCATTTGGGGCTCCAAAGGTCTAGGAAGAGGCAGATGGAACCCGATGATCTTGTTCGGAGGTATCAACTACTCGATGAGCCGGAAAAAAGACAAGAAGAATATTAAGATACGGCTCCCCCTGGGCATTGCATTGCTGAGAGACCCTGCCTTTAACAAAGGCTCGGCTTTCACCGAAGAAGAGCGTGAGGCGTTGGGTATTGAAGGCCTGCTTCCGCCCCGCGTCATTAGTATGGAGCAGCAGCTGATCAGGGTCCTAGGCAACCTGAGGAGAAAGCCCAACAATCTGGATAAGTATATCTTTCTGGCAGGCCTTCAGGACCGCAACATGACCTTGTTCTATAGGCTCCTCCTGGAAAACCTGGAGGAACTGATGCCCCTCGTGTACACCCCCACGGTCGGGCAAGCCTGCTTGGAGTACAGCTATATTCTCAGGAGACCGCACGGTATTTTCGTTTCGGCAAAGGATACCGGAAAAGTTGCTCAACTTCTCCGCAACGCTCGGATTCACGATGTCCGCATCATCGTGGTCACCGACGGGGAGCGCATACTCGGCCTCGGAGACGTTGGAGCCGACGGCATGGGCATCCCTTCGGGGAAGCTTGCCCTCTATACTGCGTGCGGCGGTATTCACCCTTTTCAGACGCTTCCCGTGACCATCGACGTCGGCACGGAAAACGAGGCGCTGCTCAGTGACCCGCTCTATATTGGTCTCAAGCAACATCGTCTGCGCGGGGAGCCGTACGACCGATTCATGGACGAGTTTGTCTCTGCGGTAGAGGAGGTGTTTCCGGGGGCGCTTATCCAGTTTGAGGATTTTGCCAATCGCAATGCGTTTCGTCTCTTGCAGAAATATCGGAACAGGATTTGTTGTTTCAATGACGATATCCAGGGAACGGCTGCCGTGGCGCTGGCCGGCATTTATGCGGCGATGCGCATTAAGAGAGAAGGGCTCAAGGACCAGAAGTTCCTGTTTCTCGGCGCGGGAGAGGCAGGCCTTGGTACCGGTGATTTGATGGTTTCGGCTATGACGGACGAGGGGCTTTCCGAGCAGGAGGCGAGGGACCGCTGCTGGTTTGTCGATTCCAAGGGCCTCGTGGTGAAAGGTCGGTCCGACTTGGGTGAGCACAAACAGATCTACGCGCATGACCATGAATTCATGAAAGAATTCCTCGCGTGTGTGGAAACGCTCAAGCCGACGGCAATCATAGGGGTCTCCGGGAAACCCGGCATGTTCTCACGAGATGTGCTCGAAGCCATGGCTCGCATCAATGAAAGGCCCATCGTTTTTGCTCTTTCCAATCCCACATCCAACACGGAGTGTACTGCACAAGAAGCGTACACGTGGACGGAAGGCCGAGCGATCTTTGCCGGCGGCAGTCCATTCGATCCCGTCACCATCCACGACCACACATTTGTGCCCGCTCAAGGGAACAACGTGTACATTTTTCCAGGCGTAGGATTGGGTGTCATCGCATCCTGCGCCGAACACGTCACCCACGAAATGTTCCTGGCGGCCGCCCGAGTCCTGGCGCAGCATGTATCCTACGCCGATCTTTCTCAGGGGCGAGTCTACCCGCCGCTTCCCAAAATCAGGGAGGTTTCCAAGGCGATCGCGATAGAAGTGGCGGATCTGGCCTACCGGCGAGGGTTGGCCCGGAACGAGAAACCCGACGATTTGGCGGCCTACGTCGATTCACTCATGTATTACCCGGAGTATCAGTGCTTCGAGTGACCGACGCTCAAGTCGTCCCAAGCTTCGTTTGGCGGCACATGGTATGAAACAGCCGGTGTTGTCGCACTTGCCGGGAGACGCACTTATGCCACAGAGATCCGTCCGTCGTACCATACTCGTGATCACTATTGTCTCGGTCGTCCTCTGGGGAGCCCCATCCGGCGCGGACAAGCCTCCTATCAGGCCTCATAAGGGGCCCAAGGCTCTCTTCCTGGCAATCCACCGGTCCCCCATTGACGTGGTGAAGCTGCTGCTCGAGAAGGGATACGACGTGAATGGCAGGGACGAGCACGGCATTTCGCCGCTGAGCCTTGCAGTGATCGAGGAGCAACCGGAGATGGTGAGGCTCTTGTCAGAGCATGGTGCGCATGTGAATGGTACCGACCGGGAAGGTCGTACGCCTCTCATGTGGGCACGAGGAGCCGAGCTGGTCAAGCTGTTGGTCGCCAAAGGAGCGGAGGTGAATGCCGAATCCGGAACCGGCATGACCGCTCTCTCGTATGCTCGCGAGCGAGGCGACCATGAGGGCGTGGAAGCACTCCGAGGGGTGGGAGCCCGGTATGGCAAGAAGCGCAAAGCAACCAAGCCACAGGAGGCACAGTACGACTACGGAGAAGTCAACCGAGCCCTGAAACGATCTGCGGTGTTTCTCAAGGAAAAGCTCGAACGGGGCCTGAACGCCAATGCCCATGATACGCATGGACGAACCGCACTCATGGAAGCCATCAAGAGATCGGCTACTGATAATGTTCGGATGCTTCTCGAGTGCGGTGCAGATCCCAACGCCCAAACCTCTACCGGTTGGACGGCTCTGATGGAAGCAGGTACCTGGTTTGGCTCTCGCGGGGAGATAGCTCGACTGCTCTTGAAGCACAAAGCCGACATAAACGCCGCTGATGAGGATGGTGATACCGCGCTCATTTTGGCGTCCGGATCGTGGGATCATAAGCTTTGCCGGCTCCTGATCAACGCTGGAGCAGACGTCAATGCGCTAAACAAAGAGGGCGAGACACCCTTGATGACTGCGGTGCTCTTTGCCGGCAAACCCATTGCACAATCGCTTGTGGACCACAAAGCCGGAGTTGATACCCCTGACAAGCATGGCATGACTCCTCTGGCCATGATCTGTCTGCGGGGGAATACGCCGCTTGCCAAGTATCTGCTCGACGCGGGGGCGGCCCCGGACTCGAAGGCCTCTGACGGAAAGACACCCCTGATGGATGCGGCTCGGCTGGGAAATCTCGAAGTAGTGAAGCTTCTCGTGGAGCATGGAGCTCGGATCAATGCCACGGACCGGCAAGGCAAGACTCCTCTGATGCTCGCTGCGGAGGCCGGTCATCAAGACGCGACCGAGTTCCTCCTGGTCAAGGGAGCAGATCTGAACCTCGCCGACACCGGCGGTCGGACCGCATTCGCCCTCGCCGGGGAAGCAGGCAAGACGGACGTCATGAACCTGCTGGAACCTTTAGCGGCATCCGCACCGGAAGAGATAAAGGCTCAGGCCCTTTCAGACGCGGTTCGGTCGGGAAAGACCCGGTTGGTGGAACTGCTCCTCGGGGCCAATGCCAACACGGACCTCCCGAACAAGGAGGGAGACCTTCCCTTGAACCTTGCGGCCGAGCAAGCCGACGTACGTCTGGCGCAGCTGATACTGACGCACGGGGTCAAGATAAACGCACAAGACGCCCGGGGGTACAACTCACTGATGCTCGCATGCCGGAGAGGGGATGTGGAAACGGTTAAGCTGCTCCTGGACCACGGAGCCGATCCCGATCTGGTGAATGCATGGGGAGAAACCGCTCTCTTGCTTGCCATACGAGGGAAGAACCGTGAGGTAGCCCAGCTGCTCATGAAGCATGGCGCGGACATTAATGCCAAGACTGCATCGGGATCACCGCTCATGTCGGCCGTGAAGGCAGGGGAGGGATCTCTCGTCACGGAGTTGCTCGATCGCGGGGCTTCGGTGAACGGAAACGGCGGAAACAGCAAAACAGCGCTTGCAATCGCATGCATGGAAGGACGCGAAGATATAGCCCGGACCCTCATAGAGGCGGGTGCCTCCATCGAGGCCGGAGACTGCCGAGGTGCAACCCCTCTGCACTGCGCAAGCTGGGGAGGAAACGCGAACCTGGTGAAACTGCTGTCGGCACACGGAGCCCGGGTCAACGCCGTGACAGACAGCGGAGTTACCCCGCTCATGGACGCCGGCAAAATGTGCCGGTTGGAAGCGGCTGAAACCTTGCTGGGAAAAGGCGCGGATGTGAACGCACAGTCCAAGAACGGCTGGACTGCTCTGATGTGGGCTTCGGAGAAGGGGTGTGTCAAGCTGGTCCGAAGCCTTCTCAAAGCAGGGGCGGATCCGCATCTACGGGACAAACTCAAGAGAACCGCTCTGAGCGTCGCGGAAAAGAAAGGCCATTCCGAGATAGTTGCCATACTTCAGAAACACTGAGTCGAACCAGCCTGATGGAGGCCCGGCATGAAAACCCGTGTTCGGAAACGCGGGCAACAGCCTTGCCATACGCATCCCCCAATCCTTTGCCGCCCCAATTGGGCTGCGGAACGAATCGCCGGTTGATCTGTCGGCGGCCGATGGAAAACTCGTCATAACAGTGGTGGACGAGCCGGGGGTGACCCTGAAGCATCTCCTGGATCAAATCACGGAACACGACGTGCATCATGAGATTGACACGGGTCGTGCTGTAGGACGGGAAACGTGGTGAGTTCCCACCGGCCTACCGTTTTCCGAGATCTTCATTTCGCGCTCTGCACCAAATCAATGTTCCTTCTAAGCCATTCGTTTACGATGGTCTCGATCTCAGTTCCTTTTCTTTCTGAGAGTTCCCGCATGAAATCGGCCACATCCGGGGCAAGATAAACAGGTACCATCAACTCGATCTCAGAATGATAGAATTTACCGCGCTCCCCTTTGGAGAAATCGTACTCATTTTTCATGGATTTGTTTCCTCGTACTGATCTCTTTCCCTCTTCGTAGCCTTTCGAGCAGAGATGATTCGAACTTCGTATGATGATTCCCCAATCTTCTTGAAGGTATGGATCATGACCAATATGGTCCCATCGGCGTTTGCTCCCATAGTAATCCAAATTACCGGTTTTCATGTGCAAACGTTCTCCCGTGAATGCTCACGAACCGTGAATTGATCCACACAAGATACGGAGTTCCGGTTTCCGGCCCCATACCATGCAGTGCGAGCGATTGCCAAGGGCGCGCTCAGGCCTTTATAACCCCGTCGCTTTCATTCTGTCCATCGGTTTGTTTTGGCATCTCATGCGGGTTTCTTTTTCAATAAACTCCTCGCTTACCTCAAAATCTCTCCGACCAATCCCAGACCCGACAGTATGCGCTTGAGGACGCAGGTACATCTCATTGTCGTCTTATGACGCACACCCACTCACTCTTCCCGCTCCGTTCCCTTGGCAGCTTCATTTGCAGGAGCCCTGGTACATCCTCCTTGATCACATCCTTGAGAACACCGATGATCATTCCGGAGGCCGCTCCGGTCAGGAAGACGAGACCCTGCTGCACCAGGTGCCGGTCCAGGGGTAATTCTCTCGTTGGTTGGGCAACCAATTGGCCCTCTGCCAGGGCCCTGCATTCGGGTGAGTCGTTCCACACGGCAATGAATCCCGGGAGTTGACCCGGAGATCAGGTGCAAAGGCAATGTGTTAGCCTCGGTGGTCTGCCGTTCAGGCCAAAGTGCTGCTGGAATGAGACACTGCAATTGCCTGCACATCTGTCTAATCCTTTCGCAGAGCCGCGAGCTTACGAGCCTGCTGATTTTCCTTTGTCAGCCTACACGCCTCTTACGGCGCATCGGGAATCTCAGCGTGATACGATTCCCAGGGGCATCCGTTTGAGGTAACAGGCCTCAGATCGAATCAAATGCTCCCAAGCGCGCATCGTATCACGCTGGCCGCGTGAAGTGCATCTTCAGCCGTTTTCCTTAAACAACTCAGCGATAGCCGTCTGCAACTCCGGCACCAATTTCGCTTCCAACTCAGTTGCGTTTCTGAAGATGACAGTACGCCAACTTCGTATGTCGAATTCTAGTTGGGTGTCTTTTCTAGCGGTTTGGATGACTCTTTTGCACTTTCCCCTGGCGTACCCGAGTTCATAATACACGTTACGGGAGTTTAGCGTGAGATCAGCTATGATGATATCGGCTGTGTCGATTTCATCCATGATCTTCTGGGATATTTCGTAATCACCTTCCACCAAATCCATGCGAGTCAGATTGACCTCGATGACGCCGGTCAATTTTGCAGATGCACGTTTAATTGCCTCGAAATAGTCGACCAGAGCTGGTTCTTGTTCTTCGCGAAACGACATGGCTACGAAGGCCGCGAGTGATTGCTTTTTTCGATTGATTCTCCCTTGTGCCTGGACTAACTTATCGAGTGGAGGACTCCTCAGAACTACCACGTTCTCGCCGGATCGCTCGTAAATCTCACCCCTTGATGACGTAATGGGACCAAGGTAAATAGGGGCGCTATCTACCGAAGCGACAATAACGGTCTTTCCTTCGAGGTGCTCACACGAGACCTCAATTGGGAAGGGAAGTAGTGACGCAGCGATCCTATTAAGTCTTTCGATCGATGGTCCAACATCATCTTCCGGCACACCTATCACGGCCCCGTCGTCCGCCGCACCAATTATCAACACTCCTCCTTTGGTATTGGCGAACGCCAAGAGAACCCTCGCAACGGTATCACCGGCGGGAAGCCTCGTCTTAAACTCGACAGTCTCGGACTCCCCCCCCTTTAGCAACGTTGCAATGGCTTCCGTATTGAATTTCATTCTCGTTTGGCTCCATGCTGTCCTGTTTTGGCTTAAGTCGTCCGTTCGTCAGTCCCGCCAATGGTGCTAGTCATTCGCTTGCGAAAGTATACAGCGGTGCTGATCACGAAGCTCCTGTCGCCTAGATACGAGTGTTGGCCTGTCTCGTCTCCCCTATATTACGGTAGTTTCCTTTCGACCAATCGGTATGCCGCTGTATATCGCGTAGTCCCGGGTACCAACTCAATGAGATTAGCTCCTTTCACCCGGCATTCCCGCATCGTCGAAATTGTCGAGAAGTCCTACCGTCGCTCAGCGCCGGTCATCAATGAGAAAAACGTCCGGCCGGTTGTAGCCAGGCTCGTTTGGTTTATGCATGGCGACCCCCATAATCACGTCCACATCTGCGCCGGCGCCAAGACCTCGAGTACCTCATCGTAGCACTAT
>JAZDHD010000114.1:0-3041 GCA_043806215.1 Pseudomonadota bacterium | reverse complement strand
GTAAAACCCGCCCCTACAGAGGTCTGCAGCAAACGTCCGCGACGAGCAGGCAACCCGTCGTGCATTGCGTGACGAAAATGAATCCGCATCGTGCTACGATTTGTCTCCGTGCCGGAGTTTTGAGACAGTTTCCCCGTGCCTACCCGGGCGGCCGTCCCGCGTTCTGCGCGGGACCCCTACAGCCTGGGAATGCCTGGCCGCCGGGCTCTGCCCGGTCTTCGGGCCGGAACACCGAGGGATTTTCATGGTCAGTTGTGATCCCCGATCATGTGGGTTTGTCGGAAGCCATTGGATGATCTTGAGGCTCCCCGTGACGTCAAGTCACCGGATAGAGCCTTGGAAACCATCGCTCTATGGCATCAATCGGGAAGGCAAGCAGAAACGGGCTCCGGGTTGTCTCGGATTTCCAGTCTGCTCTCACCGTCCGGCGGCAGCATCGGTTCCATCAATGTTATACTTTGCTTGACAACCATACGATGGTTTGTTTTTCCCATTGCCGGTAGTTTCTTGTATCTTAGTCATTATAAATCAATACGTTGTTAACGCCAAGAACAAGATTATTGCCGGTTTAGGTGCCGGTTCGGCTGGAAGACGTTTCGACCTCTCTATTAGAGGCTCGAGGAATCGGGCTCATCGGGGATTTGCGTACGCAAGGTTGAAAAGCAAGGACGGATACGCATGGTCATTCTTGGTCCATAGAAGCAACGATGGGAGATCAAGATGTTATGTCCATGCTTGCCTTGCCGACCCTTTCGATGTGCCGACTACCGGGCCGCAAGCAGTTCATCAACTGTGATCCCGATGTCTTTCGCTATCCGTCTCAGGAGAACCGGTGAAATGTCTCGGCCCTGATGAACGGGCACCGTAGTGAACCTCCCATCCTCGTGCCGGTACTGTTTGTGAGAGCCGCGCCGGCGAGCTTCTCTAAATCCGAGAGCGTCCACCAAGGCAATCACTTGTTTCGGGCGCAAGACCGGAATGGTGCCCGTGCTACGGCACCATCACCTGTTGGACGCCCACGAATTCCGTATCAAAATGCGGTTCGCCATCCTCCAGGAGCATTTCGATCACCTCTCGCAAGTTGCGATGAAGCTCGTCAAGGCTTTCTCCCTGTGAGTGGGCCCCGGGAAAACCCGGCACGTACCCGACATAAAGTCTGGTGTCCAGGCATCTTTCAATAACGGCTGTAAAACCTCTCATGCGTTTCCTCGTCACACGTGTGGGCCGGAGGTTGCACGAAACCTTTCCCCCGGTCCCCCACATGCGAAGGCTCTCTTCTCCGGGGTCGTTGCCGGGTCGTTCCCGCAGAGCAGCGATTTCAACTATCGCGGGGCGCACTATTTTCCTTTGTACACCGGGGGCCTTTTCTCGAAAAAGGCCATCGGACCTTCCTTTGCATCTTCAGATTGAACAACGGGCTCTGCCAGTAGTTGCTCCAGCCGCAATCCCTCGGAAAGAGGGAGAACCATACCCCGGTAAACCGCCTCCTTGGCGGCCTGTACGGCAAGGGGCGCATTCCGGCAGATCCGTTCGGCCAGTTTCATAGCTTCGGGGAGCAATTGATCGGGCGGCACGACCTTGTTGACCAGCCCGAGCCGATAGGCTTCCTGCGCATCGATACTCTCGCCGGTGAGGATCATCTCGAGGCTCTTGCCCACGGGAATAAGCCTGGGAAGCCTCTGTGTCCCCCCTGCCCCCGGTATGATCCCGCGGCTTACCTCGGGGAGTCCGAAGGTAGCGGTTTCGGAGGCGATGCGTATGTCACAGGCCAAGGCTATTTCCAGACCGCCTGCCAGGCAATACCCGTTGATTGCGGCTATGATGGGCTTCCATATCTCAAGGTTACGTGTGATCCCTCCCAGCCCGGGTTCCGTATCGGCTTTCAGCTTCCGTTCGATAGCGGTCTTGGTTCGATGGTACTTGGCCAAGTACTTGATGTCTGCTCCGGAGCAAAAGGCCTTGCCGCCGGCACCGGTGACAATGGCTACCCAAAGTTCGGGATTGTCGCGAAATTCGATCCAGGCCTTGTTCAGTGAATCCAGGACCTCTTGATCGAGAGCGTTCATGGTGAGCGGTCGACTGATGGTGAGGATCGCAATTCTCTCATTTGTCTCGAATTTGACCGGCATGGTAAACAGCCCCCTTTCTCGTCGTTCTTCACACGCGAAGGAAATGCATGGTGTCCGGAATGTGCGGTCTCCGCTTCATTGGAAGAGATCCATCGGCATTATGCGGCGGTATTGCCGGCTCGGAAGTTACGGGGCCCGCTGAACGGTTGCCCGTTGGTTACTTTGACCCAAGAAGAATTGTTGCGCCTCCCTGCAAGACCCGGGAGCAGCGTTTCCGAGGCCTTGCCAACGGAAAAGCATCTACTGTCGCTCCTTCAGGGTACCCTACCGAACGCCCCTCCGTCAACCGGAATTCAGTGCAATGGAGATGCCCTCGGACTGAAGCGCTGCCGCAACCCGGGAAGCGGAGTCGCCTGCGTGAAGATGAGGATCGTGAAGGACCCGTACGGCAGAGGGGAAGTCAGATGACGGTATTATAGTGACGCTCTTTGAATTTCGCGGCGATCCTAACCCAGTTCCTCAAGGATCCCGTCGGTCGCTCCTGTCATTGCGAGGATTGCTTTCCCGCGCAGAACGCGGGAAAGCAATCTCAATGCTTCATGAAAGGTTGAGATTGCCACGCCCTCTCGTAGGGGCGGCCCCCTGTGGCCGCCCAGGGTAGGCACGGGGGCCTACCCCTACGGCTCGCAATGACAAACGTGAAGGTGTCCGCAGTATTCAAGGGGCGTCACTATAGCTTGACCCCTCTCACGACAAGTCTTGCCCGCTCTCTCGAACCCTGGTATGAGAGTACGAAAAGAGCATTTGCCGTCATTGGATGACGATCACGCGGCCGGGAAGGTTCCGTAACCGTTCGCCGTGGAGACGGCTCCGGTCAAGTTCGAGAGATTGCTTGAGGGCACACATGGTTTTCTACAACAAAGAAGCGGGAAGAGATCGGCACGGGACGGTAATCGCCGCCCTGGGAATAGA
>JAZDHD010000113.1:0-30221 GCA_043806215.1 Pseudomonadota bacterium | reverse complement strand
CGCTTGTTGCAGGAAGTGCTTCATTTTGCAACTGCAGCGGAAAGCGCTTGCACTGGGCGTCATACGGTCAATACGCAGTGACGTGAACGCGTGCATGTTTTACAACGCGACACGATCATCCCCCGGGGTTGATGATCTTTGATGGAGCAACTATGTGGAACATCAATAGGTTATCTTTGGTGAGCCGCGTGGCACGAGAATTGCCTTTGCTGTGCAAGGCGGCCTAACGAAGGATCTTAAACCCCGGGTGAAAGGTTGGGCCGACCCGGAATCATCGGAGAGGAGGAAGAAGCCATGCGTGTCGTGAATTCCAACTTTGAGCAGGTGCGGGAGACTGCGGAACACGCCGCCACGAAGGCTCAAAACGCGAGTCCCCAAGACATTGCCATGGATCTCCGTAAGGTCACGGCCGCCGAAGCGACGGACGAACTGAGGCTTGCCGCCCTGGTGGAGACGACCCTCCGCGCGATCTACCCTTGCGAAGTGGTTAAAGTCGAAGACGGCATCTTCACCGTGGACGTGGAGATTCCGCTGATTCAGGAAGCCCTGTTGGAGGAGGAATACAACCGGGCCGCAGCAAAGATACCGGGTGTGAAAGGAGTGCGGGTGCATCTCGCGTCTTCCGCCGCCCGGGGACTGGGTTACTAATGGTTCATTTGCCGCATTCGATCCGGGCCTCCGTGCCCGAATGGTATTTTCTCCGGCACCCAACATGCCCGCGGGACAAGATCGGTGATCGAACTCAAGAATCGGAGCACTCAGGGAGAAGAACCACATCAATGATCCGTGCTATGTCGTCCACGAAGACGATGTTCAGCCCTTCCTTGACCTCCGGCGGAAGGGAATCCGCGTCGATCCGATTCTTGCTCGGGAGAACCACCGTCTTCACCCCCGCCCGTTGGGCGGCCAGAAGCTTTTCCCTTATGCCGGCCACGGGTAGTACACGCCCGCTCAGGGTAATTTCACCGGTCAGCGCGGTATCCCGCCGAGCCCGGCGGTTTGTCAGCAGTGAAATGAGCGCGGCGGCAATGGTGACCCCTGCCGAAGGACCGTCCTTGGGAATTGCACCGGCAGGAATGTGAATATGGATGTCGCTGGTCGAGAAGAAGTCCGGATCTATGTCGAGGAGGTCGGCGCGGCTTCGAATGAAGCTCAACGCGGTTTGGGCGGATTCACGAAGGATATCCCCGAGGGAGCCGGTGAGTATGAGCTGTTTTTCGCCCTTCATCATTGTTGCTTCCACAAAAACGATGTCTCCTCCGAACTCGCTCCAGACAAGTCCTGTCGTCACTCCCACCCGGTCTTCGGATTCCGTCACTTCATGAACGAATCTCCTTGGTCCGAGCAGTGCCGCTGCCAGATCGTCGTCGACGGTTACCGGATCTGAAGAACCCCCTGTCTTGAGCCGGGTTCGCACCAGCTTTCTGCAGATGGCGGCGATCTCGCGCTCGAGGTTCCTCAAACCGGCTTCTCTCGTGTAGTCCCCTATGATCCTTCCCACAGCGTCTTCCGTGAAGCGGACATCTCGATGATCGAGACCATGATCCTTCAGTTGGCGGGGGATCAGATAGCCGCGAGCTATCTTGCGTTTCTCCATCTCAGTGTACCCGGGGAAGGCGATCACCTCAAGCCTATCCAGAAGAGGGCCGGGGAGTTTCTCCACCACATTTGCGGTGGCAATGAACATAACCGAAGACAAATCGAAGGGTACTTCCAGATAGTTGTCTACGAAATTCCGGTTCTGCTGAGGATCGAGGATCTCCAGGAAGACCGACGCCGCATCTCCCCGAAAATCCTGTCCCACTTTGTCCATTTCATCCAGCATGAACACGGGATTCTTGAGCGATATCCGACGAAGTTCATTGATGATACGGCCCGGCATGGCTCCTACGTACGTTCGCCTGTGACCGCGCAGTTCCGATTCGTCGCGAAGACCGGCAAGTGAAATGCGTAAAAATTTCCTTTCCATAGCCTCAGCAATCGCTTCACCGATTGAAGTCTTCCCGGTGCCCGGAGGTCCCGAAAAGCAGAGAACCGGTCCCTTGACAACCTGTGCGTACCGTTTCCTGTCGAGGATGCGGCGGACGGTATCCCGCAGGTCATCGAACCGGAACGGCTTGGCAAGATAGTGCGTTGCTCCCCTGGTCAGTGCGGATACGGCCGAATCCACCGTTGCGTAACCGGTAACCATGATGATGTCCGTGGACGGCGAGACCTTCTTGAGCGATTCGAGCAGTTGAATTCCGTCCATCTTTTCCATCTTCAAATCGGTAATGACCAGGTCGAAGTCTTCCACTTCGGCTTTGGCCAGTGCCTCCGTTCCGTCGGCCGCAACGGCTGTCGAGTACCCTGCCTTCTCGAGTGCCCGTGCCATGTTTCGCCGCGCCGCCTCTTCGTCATCCACGACGAGCAGTTTCGCCTCTTTCCGGACAAGCATGGCCCGCACCGCGAGGAATTCCAAAATACGTTCCTTGACGTGCTGCAATCCGTAATGTTGCTTCTCCAGAATGCTTTCGGCCCTTTCCATATCCAGGTTGTCTTCGGTGTACCGGTTCCACGGCAGGGAAACGATATAGTCGAGGTAGTTGACTGCAATGGAGTACTCCGCGACCGAAGGATCGGTGCGCTCGAGCCCTTCAAGTTCCTTGATACAGACAGCGTGGACGTGCTCCGGAAGTTTCGCTTTGACTACCCTGTCACGAAGATCGGTGATCTCTTGAGGAACCGCGTTCCGAGACTGTTCGGTCTTACGGAAGAATCCCATTTTTGTATCTCCTCGCCCGCGTCTCCGGCAGCGAACAACCTCTGAATTCCGGGGAGTTCCGAGCCTATGTGCTTCGTTTCCTAATTACGGTCGCACATTTTCGTCTCGCTGCCGCCTCGGGTGCAGGCAAGCACAAGATCCGGGCACGGAGGCCCGGGCTACGAAGAACAGAGACCAAGCCGGTCGTACACCGTGGGACGGGCGTCCCTGCCCGTCATCTTCCGCGGCTCAGGTTGTGCGACCGCATTTACGCCACAGAACACTTAGACCTGTTTCGTGGGACGGTCCCGCGTTCTGCGCGGGATGCCCGTCATCTTCAAGGGCGGGCGCTGCCCGCCACAGGTGCAAAGTGGATGGGTGGCCGTGCCGGATGGATTTCTCGCGAGCCGAGTGCCGGGACACTTCAGAAATCGGGAAATCCACTTCGGCAAGGCGTTTGCATTCTTTGGGGATCATGACTGCTTGCTTTCCTTCCAAAGACGGACGATGAAACGATCCTCTTCCTCGATAAGATCCGGTTCCGTCCCGTTGTGTTTCCGCATGCCTTGAATGATCTTGCGCGGCACTCCGAGGCCCGTAGCTTCCACGTAACGGTAATCACGCAGGACTTCCTTGATGAGTTCGTTTCTGGACGCGCGGTAACCCGCTCTCATTTTCTCCACGGTAACAGTATTCGGCAAACGCCCGGGCGAAATGACTTCGAGTCGGTCGGCGTACATCGACAGCTCGACGTCGATAACTGCAATGGTGTAGTCGCGGTGCGCCACTGCATTGACCATCGTTTCTCGCACCGCTTCCCAAGGGTAATCCCAGCGCTCTTGTCGGCGGCCGCCTTCATCGATATGAGCTTCCACACGTGAGTTTCGTCTGACGAACTCCATGGCTTGTTCGATTACGCCCGTTTCAAGCAGGTCTCCTGTCGCCGAAAACAGGGCTGCTGCCGGCCCGCGCAGCGCAGACCTTTCCATGGCCGCATAGTCTTTGTCTGTTCCAGGATAAGCAACCGCGGTAATACCAGCCTGAGGTAAGTACCTATTGGGTCTTAGACCAAACAGGATGAGTGCCCCCGCAGTGGGGACAGCTCGACCTCTATCCTCCAGCATGAGGTCGGTGTTGATGAGAAGGCTGCGCCATGCTTCTTCATCGTCTTCGTGCGGGCAATCCTGGCCTCGAATGTCGCGGAAGTAGTTTACAAGTCTGCGGTTATCCAGGTCCGCGAAACCGGTGCCGGGCACAGGACGTATGTCGTATCGCACAAGCCCCGATTGCTGGTAAAGGCGGGCCTCTTCTTCTCTGGTGGCTTCCCGGCTCGTGGAACCAACACGAATGTAGGTAACCCAAGCCGCCCCCCGTCTGGCTTTGTAGGGTTTATCCGGGCTGTCTGCCGGAAGGCTCACAATACCGACGGCGTTTGCATCGCCCCAGCGAAACTTCTCCCAGTATGGAATTACTGCCGGCTGAAGGTGAGTCCGCGCTGCCTCCATCACCCATTCTTCGGCTCTCTTAGGGTCACGGGTCAGTCCAAGGACTGAACCATCGTCCTCTACGCCAAGAAGAATGTGCCCCCCCTCCAGATTGAGAAGGGCCGACATTTCTTTTGCGAGCGAATCGGGGTGAATGTCATCTCGTTTGAACTCGACACCCGAGTTCTCACCATTACCAATTATTTCCAGAAGCTCCGTCTTTGTCACCGAGGGACTCCTAAAACCCGTATTTCCGTCGTCTCATCTGAAAAGCGGCTCGTCCACCTTCGAGCACTTCTTCGACGAGTTCTCGAACGGATCGCGAGTCAATAGACCCGATGTGTTCAGGCGGAATACGTGCTTTCCCTTCCCGGCCGGCTTCACCGGAAGCCGTAAGCCCAACGATTAGTTCAGCGTCCCCAAGTACCGGGATATTCGCATTGTGTGTAGCGAACACGAATTGACGCCGTCTTTTCTCCTCTCGCATCTTCGGCACTACGCCTTCGGTCACGAACCGGTTGTCCAGGTCGTCTTCCGGTTGATCGACTACAAGGGGCGCCTCAGATTCCAGCAACAACAGAAGCAGCACTGCCGTGGCTTTTTGGCCCGTAGACAGATCATCCAGCTTCTGCCAGTAGGCAGGCCGCCCTTCTGCTGCAACGTTGAGCTCGATCTCTGTGGTCGGTTCCAGGTCCAACTCTTCCAATTGCATGATCACGTCGGGTGGAGCTTGAGCAATCTTGTCGGCTTGTGATAACGGAATCCTGAACTTTTGGACCAAGGCTTCCTTTCCCCGGCGACACGCGTCCACCAGTGCCGTCAACGAAAGGCTTTCGTTGCAGTGAAGCGCATCTAGAGCTTCGGACAGCCGGCCACCGACACCATCTTTCAAGAGTCTAAACAGGGCCTCACGATTACCTGCAAATTTCACATCAACACGCACACGTTCGGCGAGCTGCTTATTCACCTTCGTTGCCGCTCGTTCAAGTTGCCTGAATTCTTCTGCTTTTAAGTCTTCCCATTCAGCCAGAAGGTTTCGGCGATGATCTTCGTGCTCCTTCTTCGCACGCCCAAGAATGATCCTCCGTTCCCGCAGAGGTCTAAGTTCCTCAATTTGACGGATAAGCCGAATGAACTCTTCGCCGTCCACCTTGGATTTTTGAAGTTCGCGTAGAATCTCTTCGTAGTCCGTATCTACGACCTTCTTCCGCTCTTCCCATCTGGAGCGGACCGACGCCAGACCAGATTCGGCAATTCCGATTGTCTTTAGCAAGTGCTTGGCAATGGTGTCCAGCTCTGCAGTCAGATTTGATAGTACTACCCCTGCCTCCGCGAGGATCTCCCTTCCCGGCAGTCCGTCGAGGGCTCTCTCCGAAAGGAACGACTGGTCTACAGGAAGCGACCGGCGAAGATCTTCAAGTATTTGCCGGTAAGGATCGAGGCGTTCCTCAGCCGTTCTCACAACTTGTTCTTCGCGTACAAGAAGGCTTTGCTCTTTAAGGCGCTCTTCGAGGCCTGCATCTTGAAACCGCTTAAGAGTTTCCTCCAGTGCCGGTAATGAGGCTAAACGCTCTTCAATCTGCGCCAGATCTCTGTCTGTATCGAGAATCCCGGATCGAGATTGTTCAATCTGTCTTCGCAAGTCGCCTTTGCGTCTGTCCAACGCTGGATCTATTTCTACAAAACGCTCTAGCAGACGAGTCAGCTTTTCCGGGCTCTTTGTGAGTTCAGATATCTCGTGTTGGCCATACACTTCCATTCGCGGGACAATATCTGAAACAGCCAGGTTTAGGACATTCCCATTGGAATCTCTCAAAATAGGCGGATTGGGAATCGTGCGTTCGATTCGATACTCCTGCGTGTTCGGTCGGTGGGAGCGGAGAATCAAAGAGATCTTTGTGCCATTCTTCAAAACGTTCCGGATGATTCCTTCGTGTGCCTTGCGAGCTTCTTCGCCAAGTGGCTCAAGGCTTAGAACGTAGCGGAGGCTTTCCACAACCGTGGACTTGCCAGTTCCTCTTCCACCCACCAGGACATTCAGGTTCTCATTGAAATGAATAGCTGCACCATCCAGGAATCCACCTTGCCAGGCCAGGGCGACCAATTCTGAATGCTCTTCCGGGGGCGCATCGCCGGCAAGTCTGATTCTCGATTGAGGATCTAGAAAAGCCTGACGCAATGCCTCAACGGATATCTCCGACATTTTTATCCAGCAAGAAGAGCCGGGTTTATCGAAGTCCTCCGGACTGGAGACATCCTGGGCATTGATTATGGCTGGCGGGACATCCCGGCGGTAGTCGGCGTTCTTATTTTCGAGGATTGGCCGCAAATTGTCCGGAGCATTTGAAACCGGCCCAGGTAACGAGCAGGCGAGCAGATGGGCGGACTTCCAGGCATTGATCCTCGACTGTCCGGAAAGGGACTTCAACAGTCCACCGTCAGCAGCGACATGTGCTGCGACACAAATTGCTCCCCAGTTGTATGATTCCCGGAGCAGCTCGCCGGCATCATACTTGCCTAGCGGTGATTCTGTGCAATCATCGTGAACCCCGCAGTCGCCTAGCACCCTTTCCAGGGAATCCAGATCCTTCTGTGGGTCAAAAAGACATAAGAAATGCACCCCGTCCTTGGTCACTGCCTCAAAGCCCGGGAATGCATGAATGCCGGCCTCCCGCGCGGCCTGCAAGAGGCTTCTCGCCGTACGCACTCGGTAGTGGTCCGTCACGGCTATGATCTCAATTCCTTTTTGTTTGCAGGCTTCAATCATGGCAGTGTTGTAGTCCGTCTCGTTGGAGAATCGGCTCCCGTTCTTATGCCTGGATACATAATCGAACGGATTCACTTGGAGCGAGCATTTGTAAAAACGGGCTCCGTTAGATAGCTTGAGGGCTTCCCGGATAGGGTCCGACTTGCTCGTCATAGCCGGCCTCCATGACCTTCATCAGTTTCCGCCGTTACCATTTTGATTCCGTAGTGTCCACATCGTCATCCTGCAAGAGCGTCATCTGAAGCCCCTGCCCAGGAATTCGACACTTGTTCCAAGAACATCCTCATCCTTGGGGATCATTGATTGTTATTCCCTTTGGCCTTCTCATCCTCATATTTTTTTGGGTTTTCCCGATTCGGAATTGGGTTCGCCCGATTTCTCGGGTGAAAGCCCGTAATAGGTTCCGCGTCCGCGTCCCCCATCGGCACAAAAGAATCTACGTAAGGGACCCGGCACCCTTTGTAAGTATCCAGCGTATCACACAGGGCTTCCGTAGACCACGGCAAAAAAACAGTCGTGCTCCATCGGTTCAGGGCCGGTTCCCATGAGACAGGAGACGCGTCGGAACTCTGCGTTGAATAACGGCAATTCCGGGGAAATTGTTTCGGGGCGCGTGCGGGTATCCGATAGCAGTCGCACTGCCGGAAGGGGCGCTCCGATCCGTTCCAATATGGTACGGCCGCACCGGCGTACGAAACACCTCCCAAGCACTGATGGTCAGCATGGTATCTCAATTGTCTCCTAAAGCCGTTCCCGTTTGGAACAGTCTCCTATGAAGACCGGTCGTCCTCCTTTGGGGATGTGTATCGGCATTCCATCGTAATGTCGCCGGCATAGCTGTTCCCGCGAAAGTTGGCACGAAACTTGTCTTGTACAAGGCCGACGCACCCGTGATCCGGACAACGGAACCGTCGACAATGAAACAAGGCCGGCGCCTTAACCACAAGGGGCCGGTAATGACGCAAGAGCCGATCAAAGCCGTTTGCGGCTCGTCTGGAGGATTAGAAAATGAGATGGCTGGAGAAACTGGAAGCAATGGCCGTGGGCGTGACATTCTGTGAAGCCGGCGAATGGGAGACTGCCCGGAAGTTGATGCAAGAATTCGAGGAGCGGCCCGACCACAGAGCGGTCAAGCGTGCCGGGCGACGGGAGCGGTCTGCCAAACGGCCGGCCGTACGGACTTGATTCCGCGATCAAGCGGGAAAAACGATATCACAAAACAGATTCAAGGAGGAACATATGGGTCGGTCACATGCCGCCAAACGGAACCAACTGATTGTGAAGACCATTGCATTCGGGGCACTGTCAGCTGCCATGTACACGGTATTGTTCATGAACAGCGCAGTTGTCATGACCTACTTCACCAAGGGAATGGTCTATGCGGCTTTACCGATACTCACGGTCTTCGCATTTTCTTTTGTGCACGCGGCATTTGCCGGAAATGTCTGGTCACTGTTGGGTATAGAAGCGACACAGAAGAGGCCGGAAGTCAGGCCCGCGGCTCAACCCAGGCCGGCTCAACGGCAGAGACCTCGCCCGCGCGCCTATATGAATACGTAATCTCGACAACTCGTCCAAGGAGACTGATATGGAGAGTATTGGATTGCAAGGACTTCAATTCATTGAGCTCACGTGGCTTAACGCATCGTTCCTCTTTGTCGTCGGCTTTATTGGAGGACTTGTTAGCGGCTTCATCGGCTCGGGCGGCGCGTTTGTGCTGACTCCGGGAATGATGAGCCTCGGCGTGCCCGCTGCCGTTGCAGTGGCCAGCAACATGTGCCACAAATTCCCCAAGGCAATGGTCGGTGCGTACAAACGCTGGCGGTACGGCCAGGTGGATTTGAAGCTCGGCCTGCTGATGGCGGCATCGGCAACCGTTGGAGTACAGATCGGCATCAAGATTCAGGAGTATGTCCTGGCGGGATGGGGTGAGGCGGGTTCGAATCTCTACGTGAGCGTGTCATTCGTCGTTGTTCTGGTGACTGTAGGTGGTTACGTATTCTACGACGCGTGGAAGATTTCAAAGTCCGGCAACGAAGAGCAACCCTCTAAGCTCGCCGAATGGCTTCAGCGCATCAACCTTCCCCCCATGATCCACTTCAAGACGGCCAATGTAACCATGTCGTTGTGGTTCACCATACCCGTCGGGTTGGCCACCGGAATGCTGGCCGCCACAATCGCGGTGGGCGGGTTCGTGGGCGTCCCCGGGATGATATACGTCGTCGGAGCTTCGGGACTGATTTCTTCTGCAACGGAGCTGGTCATCGCTTTTCTTATGGGTCTCGGCGGTTCGATCAAGTGGGCGCTCAATGGCATGATCGACATCAGACTCACTCTCATTATTCTTGCCGGATCGCTCTTCGGCGTTCAACTTGGCGCCATCGGAACCACCTATGTGAAGGACCACCTTATCAAGGTCGTGATGGGTACCATCATGCTTATGGTGGCAGTGAGCCGCGCTATGGCCATACCGACGTACCTCGCGGAGCTTCAGCTTGTCTCCATTGGAAAGAGCACAACAGGATTCCTTATGGCCTGCAGTTTCGTTACGATGTGCGTCGCCTTACTGGTCGGAGCCGTGATTATTCTCGGCGCCATGTGGAAAGCGAAGCGGGAGGAACGGAGAGCGGGTCTGGTTGAAGAGAAGGAATTGCAGCATGTCGAACAGACTGTTTAGACGCATCCTTGTCGCCGTGGACGGCTCGCCCGCGAGCCTCCACGCTCTCAAAGAAACTTGCCGGCTTGCCCGGGCCGAGCATGGTTCGATAACCGTTCTCTCGGTTATGCCGCCCTATGATGGCGAACTGAGGCTCGTGGGTGTGCGGAACATCTCAGCCCTGATGCAGGCGCCTGTGGAAAAGGCTCTTGCCGAAGCCCAACGGGTTGCGGAGGCGGAGGGAATTTCAATACGGACGGTTGCAGAACAGGGGGAACCATACGAAGAGATCGTGACTTTTGCCGAAGACGGGGGGTACGACGTAATCGTGCTGGGCGTCAAAGGTCACAATGTGTCTGAAAACGTTCTCATGGGCAGTGTCACCGCCCGTGTGATCGGGCATGCAAACACCAATGTTCTCGTGATTCCGGGTGAGAGTTCTCTCACTTGGGAACGCATTCTGGTACCCGTCGACGGTTCGGAGTGGAGTACGGCCGCGGCCGATAAAGCGTTTCAGCTTGTCCGTTCATACGGTTCGCAGCTGGATGTGGTGTCGGTGGCGGACGTTCCTCCCCATCTCTATGGTGTCTCCGTCGCCGCAGCTAATGAGATGATACTCGAGGCACGCCGCCGCCTGGAGCAGATCACGCACGAAGCCGAATCGAGAGACATCGAAGCGAACTATGTTCTTCGAGAGGGTGAACCGGCGAAGATCCTCATCGAATTAGTCCATAATCACGCCTCGGATCTGATCATCATGGGATCCCACGGCCGGACCGGACTCAAGCGCTTGCTTATGGGAAGCGTCACGGAGCGCGTTATACACAATTCGCCGTGCCCCGTTTTGGTGGTTCGAAGTACTCTCTCATTGGCCGAGGCGGTCGAAAGCGCGTACGCATAGACCGGTGCGGGAGCAATCCGGGGACACGATTCCGAGTTTTGCGAGGTCGCATGGCTCCGTTCGCAAAATCGGATCATGTCCCCGATTGCCGGCGCGTAATCATCTCGGTGTTCGTATTCCGCCGGCCGCGGTGACGATGGGGCATTTAGGACATACAAGGGACGCCCATCCCACGATGAAGACGGGCAGGGACGCCCGTCCCACGATGAAGATGGGCAGGACTATTCAAGCTCGTACCGTTTGATCTTTCTCCACAGCGAAACCCTTCCGATGCCGAGGATCTCGGCCGCCAACGTCTTGTTGCCGCCGGCTTCCTCGAGCACATGCTTAATGTACTTGACCTCCTGGGATTCCAACGTGGGCAATCGTCCGTCTTCCGAGCGAAATGCCGTGATTTGTAGGTCTTGGATATCATCGGGCAAATGGTGCGGTTCAATAGTGCCGTTGGTGGAAAGGGCCACAGCCCTTTCTATAATGTTCTCCAGTTCGCGCACGTTTCCGGGAAACGCGTAGCCCTTCAATATGGAGATCATCTCCGGAGTGAGCTCCGGTGGTTCCTTTCCCATAAGCGACGCATGTTTATCGCGGAAGTAACCCGCCAAAAGCGGGATGTCCCCTCTCCTCTGCTCAAGAGGCGGAAGGTGGAACGAAACCACATTCAGGCGATAATACAGGTCGTTACGAAAGTCCCCGTCATTGACGGCCTGCACGACGTTTCTGTTGCTTGCCGCTATGAGGCGGACATCCACGCTTATGTCCGATGTGCCTCCCACTCTCATGAGCCTTCTGTCCTGAATGACCCGCAGGAGCTTCACCTGCATGTTGACCGGCATTTCGGTTATTTCATCCAGAAACAGCGTTCCCCCATCCGCCAGTTCCACAATGCCTCGCTTGGTCCGATCCGCTCCGGTAAACGCTCCCTTCTCGTGTCCGAACAACTCGCTGGTCAGAAGAGCCTCGGAAAAGACTCCGCAGTTGATTGCCATCAACCGGCCCTCTGCCCGTTTGCTGCATTCGTGAATATAACGGGCCAGCAGTTCCTTGCCGGTGCCGGAATCGCCCGTGATGAATACGTTACAATCCGTTGAGGCAATTTGCCTGGCCGTGTCGAGTATCTTGAACATGCCCCGGTCCTGTGTAACGATCTTCGTCTTGCCGGCGCCCTTGATCCTCTTGAGATCCTCTCTCAGCCGCAGGTTTTCCGTCTTCAACCGGACTTTTTCCACCGCCTCCTCAACGGTATTGCGCACCTCGTCGATGCGGTACGGTTTGGATATATAGTGATACGCCCCCTTCTTTATGGCTGCAATGGCGGAATCCACCGTAGCGTATCCGGTAATCATGATAACTTCCGTCTCCGGGTGAAGACTGCGGCACTCTTCAAGAATCCTCTGCCCGTCAACCTTTTCCATTCTTAGATCCGTCAGTACAATATCAAAAGTGCCTTCCTTAACCATCTTCAAGCCCTTGGGGCCGGTATTGGCCGTGAAGATCTCATAGTCCTGCCTCTTCAATATACGTTCGAGATTACGAAGAGCCACATCCTCATCGTCCACAATTAGTATTCTTGCTCGATTGGGCATGTCGGAAGCCTCTCTTTCGGAATGCTTATGGTGATGGCGGTTCCCCGTTCGCGACCTGTGTCTATGGTAATGGTCCCCTGGTGACTGGTAACGATGTCATGTGTTACGAAGAGTCCCAAGCCGGTTCCTTCTCCCACATCCTTGGTGGTGAAGAACGGATCGAATATGCGCGGTAGATCCTCCTGCGGTATGCCTTTTCCGGAATCACGGACCACTATGTCGACCATTCCATCCCGTCCGTTGCCGGCCGAGATCTCGACGGTACCCTCCCCCTCAATGGCCTGAATTGCGTTTGATATCAGATTTATGAGCGCCTGCTGCATTCTCTGAATGTCGACGTGCACGACGATGGTGTCGTCTATTTCAGTCACCACCCGGACTTGGGTAGGTATGTCTCCCTGAAGGAGCATCAACGTCTTTTCAAGCAATTCCTTCAAGCGTATTCTCCGGATGCAGAATTCCCTGTTACGAGAGAACTCCAGAAGAGTCCGCACGATGTTGCGGGCTTTGTCCACTTGCTCCAGGATGGTTTCCAGGGAGATCTTCTGAAATTCAGGGTCCGGGTCATCGATTTCCTCCAGAAGGAGCTGGCAGCACGAAGAAATGTTGGACAGCGGATTGTTTATCTCATGAGCCACTCCCGCAAGCATGGTCCCAAGTGAGGCCAATTTCTTCGATTGCACAAGCTGATCCTGTCCCTGTTTGAGCTCACGGGCCATCTGATTGAACGAGAGAAAGATGTCTCGGACCTCCTTCTCGGCAGGGATCACCTCGATGGGCTCGAATTCACCCTTTGCTATTCTTCGGGTGCTTTCATCCAGGAGTTTAAGCGGGCCGGTGATCTTGACAAACATGAGACCTCCCATAACCGCAATGCCGATCCCGGCCAGTGCGAAACTTGCCAACTGCAACTTGACGGTATTCCTGACGGTCTCATGTATGGAAGCACGCTTTCTCGAAGACAGACGTTCGGCAAAATCGGCGATCGCCGCTCCGGACTGCCGAATGGCCACCTCGTCCCGGCCGACCATCGGGAAGCATTTGTCCTTGTCGGCACACTGCTTCATGTGGTCCGTGAGCAGACGCGCGTATTCCGTAAGGTCCGATCTGAAGGTTTCCAGGGATCCGGTATCGGAAAGCCTTCTGAAGAGGGATTCCTGTTTGTCCAACAGATGACGGACCCGGTCGGCGTTGTACTGAGCCGTTCTGAGGGATTGAACATCTCCATAGAGAAAGAAGTTCTTCTCGAAGCGGCGCATCTCGAGCACCGATTCCTCGAGTCGGCTCACCGTTTCCAGATTCCCTATCTTCTCCTGAAATGAACGCATCCAGTAAAACGTCGCAAGAAACGCCGCGGCCATGAGGAGAATAATCACCGCGACCCCCATCACCAACTTCTGCCGGATACTGAAAATCCTGGTCACCGCGATGAAGGACATGGCATCTCCTCGTCTAGGTTATTGATCGCATTCGCGTTCAACGGGTTGCTTTAGCAACTACCATGCCAAGAATCCCGAATAATCAAACCAAGGAGAGTTCCGTAATTAAGCCATATGATCAACCGGTTACACGCGGGCACATGCGCGCGATGCCTGCCGCGGATAACGCATCGGCGCACGGGAGTGTTTCATTCCGGAACACCAAACGGCAGACCTAGTGGGACGGCGCACAGGATTCGGTGTTCATCCTGATGCCCAGGCAGGCCCGTCCGGTGTTTCACTCTGAAACAGGGTTGTTGCACTCGCGGCGCGGCCATATCTGCGCGATTGTACAAATGTATTTAGTAATGGAACTGATTGCCGTTACAGTGTGGTACGGCGTCGGCCTTACTCCACCTTATGGCTCGAAACATAAAAGCATCGTATGATCAATAGGGTATGCGAATCTCTCTTCTTGCTTTGTTGTGGCACGATATTTGATCCTAAATGGGCTTCAGAGCTGCGCTGCGCGACCACAGATTGCGTCCGCCGTGTCGGAGGATCCTATGAGACGAAATAAGGGAGGTACGTTGAGCGAGCGGTTTCAAAGGTTCATGGCCGCAGCCGCATTCGCGGAATCGGGAGAGACGGAAACTGCCTTGGAGATCGTGGATGCTCCGAAGAAAACCACTACGGTACTTCTCGCCGTGGGCGGTTCCTACATTAACAAGGATGCGTTCCGCTATGCAGTGAATCTCTGCCGACGGATGGACGCATCCCTGGACGTGCTGCATGTAGTACCTGAAGGATGCGCGGATGTTGCGGAATCCGGCCGGATCTCTTTAGCAGGCTACTCTGATGAGATCGGGAAACTCCTCCGGGGGGTAAGCAAAAACAGCGTGTCTGTTCACCTGTCCGTTACCGTTGGAGATGTGGACCAAGAGGTCTGCGCTTACGCCAAAGACAACCGAGAGGTGGTTGCCGTGGTTCTTGATAGTCCCTACGTGCATGAGGCCGGGCCTGAACGGGGCAAGTGTCGGCGCATCCTTCAAATCCTCTCGAGGCGTCTGGCCGTTCCGCTCATAACGGCGGAGTCGAAAGGGCAGGTCTGATCCACCCGGGGAGCCATACCCCGCCCTTCAATCACGGTCTCCACGCCGCGTCGGAGATGAGTGTCCGCCCTGTTCGAGATCCTCAAACTGGGAATCAATCGTAAGCTGGGCACTGATCGACCCCTCGTCGGTTTCGTCCTCCGGTTGCGGCGGCCGTATTACCGCTCCTCGGCTTGCTTTGGGAGATTCCCCGTCATAGGGGATGGATCTCCCTCCCTGTCCCCGGTCAATGCCCGCCGGTTCCGAGTATGCCGCTTGCGGCCACACAGAGAATGATGACCTCGCCGACGGCAAGAACCGCGTAGGTCTTGTCTCCGTTCTTGAGCAACATGGGGACTATGGCCAGGAAGCAGACTATGCTCACGGCGGATAGGACCGCGACTCCGATGAAATTCAGAAAATCGCCGTAGGCCAGCATTCCCAGCCATGCCCATCCGGGCGCAATGTCGGCCTTGTGCAGATAATCCTGCACACTGAGGCTCCAGTAAGTCGGCACTTCCTGGAGCGGTAGGTAAGGCTTCATGATACCGAGGACATATATAAGGTATGTTACCAGGAGTGTCAGCAATCCAAAATACATGCCTTTTTCCAGAATCTTGGCATAGAGCAACTGTTCCGGACCGGCTTCCAATGATCGTCCATGATGATCAGCCATTGTTTTTCCTGTTGGTTAGTTTTCTCCGACGACTCAGTCACGCCCAATCAATTTCCTCGAATTACTTCTTCTTTTCGTCATCCATGATCCTTTGGGCTGCATCAAATTCACCCGCCTCAGCAAAGGCGGCGGCTACCATCGAGGTTTCCATCTTCTTCTTGTATGCGGCCTTCATGGTGGCCACCAACTTATCGATCTTCACCGGTTTCTGCAGGTATTCGAACGCTCCAAGCCGACGGGCCTCCTCTTCATCTTTGTCCGTGCCGTGTGCGGTCAAGATGATTACTTGGACTGCCGGGTACGCCTTCCTGACGCGCCGAAGCACTTCCATGCCGTCGATTCCCGGCATCTTCAGGTCAAGAACCATCACGTCCGGAATCTCGTCGTCGACTCTTTTGAGCGCTTCCTCTCCGTTGAGCGCGACGTCCGATGCAACGTCGCGCAGGTTGATGCGTTCAGCGAGGCTTTCGACGAAGTCCTGCTCATCGTCGACCAATAGTACTTTGAATTCTTTCATAATGATACTCTCCCATCGGTGGTGCCAAGCGTCATACGTGATTGAGTGCAAACCTCCGGGGTTTGCTCTGCACTCCGGGCGACATACCGCAGAACGGAAAGTCGCGTTCCGGTGAACTGCCGATACAACAACGTGCCGGGGGGACGTAAACGTCCCACGGCCCTGATAGGTACGGTTGAACGGGCGCCTTTCAGGGTTTGGCGTGCGGTCCCGGGAAGGCCGCCGGGTTCATGTGGGGATTAGACCAAGACTTTGCCGGATGTTATACGGATACCCTGAAGCCCCAAAAAATCCACGAAGGATTCTTGATGGACCGGGACCCGGCACATACGGACGCCGACACCTCTCAGTCCGACCCTATCGAGAAAACTATCTTTGCCTTTCCTTGGAGCCAGGATTTCCCTCGCGATTTGGTGACAATCCGCTTCGGCGAACGCTGCCGCGGCAAAGACACGGTTCAGGCCGTCAATACTCAATGTCGCTTCCACTGCGTTGCCTACGCTTGGTGCGGTCATCCGAAGAGCCGTTTCATGCTCGCCGGCCTCGGCAAAAGCTACGGCGGAAAACCATGCTTCCAGCTTATCTTTCCAGGAGCTCATGAGGTTACCTCTCCCTTCGGTCTATTGTCCTCGACGGACTCGGTATTCTATCCACAGTATAGACCATAATTCAGCACAAGACATCAGGAGCATTCATCAAACGGCCTTGCAGCCGCCCTTTTTCAGATCGCACTGCGTCTCGGTCGGGTGAAAGACCACCGATAACCCGCCTACGGCTCCATCCGATACAAGCTTGCCGCCCGAGCCTTCAACGGATCGTACCAGACCCGTCCATTGCGGCGTCGAAAACGGTTCGCCGACATCGGATTTCCCCGATTCACCGGGAACCTCCGGAGTATAGGTCACTTCCAGTGTTCCGTCTTCAGTCCTGCCGGACCTCATAACCACCGTACGGGTCTTAAGATGGTCCAGCAGGTAATCCAGACAATCAAACAGAGCCATCTGAATACGTATGGGATTGCCGACCAGACCGAGAGACTCTTCGCTGGGAGCCACTCTTATGTCCACGCCCTTGAGCCGGGCAAGCCGCGAACCGAAGGCTCCCACCTGTGACAGCATCGTATTCAGGTCGACCTTTGTCATTGTCTCATCGGTGTCGTGAGCGAAGCGGTTGAGTTGTGACGCCAGTTCCACCCCGCGGGAGATTTGCCTCTCGATGGTCTGAAACGCGGCGAAGATGCGTTCCGGCAAAGGACTTGCCGCTTCGCGGGAATACGTAAGGACATCCTGGATCAACGCGGCGTTCTCCCCTACGGCAGCCAAGATATTGGTGACCTCGTGGGCCATGTTCGCCACGATCTTGCCCATGAACTTGAGTTCCATACCATTCGTTTCCGCCACCGTTTTCCTCCGATCATTCTCCGGACACCACATGCAAAGGCGTTCTCTCGCCGGCACGGCCCGGTCAACGTCCCTTGGATTCCGACGATTTCAACACTTTCGTCATCTTTTCGATAAGCTCGTCTATGTTCATGGGTTTCATGAGGCAGTCACTCGCACCGAGTCGAAACGCTTCCTCAGTGCTCTCCTGTGCTCCACGTCCGGTGAGAACGATGACTTCCGTGTCCGGATGGTGCTTCTCGATCCACTTGAGCACATCGAGGCCCGGCATCTCGGGCATCAGCAGATCGAGGACGACCAGCTGGGGTCTGCGTTCTTCGATCTTCTGCACGGCCTCTTTGCCGTTAAAGGCAATATCGACTTTAATGTCCCGCAGTTCCAGGCGTTCAGCCAATGTGCAGACAAAGTCCCGTTCGTCATCTACGAGAAGCACCTTGGGGTAATTCATGACCTACTCTCCTCACCCATCTCCGGAGGGGTCTTGGGCAAGTGAATCACGAACCGCGTCCCCTCGCCCAAAACACTTTTGACTTGGATGTCTCCGCCAAGCCGCTTCACAATGCCGTGTGTGATCGACAGGCCCAATCCCGTTCCTTTTCCCTTCTTGGTGGTGAAGAACGGCTCGAATATGTGTCTCAACGTCTCCTCGGACATCCCACAGCCGTCATCCTGAAAGATGATTTGAATCGTTCCGGAACCGTCGTTGGTCGTGGCGACGGTAATCCGCCCGCCGTTTTCCACTGCTGCCAAGGAGTTGTTGACGAGGTTGAGGAAGACCTGTTGAAGTTGTCCCCTATCCGATGTAATCCGGTTCAAGTCCTTGGCGAGATCCTGCTGCAGAAGAATATTCCGGTACGCCGCGTCCTTCTCTACGAAACCCATAACCTCTTGAACCACTTCGTTGACATCCAACTCCTCTATGGTAACGTCCATCCGTCGAGCGAATCCGAGAAGACGGTGCGTGATGGCGCTGCATCGGTCCACTGCCTGACCTATGACGCTCAGATGCCTTACCAGGACTTCCTTCATGTCGGGCCGGTCCGAACGGTACTCCAGGAGATCTTGCACCAGTCCCACCTTTTCATTAATAACCGCCAACGGATTGTTGATTTCGTGGGCCACTCCCGCAGCAAGCCTCCCTATTGAGGACAACTTGTGGGAATGTTGCATTTCGCGCATTGCAAGTTCTCTCTTTTGGTCGCTTTCCTTGAGTCGGTTCACCAAGGTTCCGGTAAGGCGGAATACCACGGCCACAATGATGAAGACCCCGACGGCAAAGACAATGGCGATTTCACTCTTCAGGGTGTACCATGCCCGCAGAACTTCGGCTTTCGGTTTCACGACCATCAGGATGAGATTGGCACGCGTAAAATACGCGTATGTTACAAGGTTGCTCCGCCCTTTGAGAGAGAACTTCTCCAGCACGTTCGGTTCGTAACTCCCAGGGGGAACCGTGATGCAGCAGCGTTCCAGCACCGCTCCACAGAATTTGGAACTAGTCTGCAATATCCCTTCCTGATTGACGAGAAATGCGTCCTCATCGGCACTGAGCCCCATTGCAGCTATCAGCTCGTCGAATTTTCCGGTGTCGATGGTTGCCCGCACAATCCACCATCGGTCCCCGGACTTCGAGAAGTGTTGAACCGCGATGACCATGTGGGGGAACTTCCTGAAACCCTTAAATACATCGCTGATGTAGACCCCTCTCACCTTCACTTGTTGAAACCAGGGCTGTTCGGCATAGTTCTTACCCTGAAGCTCGTAAGGGCCGACGTAGCTGATCTGGCGGCCGTTGGAATCGATCAGTCCCAGATCCACGAAGCCTTCGAATTCCCCTCTCAGTACTTGAAAAATTCTCCGCAGGTTTGCTTCGTCCTCCAACTCCTCGTAGGTGTACGCCGATGCAATGAAGTTGACCGTGGAAAGACGGCCGGCCAGAAAGAGTTCAAAAGAGTGCTTGGTCTTGTTTACCAACACCTTCATGGGAGCCACGATTTCCTCTTTCAGCCGAGACTGGTACTGGTGGTAGTTGATCGTGGCCATAAGCAGGAGAGGAATGATGGTGATAATCAGCATCAGAATCCGGATGTTGCGGAGAACTATCTCGTATCTCTTCGGCGAGGTGCCCGGATCCGGACCGTTGAGAATGGCGCCCAACCCGGCAACCACCTTCGATGCAGATTTCTTGATCACGTGCGTACCCTCACCGAGTTCGATTCCACCGGCCACGGTAGATCCGGCAACACACGGCTTCTCGCGATTACCGGCACCATCCGGCCGCCTGTGGTTACTCTTCAGCTGAATCCGGGTCTTGTCAAGCAGCCTCACACCCTTTGCCGTTCCGTCCCCGAGGTTAGAATCCGAGTCCTTTGCTGAGCGCCTTCAATCCGGCAAACCCCAGCATACCGATGACTATCCAGCGCACGACACCGGGCTTTGCAACCCTCAGTAGTCTCACGCCGACGAAAGATCCCAACATGATTCCGACGATTGAGGGAACCACCATCATGGGAATGACACATCCCTGGTTCACATAGATCCACGCGGCGGAAGTGTCCGTAATGGAAAGGAGGAATTTGCTGGTTGCCACGCTGATCTTCAACGGGGCTCCCATGAGAAGATTGAGAACGGGAACGTTGGCCCAGCCTGCGCCCAATCCGAACATGCCGGCCATGACCCCGATAACGACAAAGAGTATAAGGCCTTGAGTCGTTCTGTGCACCTTCCAGTCGATTATCTGACCCGTGCTTCCCTCCTGGTACACGCCGTATATCCTCAGTACGGACGACAGCTTATCGGCCTGCGGAACGTCGGGAAGCTCGGATTTTTTCGCCGTCAGCATGAGCACGCAGATCCCCAAAATCGTTGCTCCAAGGGATATCTGGACCACATTGGTAGGCAGAGCCAGACCGATCATGGCCCCGACGATGGCGAACGAGGACGCAATCAGAGCAACGGGAATCGCCAGCCTCAGGCTCGCCAAATTCATCTTCAGAAGTCCCGGCCCCGCCGCCAGTGCTCCGGAAAGTGCCACGAGAAGCCCGGTGCCCCGTACGAAATCAAGATGGAAAGGGAAGAAGCCGCTGATAATGGGGACAAAGAGTACTCCGCCTCCCACGCCGCCCAGCACGGCCGCAATACCCATGACGAACGTCACCGCCAAGAGCACCAGCGGCCACATCCACCATGGATAGCCGCCCGTGTCGACCGCTTGTGCTTGCGAGCTCTCGGCCGCTCCCGGCACCACGAGCATGGCGACCGCAATCACAGCCAAAAGGATTACCCTCGTCAAATTGATCGTTTTCATTCCACCTCTCTCATGACGTTCCGACTGCACCCTCAGCCATGCCCGGCAGTCAAGACCCCTCTTGTGATCGGTTCGTACAGGTGCGCAACACTCCAACTCCGAGGTCGCCCTGCAAGGCTTTGAGATCGAGCGGCGCGCGACCTTTTATCGTCAAACGGAACCCTCCGGTTTGCGATCTCCAGTTTGTTCCAAGTATCGTGCCAAAGACGGATTGTTCGGCAAAAAGCTACTCATTCCAATGTGTTCAAGTGCTGTTTCACCTTGAATCATCAACTGCCTCTATGTTGTAAAACGCGACGCTTGAACGGTGTGCCGGTGTGGTGTATGATTTTCTCTTGATCTGTGTGCGGGTTTCATCACACGGACGTGTGTCGCGGAATACAACACCCGTGCAACACAATACCCGGAAAACTCCACGGAAACGGCAGTGCCGCCCCTACGCGGATTCATCCCCAGGAAACGCCGGTGCGAGGAGCAATCCGGGGACACGATTCCGAATTTTCCGAGGTCGCATGGCGCTGTTCGCAAAATCGGATCATGTCCCCCGATTGCCGATGTCCCCCACGGCCATACCACTAAACCGAGAGGCCCAAGGGATGAAGGGTTTATTTGGTGACAGACCCTAAGGAGTGTCGATACGCTCCCCAGCGGAGTCTTTCCGGCCGGCGGCACGGACCTGAAGGCGTATCGGGGTTGCCGGCGGACATGGCGCACTGCATGCCCGGCGGTGGGCACAGGAATTGCACTGAATCACCGTCTTATGGATAGGAAACTCAACCGCGGTTCCGGGCACGGACTATGCCGTCTCACACCTTGAGCATCAAGCAGAAGATTGTCCTCAGTTGCACCGTTGTCAGTGTCGTGGTTGCAGTCATGATCGGTGCGGCGATGTATCTACTCAATTTTCTTGAAGCAAAGATGAGCGTGTTGGAAGAGGCGACCAGGCTCGAAGCCCGTGTGCAGGAACTCAGGCGGTCGGAGAAGAATCTTTTTTTGTACCATGACAAGAGCTACGGAGAAAAGGCTCTCTTTCTCGTTGAGGAAGCCAGGCGCCTGCTTGCCTTGAACCAAAAGGAGTTGCAGCACGCGACATCCCCCGGGAAGGTCGAAGACTTCGCGCGACACTTGGCGGGTTACGCCGAGAGTGTCTCGGATTACCTCGGCTGTTCTTCGGATACTCGGAAGATCCTGGAGGGAGATCGGCGGAAGGAAATGGAGGAAACAATACGCGAGACCGGCTCCAAGCTGAGCGTTTTCGCAGAAACCATGGCGGAAAACGAGAGAAGTTCCATTGGAAAGGCCGCGGTAATGGTCAGGAATATCCAAGTCGCTCAGGTTCTCTTGTTCTTTCTCGTCGTCGCAGGCTTCTGGGTGCCGGCCTATCGAAAAATCATTCAACCGCTGAGAGTGTTGGAGGAGCACACGGGAAAAATCGCCCGGGGAGAGTTTGAACAGATCCGGAATCCGCCTGAAGAAGCCGAGATTCGCCGGATCTTCGATTCCTTCAACCGGATGACGGAGGAACTGAGATCAAGGCAGCGTCAAATCGTCAGGGCGCAGAGTTTCGCTTCTCTGGGTACACTTGTTGCCGGCGTGGCCCACGAGGTGAACACGCCGCTTTCGAACATTCGTTTGCACAGCGAAATACTGTTGGAGGAATTGGAGGATCTGACGGAGGAACAGATGCCCTCCAAGGAATTCTTCAGGAAGAAGCTTTCGAGTTGCATCCGGGAAGTAGATCGGGCCTTGAGGATCGTTCATGATCTCCTGCACCTTTCGGGGACCAAGGACCTTGCTTTGAGTCCTCTGAAATTGAGGGTTCCGGTGGAGAAGGCCGTCGAGCTGCTTGGGCCCGGGACGTTCTCTGAAATCCGGTTGGTTGTTGACATCGAGAACCATTTGGAAATTCAAGGTGATGCACACCGGTTGACCACGGTATTCATGAACCTGTTGGCAAATGCCGCCGCGGCAATCGAGGGGAAAGGACGTATTGGCATCGAAGCGGGGGTATGTGAGGACGGCACGGTGGAGGTCCGGGTAAAGGACACCGGGAAAGGGATTCCTGAAGATCAATTGGAAAGGATTTTCGATCCGTTCTTCACGACCAGGGAAGATAAGAAGGGGCAGGGGCTGGGACTCTTTGTCGCCCATGAAATCATAACGGCACATAACGGCAGAATATGGGTCGAGAGCGTTCCGGAAAGAGGGACGGTGGTCGTGATGCGTCTGCCCGTTCAGGGAGATTCGGAATGAGCGAGGTTTCCAAAATACTGGCAGTGGATGATGAAGAAGAGGCCCTCGATGATTTGGAACACGTGCTGCGCAAGGAGAAATACGACGTCGTGACCGCTCACACCGGCCCTGAAGCCTTGGGACTGATAAGAACCACCGATTTCGATGTGATCTTGACGGATCTCAGGATGGCTAAGGCCGACGGCATGACAATCCTCCGCGAAGCCAAAGAGAAGAACGCAGTCACCGAAGTGATCGTGATCACCGCCTTCGCGTCGGTGGACACTGCCATAGAAGCCATGAGGCGCGGTGCCTACCATTACCTGTCGAAACCCTACCGCGTGGGAGAGGTCAGGAAGGTCGTTGCGGAAGCTGCGGAAAAAGTACGACTGAAGAAGGAGATCTCGGAACTCAAAAAGGATCTCGAGAGCCTGCAGGAGGGCACTCAGGTCAAGATGGTCACCCAGAATACGGGAATGCGGCGCATGCTCGACAACGCCTTCAAGGCCGCTCTTGCAGACTGTAACGTGCTTATTACGGGTGAGTCGGGAACCGGGAAGGATCTGTTGGCACGGTTTATCCACGAAAACAGCCGGCGCCGCAAAGGCCCGTTTATGGCGATCAATTGCGGCGTGTTTAACGAGGAACTGCTGGCCAACGAGCTCTTCGGCCACGAAAAGGGCGCGTATACGGGGGCAATGTCGAGCAAGGCCGGAATCCTGGAGTGTGCGGCAGGCGGAAGTCTGTTTCTTGACGAAGTTACGGAAATGTCCCCCAACATGCAGGTGAAGCTTCTCCGGCTCATACAGGAAAGACAGATGATGCGCGTGGGGGGAACCGTATCCATAGATGTCGACGTCCGGTTCATCGCCGCAACCAACAGAAAGATCGCAGAATCCATTGCGGACGGCCGGTTCCGCCAAGACCTTTACTACCGGCTCAATGTAGTCTCTTTGGAGATTCCGGCCCTGAGAGAAAGGAAGGACGATCTTTCCCTTCTCTGTCAGTTCTTTCTCATGAAGCACGTGAAACTCATGAACCGTGAAGCGGCTACCCTTTCAGGAGAAGTCTTCGACATCCTGAAGACTCATGACTTTCCAGGCAACGTGAGAGAGTTGGAGAACATTATCGAGCGAGGCCTGGTGTTGGCTTCGGGAAATTCCATTGAGGTGCGGCATCTGCCCGATCACCTGAGGTACGGCCGCTCAACACTTTCCCATGAGATCCCCGACGGGTTGCCGACCCTGGAGGAGAGCGAAATCAAGCTGATCAAACGGGCATTGGATGAAACCGGGGGAAACAAGAAGCTCGCGTCTTCCCTATTGGGAATCGACCGGTCATCTCTCTGGAGAAAGATTAAGAAGTACGGGATCGAGGAACACGATTCCCAGTAGCAGCGGGGTATCTCGGGTCAACGCTCCGGGAGCAGACGGCCGTTCCGGTCCCTCGGCATGTTTCAAACCGGGGGGCGCTGCATTCAATCACGACTCCGCGCCTAGCGCCCCATGATCCTCCGGGATTTCCGCCATATCTTCCAGTGCCTCCGCGTTCCGGCACAGGAAGAATCCTCCTGATTTCATAGTCATGACCAGGTCGCCATGCCGATTGAGCACCTCGGTCAGCCCGCTTACCAGTCCCCGGTCGGGCTTCGATCGGGACCGCTTGGATTCAAGCACCGTGACCCGGAGCGACAGCGTATCGCCGGGCCGCACCGGCATGAGCCAACGCAGTTCTTCCACCCCGGGTGAGCCGAGACTTGCCACATGAGAGACATAGTGTTCCACCAGGAGCTTCATTGCCAGGCTCGCCGTGTGCCAACCACTGGCAATCAAGCCCCCGAACGGCGTGTGCTTGGCCGCCTCGGGATCCGTGTGAAAAGGCTGTGGGTCAAAGCGTCGTGCAAAGCTGATGATCTCGGCTTCATCGACGGTAATGCTGCCGAACTCGTGGACCGTTCCGGGAATATAATCCTCGAAATAGCGGTCGTCCATCGGGGTTGAAAAAGCCATGGCGTGTATCGAACTCCTTCGGCTCCGGCCGCCTTTCCGAGAACGCCGGCCGGCCTATGCTGCAGAATAGAGACCAGGATACCCCATTCATCCCGGAAAAGAGAACCGAATCCGAACCGTGCCGACGGACAACCAAGGGTTTCTTAGTGCTCCGCGGCGTAAATACAGTCACGGATTTATCGCGCTGAGATTGCTTTCCCGCGTTCTGCGCGGGACTGCGCTCCTCGCAATGACATCTCGTGGGTGCACGCGATTTCGGTCACGGCACCACGCTGAACCATGTCATTGCGAGCCCGAGGCTTTGGGAGGGCGTGGCAATCTCAAGAGGTTAAGAATGTGCGACCGTATTTACGCCACAGAGCACTTAGGGTCTGTCGGCAAATAACGGCCATCATCCCTCGCGGCAATCGGGGACATGATCCGATTTTGCGAACGGAGCCTTGCGACCTCGCAAAATTCGGAATCGTGTCCCCGGATTGCTTCTCCAGCGTGCCGTGCCGTGCCGGCACCGGGACTTCAGACGAAGAAAGAACTTGACTTCACAGTCTCCCTTTCAATACCATACTCCGAGTCTGTTGAGTGAAATGAGGAAACGGTATTGGGGAAGCCGGTGCGAGTCCGGCGCTGCCCCGCAGCTGTAACCGCTACGAAATCCCATTATGAGCCACTGCCTCTTTTTGCGGGCGGGAAGGCTGGGAGAGTAGAGTGAAGCGGAAGTCAGAACACCCGCCGTTTCTTGTATTCCACGTAGTCCTGCGAGGGCGGGATGAAGGTGGCGTGGCTTTGGCCTGTTGCCTTGTGTGAAAGAGCCTTTCCGGTTTGGCCGAGAGCGCAAGTACCGGAGCCGGTCCCTTTCCGGGATGCCGGCTGGATAGGGCAAGTCTCGGATTCCATTGAGGATCTCACCGGCCCATAACCGGTCTGCCTACCTTTCCAACCCTCCCCAAGCGTTATTCCCTGTGGTCCTTTCCTGTGTATCCTAATGGTCGATGCAGAGCATTATCTGCACTTGAATGAAAGGATGCGTGCCGTTTCTTCGCAACGGGTCGGATGCCGTTCCGACTTTAGGAAGAGTTGGGGTAACCCAAGTAATGAGGAGGAAACAATGAGAAGGAAATCTCTCGCGTTGGCGGTCTTCATGGTCTTGACGAGCTGTGCCTTGGCCCTTGCAGGGGGCTCGGAAGGCAAGCATGGGGACGCGAAGCCGATGAAGAAAGGGATTCTACTGGTTGCGTTCGGGACCAGCGTACCCGAGGCCGCGAAAGCGTTCCCACAGATCGAGAAGCAGGTCAAGGAAGCGTTCCCCGGCGTTGATACGAGATGGGCATACACATCGAAGATCATCCGCGCCAAACTGAAAAAGCAAGGGAAGGAATTGGATCCGCCCGTGACGGCCCTTGCCAGGATGATGGAGGACGGCTTCACCCACGTGGTTGTCGCATCGTTCCACACCATACCCGGGGAGGAATTTCATGATCTTCAGGCCAACGCCCGCGTCTTCGACGGGATGCGGGACGGGATGAAGATGGTTCTTGTCTCTCGACCTCTCCTCTCCTCACGGAAGGACTTCGAGAGAGCGATGAAAGGTCTGATGACCGAGATATCGAAATCCCGAAAACCGGAGGACGCCGTGATTTTCATGGGGCACGGGTCCGAGCATCATCCGGCCGATGCGGCGTATGCCGCGATGAACTATTGGTTGGGCAAGACGTACCCCAATACGTACGTGGGGACCGTGGAAGGTCAACCCGGTCTGGACGACTTTCTCCCGGAACTGAAGAAGAAGGGTGTGAAGAAGGCGTATCTTGTACCCTTCATGTCGGTGGCGGGCGACCACGCGAGGAACGACATGTGCGGCGCCGAGGAAGATAGCTGGAAATCCGTTCTCAAGAAGGAGGGGATCGAGTCGGAGTGCATACTGAAAGGGACCGGCGAGATTCCGCAAATCGTAGATGTCTGGATCGATCACATGAAAAGCGCGTTCGCCCATTTCAAGTAACGGGCATTGGCCCGACAAAAGCGGCCCGCAGGCTCATGACCCGTGTCAAGATCTGTCGTGCGGGGCCGACTCGGGCGCAAACAGCGTGAATTCCCTGTCCGGTAAGGCGAGAACTGCGGGACAGAGAGTACTTGGACATGACTTCCTCTCCTTTTCGAATCCGGTGCAGCATTGAGAAGGCGGGAAGCATGTCCCCATTTCCGTTTGGCCAACGTGCCTGCCGAATTGAAAAGCGTATGTCCCAAAACAACTGTTACAACAATGTCGGTCACCGAACGATCGTGAGACTACTCGCTTGGCTTTTGACCCGGCACTGAAGTACCGGGCTACTCTCAACAGCCCCTGTCGGGGCAAGCGATCATGCACGTCCCGGAGGGACCGTATGAGAGTAGACCGGTCTTTCAAGGCCGGAATAGTAAGCCGGAACGATGAAAGATTTATTCTGCGACAGTCCCTAAGCCGTTCTTTTCGAAAAACCGCGGTATGCAGTGGGCGCCACGTACAATAAAAGGGGCACGGTCACCCGTGCCCCGTCCTTCATGTGTGCGGCATCCGCCGGGACAGCCGGAAATCATACTGCGGGTCTTGGCAGGAGCCCTGACTTTTCAGCGATTACTCCGACCTTTTCTTCCCATTCGATGGCCATGATGTGCACGCCTGCGATTCCCTTCATCTCGCGGAGTTGTTGGATCGTCTCCACCGCAATCTTTATTCCTTCCTCCGCTTGACTTTCTTTGGGCGTACCTTTCATTCTATCGAGCAGTTCGTCCGGAACATCCATTCCCGGAACGTTCTTTGCCATGTAACGCGCCATGCCGAAGGACTTGAACGGCGTCACGCCGCCAAGAATGAAGACCTTTTCATGCAGGCCGCGATCCACGACGCCCTTCATCCATTCGGAGAATTTTTTCATGTTGAAGATGCACTGCGTTTGCACGAATTCAACACCCGCCGAAACCTTTTTCGCCAGTCTCGGAACCCGGATCTCGAAGGGATCGGCAAAGGGGTTGGCCGCCGCTCCCACGAAAAGCTTCGGAACGCCCTTGATGTCGTCGCCGCCAAGGAACTTCCCTTCGTCACGCATGCGGCGCACCGTGCTGATCAGCTGAATGGAATCGATGTCAAAAACGTTCTTGGCCTGGGGATGATCGCCGAATTTCTGATGATCGCCCGACAGGCACAACATATTCTTAACGCCGAGTGCAGCCCCGCCCAGGATGTCGCTCTGTATCGCGATACGGTTTCTGTCCCGGCAGACCATCTGCATGACCGGCTCCATTCCTTCCTGCATCATGATCACCGCCGAAGCAATGGATGACATTCTCACCACGGAAGTTTGATTATCGGTTATGTTGAAGGCATCCGCCTTATCCTTGAGCAATTTGCACTTCTCTCGGATAACTTCCGCATCGGCTCCCCGGGGAGGACCGCACTCGCCCGTAACGGCGAATTGACCGGATCGCAGGATCTTCTCGAGTTTGCTCTCGGTTTTGAGTTCGCCACTCATCGTTGAAAGTCCTCCCTTACCATCTTACGGGGACCGCCGTCCCTATTCGTTCTCCAATCGTTTATAGCCATGTTTTGTTCGTAGAGGTCCATCCTGCCCAGGGATTTCAGACGATCCAGGATGAGTTGCCACGCGCAGTCAATTTCGGGGTCGATTTCGCATTTCCCCTTTGTCGATCCGCCGCATGGGCCGTTCAAGAGGCTCTTGGAGCATCGGGCAATGGGACAGATGCCGCCCGTGTAGAAGAGTTTACACGCTCCGCATGTCTGACACTTCTCCACATAGTAGCCTTCTTTGGTGGACCCGCCCACAAAGGTGGTATCCAAGGCCGGGTACACAGGCGTCCCCTGGTATCGCTCGGCCACGTATTGAACACCGACCCCACACGCCATGGAGAGAACCGCATCAACCTCGGGAATAATACCGTTCACCTCTTCCACGTATTCAGGGTCGCATTGCCGCTCGACGGTTTTTTCCACGATCTCGATGGGATTTCCCCCATTGTCGCGTGCCATTCGTATCTGGCTTGAAAGGACACGAACCTCGTCTTGTCCCCCGGTCAGACAGACGGTGACGCAACCGCCGCAACCGAGGACCATGATCTTCTTATGCCCTTCCAGCATTCCGGTGATTTCATCGAAGGGTTTCCGCTCACCAACGACCATTTTTCGCCTCCACAGGGAGTTTACTGAAAAGAGACGACGGCAGCTCGTCAAGCTGCTTCGGTGTCAACTTTTCTTATTTTCTTGTTGAGGGGACTGGGCCCCAATTGCCGAATACGCTCCGTAAATTCATTCGCAACTTCCGCGAATCTCGGACCCATGGCCGCGCTCATGTTGAACATCTCGAGCCGTTCCGGCTCCAGACCGACCTCTTGGATAAGCTTCTTGGTATAGTTCACCCGAGGCTTGGCAACCAGGTTTCCATGCATGAAATGGCAGTCCCCCTCCAGGCAGCCGGCCACGTACACGCCGTCGGCACCTTTCTCAAAGGCCCTTAGAAGAAAAACAGGAGTGACTTTTCCTGTACAGGGCAGCCGAATGATGCGGATATTCGGCGGATATTCAAGTCTCATGCTGCCGGCGAGATCCGCTGCGCCGTACGCGCAGTAATGACAGCAAAAAGCGACTATCATAGGCTCAAAGTTTGCCATTGAACTCGTCTCCTCGGTCTGTTCGTCTCTGGAAAAACGATGGGTGGAACCCCGAATCTAAACCAATACGAAAAAAAATGCAAGCATGTCACGCCGATCATCACCGCCCGCAAAAGAAAAAACCCGTTGCGTTGGAGTACTTGATCACGGTCTCCAACTGTGGGATGTACCGTGCAGGGGTGGTATAGTGACGCGCATTCAAATTCGCGGTAATCCTAATCCAGTTCCTTAAGAATCCCGCCGGTCGTTCCTGTCATTGCGAGGAGCGCAGTCCCGCGCAGAACGCGGGATAGCAATCTCAATGCCTCGTGAAAGGCTGAGATTGCCGTGCCCTCCCGTAGGGGCGGCCCCCTGTGGCCGCCCCTACGGGAGGGCACGGGGGCCTACCCCTACGGCTCGCAATGACAAACGTGAAGGCGTCCGCAGTATTCAAGGAGCGACACTATAGTTAGGTAAGTCGATTGGGTGGAAAGGCCGACTCTGCCCTTTCAACAGCGGCTCCCGGACCTACCTTCATAGTCCTTTATGACCGGCCTGCCATGGCGGTTTACAAGAACCCCCGGCCTTATTCACTCCGCACGGCAATCAGGTCGGCCGGCTGAATCAGGCCGGTCCCGGTTTGTTGATTTCCGGGCTTGCCCGGGTCAGCGTCATGGCGTCCGACGGATAGGCAATCATCACTGCATTCAGCGTGCCGGGGTCTCCCGGCCCCGGGCCCAACCACGCGTCGTAATCACGGGGCCGCAGAATTACCGGCATGCGGTCGTGAAGCTCCCTC
>JAZDHD010000112.1:0-2569 GCA_043806215.1 Pseudomonadota bacterium | reverse complement strand
GGAACATCGAAATGCCCGGGGAGAAATACCCGCTGCCCGATCTGAGGTATGAGCAGACTACGATTCATTCTCGCCCCTCTTCCGTGAACGTGTTTTTGGTGTTGATTGATTCGTCTGCGATTTTGAAGAGGGTCGGCTTTGGACGGGATTTGGAGCCTTCTCCCGCTCGTTGTCTTGGCGCACCCACTCGTCTATTTCTGATAACTTGAAACGAAAAAGCCGTCCCACCCGGTGAGCAGGAAGCCCCCGTTCCTCGATCCATCTATAAACCGAGTCCTTGGCCACTCCAAGGTGGGCGGCCACGTCGTCAACACCAACCCAGCGTTCTTCAGCGGCCATTTCAATCCTCATCGTCAGTTGTCGGAATTACTGCCTACGTATGCCAACAAAACTGGATATAAGTATACACAACCTGTCTATTTCGGTCAAGAACAAACCGCTTAAAGATTGGGGATTTCAAATTGCGGATTTGTAGGGAAACGCGTATTGTTTATGCATGAATGCGACGAATCCATCTACGATCTTCTCCCTGTTTTCCAACCAGATATACATCCAAAGGCATAGCGTAAGTTATGAGCCAGTTATGAGCGGTTTCCGGTTGCCAAAAAGCTTTGCCGGTTCCCGCTCCATTTTTTTAACCCATTCAGGGTATTCTATGCGCATTTCTATGCGTGTGAGCATATCTTTGTTCATATAGTCGCCGATAATGCTGTTACAATGTGATAGTCACATTTCCACTCACATATGCGCCAATGAATGTGACAAGAAATGTGAATGGAACATTTACCGTCACATTTTCTGCTCTACTTTTGCGATTATATAGCATGCCTTCCTTCCTTTTCCGGGTTTCCCGATTCCTGAGTTCTCGGCCATAAGCTCTTTCATCAATCGAATCACTTGGAACCGGTCAAGATGAGTGATCTGTCGAATTTCCCTGTTGCTCAGTCCTGGTCCCCCCCGTCTTGCCCTGTCCATCAAGACACTCAGAACCCTTGTCTTGGCTGCCTCCCAGTCAATCCTGCGGTCACGTTCAGAAAGGCCGGAGGCAGACAGCCGGCGATGCAGATCATCTCGTAATGTCCAATAGGTGCCGCGGCCTGTGCCTCCCCGCTCTATGCTACCAAATTCAGTCTCCATCCGGCTCAGTGTCTCGCGGGCGTCCGCTTCCGTTTGTTGCGTGATCCGAGCGGCGGTCGCAGTATCAATTTCGGGCTGTCGCAGCAAATGCTGGATGATGAGTAGATGTTCGACGGACAGAAGGCGTCCCCGGTCCGCCTCTTCCGCCACGAACATCCGGAATGAAACCGAAAGGTTGTATGTCCGGAAGATAACGCGGACCGCCTCGCCTTCGTCCAGAATCAGAGGCGGATCCTTGCCTTCAATAAGCAGTGCCTGGTACATGCGCCGCACGCCCAAGTTACTGCGATTGACCAGGCGAAGACGTGTCAGGGCGTCCACAAGGGTCGGATTGCGAGGAACAGGCTCGTGGCGCAGGATGTTTTCCGGTGTGATCCCGCCTGGCAATCCACCGGGGTTGCTGATCTCCAACCGATCCTTGAAGTGCTTGACCATGATCGGACCCGGGATACGGTAGTCGGTATGGACGAGGGCGTTGAGGATGGCCTCGCGTAGGGCAATTTCGGGATACGTGCGGATTTCAAAGTGGAACAGGCCCTGTCGGACCGTGGTGATGGGGTTGTCTGCCATGATTCGGTCAAGGATACGGTCCAGCGTTATGGGGATAGCCTCACTGCCGTCGGCGCGGTCCGAATAGTCCGTGTCGGACGACATACGCAGGTGGGTCCAAACGTAGCCGGCAAATGAGCTGCGAATAGCGTCGCTGTTTCCGGCAAGGAGAACACCGGCTCGAAGTAATCGTCCATTTCGGATGAGTCCAAGCGCGCCTAAGAGGTCACGATCTGATCGGTTCAGGAGGTCATCGGGCGCCTTTTCCCGCCGGGCGTTCGCCCGCAGTTGTTCCAATGCGGAAGCGGACAGAAGCGTTTCAATCGGCTCTGCAACTTCAACAGCGGTGAAGTCTGTCTCGCCGGTCTCGACCATGATCTTCCGACGCACGGTGCCGGTGAGGGGCTGGCAGTCTTTGCCCACGCGGATCGTTCCGCGACCGCTGGTGTCCGTATATGGCGGCAGCCCTGGATAGACCTGCATGACGATAAGGCGCCCGGTTCCTTCCGGCTCGGTGAGTTCCTGAAAGACCGGAGTCAGCTTGGGATCGGTGGAGTCATAGACAGCTTTCTTTAGCCGGTTCACATCCACTTCCGGCGGAATGCCAAGGATTGCATTTGCCCGGCCCATGGCCTTGTCGTTGACGCCGAAGACTACCGCACCCCCGCCGCCATTGGCCATACAGATCGCCATTTCGACGACCAGTCTCACGGCGTCAGCCATGCTGCGACTATTCCATTCTTTGAAGTCGAGGTCTTGATCCTCCAGGGCATCCGCCGGCCGGTGTTCGAGTTCGTCCAACAATGAGCGGATTTCCGACAAGTTTCGCATTTTATTCACTCCAAAACGATCCGAACTTTGCCGGGCTCCTTGCCCTTGGTGA
>JAZDHD010000111.1:0-9928 GCA_043806215.1 Pseudomonadota bacterium | reverse complement strand
TCTTCTCGCAGCATTACACAACGGCTCGTCTGTGGCGCAGCGAGGTCCCCGGCTTTCCGCACCATGCCACGCAGCGGCGTGACCGGTCTATGAACGTGTTTCATGAAGAATCGGACCGTCGGGAGTATCTTGGACTGCCGGAAGAAATCCCCCGGCACGGAGATGCAGCGTTTGTGGCACAGGTGAAGAAGATTACAGGTCGTGACCTGAGCACGGGAAAACCCGGAAGACCTCGTAAGCGTCCATCTTAGAAAAAACCAGATGTATGTCCCCAGATATCAGTTCGCCTATCCCGATCTATTCGGCAGAATCTGCCATTGACAGGCGACAGTATCGGCTCGAGTCAAGAATAGAGCGACGCGATCCCATAGCGGTCATTTGGCCCCGTGCTCTTTCAGAAGCCTCACCAAATCCGGGCTATAGTACGCCTTAGGCAGTTCTTCGGCAGTTTTCAAAGCTGTACGACCGCTGTTGTCCTTGGCATTCACTTCCGGTCCGTTATTCAGTAGCAGCTTGGCCATTCCACAGTCTCCTTGCATGGCAGCACGCATCAAAGCCGTCACCCCCCGGTCGTCCTTGGCATTCACATTCGCTCCACTCTTGAGAAGTAGTTCTACCGCTTCGTAATTGTAGTCCCCGGCAGCTATCATTAGCGCCGTGTCCCCGCCCGATCCCCTTGTATTTGGATTGGCTCCCCTTTTCAGGGAGTAATTGTAATATCCTCAAGTTGCCTCTCCAAGAAGCCATCCACAGTGCAGTCGTACCGAGCCTTGTCTTCGCATTGACGTCTACGCCACTGTCAAGGAGGTGCTTAACTCGTTCCAGCTGATTGAAACCGGCGGCTCTTATCAATGCCTCTGTTTGATAGCCGAGGCCCAGTTTCTTAGCCCCTCTTTCTTTCAGTAATTTCACCGCGTCGTCGCAACTCACGATAGTTGCCCAGCCGAGTGCCGTAACCCCCTCGGCGTTTTCTGCGCTGATATCAGCCCCTCTGTCAAGTAATAGTCTGATTATGGTTGCACTGCAATTTCCGACAGCGCGCAGCAGAGGCGTTTCCCCATCGATTGTTCTGGAATTCACGTCGGCACCTCGATCGATGAAGAATTTGACGATCTCCAGATCATCGGTTTCGGCAGCCGACATCAAAGCAGTCCAACCATCATGAGCCTTGGCGTCGACGTGAGCCCCCCTTTCGACGAGCAGTCTCAATATGTCATCATAGGCTTGGCCGTTTTCATCATAACAGTGCATCAGCACGGTCTTTCCGTCCTTGTCCGCCGCATTAATTTCAGCCCCATTTTGGATAAGGAACTTTACTACCTCTATTGGGCCCATCTCCACGGCGAGCATCAGTGGGGTTGAACCGGATTCCGTTCGAGCGTTAACGTCGGCACCTTTGCCGAGAATGGCCTTGATTCGCGGAAGGTCCCTATTCATGATTGCGAGTCTCAGTTGGTCTTTAAGGGGCGCCGATTGCCGGCCATACGCACTCACCACCAGGAGAGACAGGGTGAGGATCAAGGACGCGCACAAAGCGCCAACTATGGTAATGCATCGGTCCCTCACACAATTCCGCTGATCCACAAGTAACGGGGGCAGGCCCACTCTTGACTCAAACATCGCTCCATCTCCTCTTCGCTCTTCCTAAACCTTCTGTCATCGGGGATCCATCGCTTCATGCGATCAACCAAGCTGCTCAGCTTGCTGCAGTGCTTCAATGCAAAGACACCCGTAAGGCTAGCTGCGCATGTTCCTTTATCATTCGTTCCTCGTGTACGCGTCAACACTTCTGTTCGATCGGTGCCGAGGCCGGCACAGAGATCCGAGGCAACCCTACCACCATGGCACCAGCACATAGGAAGAGAAGGTCTTCACCACAGAGACACACGGAGTCGACGGCGCATGGCAATGAACGTTCTCTCTGAGATCACTGTATGGCTACCGTTGAACTTCTCTTCCTACCGCTAAGATCCAAAGAGATCTATCCGCAGATTACGCCGATTTCCACAGAGCGGTTGGAACCGCAACCAAATGGCGATTGAATGCATCGGCGTTACGAACCGGCTTGGATTTCGCAAGTACCATGGTACTACGCAGGGAATCCGGACCTTGTCCGTGCTTCCCAGGATTAGGATTAGCCGGGGACATACAATTGGTTTTTGGTAACAACCACGCGATTTTCTCGAAGCATCACACACCGGCTCGTCTGTCGGGCGTCAAGGTCCGCGGCTTTCCACCCCATGCCACGCAGCGTGGTGACCGGTTTATGAATGTGTTTCATGAAGAATCGAACCGTCGGGAGTATCTTGGACTGCCGGCATAAGAAATCCCCCGGCACGGAGATGCAGCGTTTGTGGCACAGGTCGAGAAGACTACAGGTCGTGACCTGAGCACAGGAAAACCCGGAAGACATCGTAAGCGGCCATCTTAGAAAAAACCACGTGTATGTCCCCAGAAATCCTGCGCCAAGGATCTTTCAAGTTCATGAATCTCAGTGTCGAAACCTGAAATTCATATTAGGTACAGCCGTTCCGCTGCAGTCCTTCCCATACCTTTCTCGATTCCCGCGACCCCCACCGACAACTGAGACAAATCACCGATGAGAAATGCCCTCAGGCTTAGCCAGATGAATTCTCCGCGACGTTCTCATCGGGGTAATGGTTTATACATGAGTGAATTTGCAACATTTCTCCATACACCTGTCACATCCACCCTTTCCTCCGGAAGGACATCAGCATGCCCACAACTGCGGTCACGGCTACGAAGATGACCATAGGGTATCCCCATGGCGACTCCAATTCCGGCATTGCCTTGAAATTCATACCGTACCAGCCTGTCAGAAAAGTCAGTGGGATGAATATCGTCGCTATGATGGTTAACACTTTCATGATTTGATTGAGCCTATTACTGACGCTCGAAAGATAAATGTCGAGCAGTCCGGAGACTACCTCACGATAGGTCTCCATAATATCGATCACGCGAATGCTGTGGTCGTACACGTCTCTCAAATACGGCATTGTGGCCTCTTGAACGAGGCTCGACTGACCGCTGAGCAGCCTGCTGACCACTTCTCGTGCAGGCCAAATTGATCTTCTGAGGAAAATCATGTCCGTCTTCAATCGATGGATAGCTTGGATGGTATCCGTAGTGGGGTTTTCGATGACGTCCTCTTCAACGATTTCTATTTTTTCCGCCAACTCCTCCAATACGTGGAAATATTTGTCCACTATGGTGTCCACGATACAGTATGCAAGATAGTCGCTGCCTCCCGCCATAATGCGACCCTTCCCGGCCTTTATCCTATTCATCACTTCTGAGAAATGGTTTCGCCCACCTTCGAGAAAGGTCAACAGGTAACGTGGGCCCAAAACCATGCTTACCTGCTCAGAGCTCAGTCCTGGAGGATCGATCTCTTGATTAAGTGTCCTCAACACCACAAAGACGTAGTCCCCAAGATCCTCTATCTTGGGACGCTGAGTGGTATTGAGAATGTCCTCAGTGATTAGGGGGTGTAATCGAAAATGGTGACAGATGGCCTCCACAGTCTCTACTTCATGGAGACCCTCCACAGTGATCCAGGTGCTTGACGTCCCGTCGAGGGGTTGGGTCAATTCCTGCAAGCCGGCATCGTCGGTTACCTGTACTCGGCCTTGGTCAAAGCGTACTATAGAAATGCGAACCCCCTCGGCCACTCTTTTGCCTATATGAATGAGGCTACCAGGAGGCATTCCAGTCTTTGCAGCAAGCCGCCTGTTCTCACTTACCAATCTACTTTTCACTGTGTTACTTGCTTTTTCCGTCCTGCGAGACTTACGTTTTTTCATTTTTCCGATTCCTCCCTCCTCTTATTCCGTAGTGCGTTACGGGCAGGCCTCGAAAACAATATTGGCTGTGAGTCCCGCTATTCGAGACCATAAGGGCCAAAGCCTCCATGAGGGGGCAAATGAGAGTGCTCTCACCGAACAATTTACACTAAAGGCACTGGGACGGCAAATCTAGAGATGTCCGCCAGTTTTCAGGGGACACGTTTTCAGGGGACATACACTAGGTTTTTGTTGACAGTCATGAGATCGTCTTGCAACATGAGATAACGGCTCGTCTGTCGCGCAGAGTGGTCCCCGGCATTCCGCAGCATGCCACGCAGCGTGGTGACCGGGCTATGAAGGTGTTTCATGAAGAATCGAACCGTCGGGAGTATCGTGGACTGCAAGCAGAAGATATCCCACGGAGCCCAGATCCAGCGTTTGTGGCACAGGTCGAGAAGATGACAGGTCGTGACCTGAGCACGGAAAAACCCGGAAGACCTCGTAAGCGTCCATCTTAGAAGAAAACAGGTGTATGTCCCCAGATATCCCACAGTCCCATGACGCGTCTCCCTCCTGGTGTTCGACAAATTCACGATACCACAAGCCATGAGTTGGTTCAAAATGCTCGACGTTCGCGGCTGTGAAGCTGAATGTTTCTGGAAAACGTCCCGTAAACCCGCCCATCAACAGCTTACCGCACAGTGACATGCACCATATGAGTCGAACACGAGATGCACGGGTCGTACGCCCGGACCAGCATTTCCAGCTGATGGGTGACCTCTTCCTCCGTTCCTTGGACAATCTGTGGGATGTATACACGCATGTCCGCTTCCAGATTGGCCAGGTTTTGCGCGGTGGGGATTATATGGTTCGCTGAAGTGCACATACCGCCGGCATCGTACGCATACTCGTGATACAAGATGCCCCTGGGAGCTTCCACAACCCCGACGCCGACCCCGTTCCTGGGGACCACGTCGACCGCCTCATTGCCCGCCATGAGGCGGTTGTTCAGAATCTTGTCGATGAGATCCACGCTGTTTTCCAGGCAGTGGACTGATTCCACCACCTGAGCCGCGGTGATCATAAAGGGATTGTGACAAGGTACCTCGAGCCCGAGATCGCCGGCCGCTTGTTGCGCGGTGGGGCCGAGCAGATTGAAATTATTGTTGACCCTGGCCAATGCGCCCACCATGTATTCGGATCGATTCCACCTCGCGTGCTTGGCCGTAGAATGGGGTACCACGTATTCACGGATTGCGGTCCCGTAATCGGATGCGGAGATGGTGTGCCCTTCACTGGAATGGATCTCTCCGTCGTAGAACGGATAGCGGTCCGGGTGAGTCAGCGACACGTATTCCGTCTCCCTCTCGAACTGGGGAATCGAAACGGTCCTGTAGAGGTTCACCGTTTCCTTCATATCCTCCAGGCCCTGGACGATCCGCCCCCGCAATGCAATCAGCTGTTCCTCGGAGTGAAAGAAGGTAAACCCGCCCACGATCATTCCCATCGGGTGCGTGTGTCTTCCGGCCACCACGTCACAGATGTCATAACCGAGGCGCTTGAGGCGCATTCCCCTGAGCACCGCGTCTTTATGGGTCGGCACGAGAGAAAGTACGCTCGGGGCATCGAGGAAATCCGGCAAAGCAAGGAAGTACACATGCAGAATATGACTGCTGATGACCTCACCGTTGAAAGCCAGGAGCCTGAGAAGCCTGGTCTGTTCGGAGATCTTCACGGACAAGGCCTCCTCGGTAGCCTTCAGCGCGGCACTCTTGTGCGACACGGAGCATATCCCGCAAATCCTGGGCGCAATATGAACCACCTCTTCGTAGGACTGCCCCTGGAGAAAACATTCAAAGAACCTCGGTGCTTCCACAACAGCGAATTTCACGTCCTTGAGACGCCCGTTCTGAATCACGGCCACTATGTCGCCATGACCTTCCACACGCGTCAGATGGTGAACATTGATCTTCGCGTCACTCACCATGAGCCGTGCCCTCCTCGAGCTTCAATTCAGGCCAGTTGTTGTACACGGCAAACTTCCGCACAATCTGCTCACGTGTAAGGCTGTGCTTCCGCGCAACTCCATCCATGATGGGGTGGAGTTTCTGCGTGTCCCTAAGCACCTTGACCATGGCCATGAGATTCGCCTGCTCCATCAGCCCTCGGCAGCCGTGGCACGCATCTCCTCGAGAAGTGCAGACTGCGTTGCAGCCGCATCTTGTCACGGGACCAAGGCAAATCATGCCTTTCTCATACACGCAGAGGTAGTCGTTGAGTTTGCACTCCACACACACAGGCTGATTGGGAAGGTGGTATTTCTTGCCGGTAAGGATATGCTTGAGAACAGTGACAAACTCTGACAAGCTAATCGGACACCCCAGGACCTGGTAATCTACGGGGACCACGGCCGTAATCGGGCGTGCTGGAATCAGGTCGCTCACGAGCGACCCCGTGCCGTACACGTCTTCCTGGAGTTCCTCCACCGGCCATCTATTGCGTACAGCATTGTGACAACCAATGCCCGCGCACGAACCCAGCGTCACGAGGATGCCCGCTGTTTCTCGGATCTTCTTGATGCGCTCGATATCCCGCTCTCTGGTGATACTGCCTTCGCAGAATGCGACATCGTAGGATGCGCTCTCTCCGGTGATTACCTCACGCCAGGTGACGACTTCCACATGCTCGAGCAACTCGAGAAGCGTCTCGTCGAGTTGGAGAACCGTCAGCTGGCACCCTTCACAGCACGCGAAATCAAAAAAGGCCACTTTGGGTTTCACTGCGCTTGTCATGGTTACCCTATTCCTCCAGAAGTCGTCTCAGATCCCTCAGAAAGGCCGAAGCGTAGCACGAGCAGCGAGTCGGGAGTGTGTGCGGTCGGGGCACCACCTCGATGGTGTGACTGTGCCCATGAGATTTCGGAGTGTTACCCAAATCCCCCCTAACCCCCCTTTGCCAAAGGGGGGATCGTGCCACGATTCCGACGAGGCAACGAGTTTTGAGAAAGTCTCTCCACGATATCCCTACTTGTCCTCTTCCGGTGCCCACACTTCAATGGCTTCAGAGCGGCCGAGAAGCTCCGAATACCTGAAGACGGGCCCGTCCCGACAGACGTACAGATCGTTGACCTGACAGTGACCGCACTTGCCGATACCGCACTTGAAGCGCCGTTCCAGTGAAAAGATGATGCTATCCTCAGAGAGTCCGTGGTGGAACAACTCCATGGCCACAAACCGGTACATGACAGGCGGTCCGACTACCACGGCCTTCAGCGAGGACGAGGAGCCAAGATCCAGGTCCCTGATTATCGACGTGACAACACCCGATTTCCCCGTCCAGGTTTCGTCTGGTGAATCCACCGTCACGTAGAGCTCAATGCTTTCGTCCTCGGACAAGAGCTTCAGATCGTCCTTGAAGAGGACGACCGCGGGGTTCTTCGCACCGTACACCACGATGATACGTCCGAACCGCTCCCGGTTGTCGTGAATGTAGGTGATCAACGATCTCAACGGAGCCAGCCCGATCCCACCCGCGACGATGAGTATGTCCTTGCCCTCCAACTCCACTACGGGGAACCCTCGTCCGTACGGTCCGCGTATGCCGAGCCAATCCCCCACCACCAGATCGTGTATCGCCTTGCTTACCGTCCCCACCTCTCTTACGCAGATCTCGAAGGATTCCCTGCGGGTCGGTGATGAACAGATAGAGATGGGAGCTTCGCCGTATCCGAAGACGGACATTTGAACGAACTGGCCGGGCTGATGGCCGAGAGGTTCCCCGGTGCCCATTCGCAATGCCAGGAGCTTCTCTACTTGGGTCAGCTGGTCGACACGAAGCACTTGCGCCAATGCAGGACGATAGAACACGCTGCTCAAACGGTCGGGAACTCTCACCAGGCGATCAGGCATGGTCGGCCTCCTTCCTGGCGTATGCCACCAGCGAGTTGGTTACGTCCACCAGGTTGATGTCCGCGGTGCATGCCCGGCTGCAGCGACCGCACCCCGTGCAGTACGCCCGCCCTAATCTTCTGTAGAGATACAGGAATTTGCGATGCCAGCGATGTCTCACCCTTTGCCAGCGCTCTTGCCGAAAGTTGTGTCTGCCCGCTACCAGAGCGAATTCGAGTAACTGACACGAGTCCCATGTGCGCTTGCGGATGCCGTGGCTGAGGGACAGATCGAATTCATCATACGTGTTGAAGCAAAAGCATGCCGGGCATGTGGTATTGCACGATCCGCAGCTGTAGCACCGTTCCGCCACCTCTTTCCAGACGTGAGTGAGGCCTCCCGCTTCCAGGATGTCCGCAATCTCCGCCACGTCGGTGTCCAGGTGTGCGCTCATGAGTTCAACCTTTGCCCGGCGCCACTGCTCCGCGTCGAGAAGATCTACTTCGGTGGGTTCCCGCTTGCGCACCTTGGCCAGTAAGGTCTCACCGGCAGGGGTGTACACTTCGGCCAAATAGCCGCGGTCCACTTTCGTAAGGAAGAGGTCGCAGCCCTCACGACTCTCGCACGTTCCCAGTGACGTACAAAAGCAGTAGGTGTCGGGCATGCAATCAATACCCACCACGGTTGCAAGCCCCCTGTCGGCGGGCCACCTCACTTCGGCAGGGGGTTGCGAGTAGGCAATATCCAGCGCGTCCAGTCCCGACAAATCGCACGGATGAACTCCGGCAAGGACAAAATGTTCAGTATCGCTGACCAGTTCCAGTTGAGGAGGCTGGTCCAGCGTGAAAGTGAACAGCGTCTCAGTCGGTTGGAAGAATGCGCTCTTGGGCGGAAGGGTTGTGGCACAATAGTCCGGTACAAAGTCCTCTGCCCGTTCGAGTCTGGCGAAATGATAAAAGCCCGGCTGGTCTTTTCTCTCCCTCGGACCAATGACAGGCCGATCTTTCATTGCTTCCCGCAACATATCGTACAGCCCCTCGGAGGGTACTACGTGCATCAGCGGAGCCATGTTCACCCTCTCCCCTCATCGCCGGCAGTCTGTGAATGCTTCAGGGCGTTTCTCAGTGCCAGGAGGCGGCGAATGTGAGAATGCTCCTCCACTATGACCTGCTCCACAACTTCTCCCTCGGATACGCTGATGACCTGCTTCATTGCGGAGTAGAACAGGATCGAACGCTGCTCGAATCCGATCGCCGCATCGATGACCAGAGCCACATCACTGAGCGGAATGGTGTCCGGCCCTTCCTCGGGTGCAAGAAATACCTTGTCCTTGACGAAGCAGTCCACGTACGCCTTCATTTCCCCCGGGTACGATTCAGGAAGCTCGTAATGCTGCAAGCCGTTCTTCATCCGGGTGAAGACCTCGATATGCCTGCTTTCTTCCTTCGCCATGAATTGGAGGGCTTCCTTCACCTGTGGGCGCGTGGCATGCCCCAGGCACGTCTCGTAAAACTCCAGGCCCTGACGTTCGATCTGAACTGCCATGTCGAGGAGTTCAACGCCGCGAAAAACCGGATGCTCCATGGTTCACCACACCTGCGACAAAGAGAATGATCATCAGGATATCTGCCCGTGAACAGTAAGGCAAGCCATTTGTCCGTCAGTCGAGGTTAGAAATTGGCAGTCGTTCACCGGGAGCAACGTGAACGTCTTTTTCCGCTCGATATGGATTCACACTCGCACGGAGCATGCCGGCGGCCTTAATCGCGCATCAAACAAGAATGAAAAACCTCGTTGACCCTGTGGTTTCAGGGGGATAGAATCATTCTTGGAGAAAGGATCTATCACCAATGAGGTGTATGTTAGTATGCAGCAAGGTACCTTCCCTTTCAAGTACGAAGTGGTGAGAAGAACCCCGGGGGGATGACGGCGTTGGCCGGGTTGATTCCCTATCTTGAGTGTGGATACGTGATGGGTTTGAGCAAGTCCATAGAGAGCCGCCTGAAGATTCGCTCAGAGCAAGGGTGGTCCGACGTTGAGCATATAATGCGCTGTCTGGGGACATACATTACATTTTTTTGGACAATCATGAGATCTTCTCGCAGCATTACACAACGGCTCGTCTGTGGCGCAGCGAGGTCCCCGGCTTTCCGCACCATGCCACGCAGCGGCGTGACCGGTCTATGAACGTGTTTCATGAAGAATCGGACCGTCGGGAGTATCTTGGACTGCCGG
>JAZDHD010000110.1:0-16574 GCA_043806215.1 Pseudomonadota bacterium | reverse complement strand
AGAACTACCAGCGGGACGATCCGCCGTTGCGTCCGCCGCCTCTAGAGTCGTTCTTGGGTTTAGCCTCGTTCACCTTCAGACTTCGGCCCCCGAGATCTTTGGAATCCAGTTCCTGTATGGCCTTCAGACCTTCTTCTCGGTTGCTCATTTCGATGAATCCGAATCCCCGAGACCGGCTTGTAAACTGGTCGACGATGACTTTGGCGGACTCCACTTCCCCGTAGGTGGCGAACAGGCCCTTGAGATCTGCCTCGTCGGAATCGAAAGACAGGTTTCCAACGTAAATGTTAATACTCATTCTCTAGCTCCTTTAGAAAAAAGCACGCCCCGCGTCTTGCGAGAGTGCGTTGACAGATACGAACAATGGCTGTTTGTGAACGGGGATAAACCGGATTGAATTACAGAGCGAAGTCCTCGACACGGGGGCCTATGTTCTAGGATCTTAATCCTTGCATGACGCCCGTAGTCCTTGACAAGAGGTCGACTGGAGAAACACAAGTTAAGGTTCAATTTTAAGAGTAAGCGAGAAAGTCTCGCTTGTCAAGCGATTCTGCAGTTACTTGAAATTTCTTTTTATTGTTGCATTATATCAGAGACGTATGCCCGCTCCAGCCGGTTGAATCTTTCATTTCTGCCGAGGCTGAGAGATCTCGATGTGCCCGTAGTCGGTGACCGCCCACCTGAGTTGCCGATTCATGCAAAATCAGTGTTTGGATTCCGGGTACACCATACTCAATTCGACTTCTTCGCAGGCAATTCCGGAGTCCAGACGAAAGGACAGCGGAACGCTATGGTGCTCTCTTTACTGTATCCCTGCACCGACAGGACCGGAAGGTCGAGGATGGTGGGATAGTCGGCAGTCATCGCAAGAGGCACAATGATGTCGCCGAAGGCTATATCAACCTGAATCACCACACGAGCAGTTCCTAGGCTTCCCCGTAGGCTGACCCGGACACCCTCGTAGGAAGCGCCCTCTATAATCCTCGACGTTCCCTCCGGCTTCATTCGGATCTCAAGATTTTTCATGCCTTCCGCCTGAAAAAGACTTGACAGATTTCGTACGTCCGGTTACCTTGGAGGCATGTAGTTAACATGTTAACGATCAAAACGTAAGCAACTTAGGTGCTAAAGATCTTTCCCGCAACGGCTGCCGTGTTTGTCGAGTACCGGCAAATCGTGCAAGCGCAAAGTCAACCGGGCAGGACAACCGGCACCGGCGTGCCCCCTTCCGGGACCTCCGCTTTTGTCTCGTCGGGAAGTCTCAGGGACCTGAGGAGCTTCAATCATGTGTGACAATCTGTGAGAAACGGAGGTCAACAGTGGACGTTAAATCAAGAATTTCGGCAGTGGTCGGGGCTGAGAATTTTTCCGACGACTCGGTTCAGGTACAGGCCTATGCCACCGACTTCAGCTATTACCCTGCCGGGGCCCCCAATTACGTTGCCAAACCGGCAACATCCGAGCAAGTGTCGGATGTTGTCAAGATCTGCAACGAATTCAACATTCCCATCGTGCCGTGCAGTTCCAAAGTCCATTTCTACGGCGCCACCATCCCCAAGGAAGGCGGACTGGTCCTCGACATGTCGCGGATGGACAAGATCCTGGAAATCGATCCCGACAATCGCCGAGTGAGATTCGAGGCCGGCGTTTCCTGGGAGAAGCTCACCACGGAACTGGCCAAGGCGGGATTCAGAGTCATCATGCCTTTGACCCCCCCTGCGGAACGCTCGGTCCTCACCGACTTCCTCGAGCGTGAAGAGCCCACCAACCAGGTGTACGATTACGGCGAACCTCTCGAGGCCATGGAAGTGGTATGGCCTACCGGTGAGATCTTCAGAATGGGCTCGGCCAGTGTAAACGGCTATCCCGATTCGGCATCGAAAGGCGGGAATCCTTCAGGCCCCGGTCTCGATTTCTACCGGTTCTTCCAGTGCGCTCAAGGGACCATGGGCGTGGTGACGTGGACGAACCTGAAGATCGAGTCCATCCCCAGAATCGACAAGATCCTCTTCTCGGCCTTTGATGACCTGAATTATGCAATGGATTTCCTCTACCGCATTCTTCCGAGAAGAATCGGACAAGAAGTCCTGCTTCTGAACAACGTGGATCTCGCCGCGCTGGTGGCCGAACAGTGGCCCAAGGACTTCGACAAACTCAAGGCGGTCCTTCCCCCATGGACCCTGGTCCTCGTGATCAGCGGACTCAAGAGGCGCCCGGAAGAGAAGATCGCGTACGAAGAGAACTTTCTCGCTCAGGTGATCAGAGACGAGTTTCCCAGCGTGAAGCTCGGCGAGAACCTTCCCGGTTTTCCCGGTCTGAGGAACAAGCTCCTTCCCATAATCCGCAACCCGTGGCCCGCCGGCTCCGTCCACTGGAAGAACCGCGTTAAGGGCGCATGTCAAAGCCTGTTCTTCCATATACGGCCGTGCGATGCTAAGGACTTCGTGGCTGACGTTGAAGAGATCGCCTCGCAATTCGGCTACGCCCCGAGCGATATCGGCATGTATATCCAGCCGATCGAGCACAACCGGGCATGCAGGCCGGAATTCAACTTCTTCTACAACCCCGGAAACGAGGTCGAAAAGGCGAATATCCGCGCCATGTACAAGGAAGCCGCAACAATGCTCCTCAAGCAAGGTGCAGTGTTTTCAAGGCCTTACGGCGACCTGGCGCCTATCGTCTATGAAAGGGCCGCCACGTACGCGAGCCATCTCAAGCGGCTGAAAAAGACATTCGATCCGAAAAACATCATGAATCCTTCGAATCTGTGCTTCTGAGGAGGAACCAGACCATGGCCGAGGACCCAGGAATCAGATACTTCAAGCCTAAAACCGACTTCAAGCTCGATATTGAGGACATAGATAATTTCGTCTACGACATGAGCCGCTGCATCAAATGCAAAGGCTGCTCATGGGTGGAACACACGTACATGCCCGGTGCGAAATTCATGCTGCGGTGCCCGAGTGCGGCCAAGTATGAATTCGATGCCTACGGCGCTTACGGAAAACTTCGAATCGGCCATGCCATGGCTGAGGGATTGCTTGACTGGAACGACAAGGCCCTCGAAGTCATGTACGCCTGTACCTTGTGCGGTGCGTGCGATGTCGGCTGTAAGCGCAACCTTGACCTGGAAGTCGGACTCTCCCTGGAGGCGCTCCGGGTTAAGGCCGTCAAAGACGGCGTAGGCCCGTTGCCTGCACACAAGAAGATAGCCGCCAACATAGCGACGTCGCACAATATGCACGGAGCCCCGCACGAGAAACGCACCGCCTGGCTTCCGGCCGGAATAACTCCCGCGGAAAAGGCCGACATGCTCTATTTCGTGGGCTGTATGGGCTCGTACGTAAACAAGGAAATCGCTCAATCCACGGCGAAAATCTTGACTGCGGCCGGCGACAAGTTCATGCTGATGCCCGATGAGTGGTGTTGCGGCAACCAAGTGTTCTCCGTAGGCCTCATCGATGAGGCAAGGGCGCTGGCGAAGCGCAACGTCGAGGAAATGCGGAAGACCGGAGCCAAGACGCTTATCACGAGTTGCGCTGAAGGTTACCGGATGTGGAAGGTCGATTATCCCAAATTGCTGAATATCGCCACAAGCGATCTGGGCTTCGACGTCATCCATCTCGTCGAGTATGTGGACGGAAAGGTCAAGAACGGCGCACTGAAGTTCAAGAAAACCGTGGAAGCCCGTGTGACCTATCATGATGCGTGCAGTCTGAGCCGCTTGAGTGATCCGTGGACGCCGTATGAGGGAAAACGCGGATGGATGGGATGCGTGGAGCCCAGGCTCAAGAGACGCCGTGGAGACAAAGGCGTGTACGCTCAACCGAGAGACATCCTCAAGGCAATCCCCGGCGTGGATCTCGTCGAAATGCCGAGGACGAGGGAAAATGCCTTCTGCTGCGGCGCGGGACGAGGGACCCAGGAAGCTTATCCGGATTTCGCGCGATTTGCCGCGGAGCATCGGCTTGAGGAGGTCCGGGAAATCGGTGCGGAAACCCTGGTGTCCTCCTGTCCCGGATGCAAAAACAATTTCGCCCGGGCAGTCAAAGCCTGCGGTGATGACGTGCAGGTCATGGACATTTCGGAATTGATCTGCGCATCCCTTGAAGACTAGGAGGCAAACATGGCCATTACAAAAGAGATCTACAAGGCGCTGGAGGCCATTGTTGGCTCTCAATACATTTCCGACGATCCGGTGATCTGCGAAGGCTACCGCAGCGGCCCGGGAGGATACGAGAACGGCCTGGGATATGAGCGGGTCATGACGAAAGTCCCGGGATGCGTCTTGATGCCCAAGACCACGGAAGAGGTCCAAAGGATCGTCAAAGTCTGCTACCGCAACGACATCCCCTATGTGCCGTACAGCACGGGGTTTTACGGACCGCGCTCCCACCCTCACGTCGAGGACGCATTGTTGATCGATCTGAAGCGTATGAATGACTTCATTCTGGATGAAAAGCACTTCTACGTGGAAGTGGGCCCCGGCATGGTCTATTCACCCATCCAGGAAGAATGCATGAAGCATGGGGCATACGTGGTGATCGGCGGCGGCGGAGCCCAGGCTTCGGCCATCGCCAACCTGATCGGCGACGGGTGGTCCCCGTTGAGCCACAGGATCGGCCTTCCCCACAGGCGTATTCTCGGCACCGAGGTCGTCATGCCCGACGGCGAAATCCTCAAGACCGGATCTCTCGCAACAAGCGATGATGCGTTCTGGGGTGAGAGTCCCGGCCCCGACCTCAGGGGAATCCTAAGAGGATACACCGGACTGCGCGGCTGCCTCGGCATCGTTACGAGGATGGCCATCAAGACCCTGCCGTTTCAACCGGAGCGGCTCACGCCCACGGGTATCTCACCCAATACTGCTTTGGCACTGCCGGAAAAGCGGATTAAATGGATCAACTTCATCGTTCCGTCAAAGGACGCCCAGGTAAAGGCGATGAGAGAGATCGGCCATTGCGAGATCGGCGGAGCGGTGACCAAGGTGCCTCTGTTCTGGCGGGCCATTGCAAAGGCCGAGTGCAAGGAAGAGTTCTGGGACATTTGGGGAAAGGAAAACGAGGAAACCGTAGCCAATTTCTTCATCGTCCGCGTGCTTCTCATTGGCTTCACCTCGGAAGAACAGATGGAGTATGACGAGCGGGTCCTCATGGACATCATGACCGAGTTGGGCGGTCAGGCCCGCCGGACCAAACCCAGCGACGAGTCCTGGATCAAGAACGCGGACTCTGCCGGCATGTGGCTCATGTGCGGCGGTTATGTGTCCGTTGACTATGTTATCGAAACGATGTCCCAATCGCCGGATCATGGACCTTGCTATGCGGAGTTGAAGAAGAAATACACTCCGCCGCTCATGCCGGACTATGGGGATCCCGGATGGTTCCAGAGCTTCGAGCTGGGACACCAGGGATATTCGGAGTTCCTGGTCTACTGGGACCCGGATGACGACACGGACCCGGTGGATCAATTCTACGTGGACACGTCCAAGATGAACATCAAGAACCGGTTCTACACATCGTTGCTCGGCCCGCACCAACCGCTGTATCTTACGGGACCGAAATACGGGCCGAACTACCACGAGTATCTGCTCAAGGTGAAGAACGAGTTCGATCCCAAGTGGATGTCTCATCCGCCGGTTCCGCTTGCCCATGACGTGTTCGTGGAGCGGGCGCCGTGGATGCATCATATGAAGGACTGGGAATCTCCCGACGACCTCCCCAAATAATTGGCCGGAGGAGGTTTCCGGAGCCGGCGTACGCCATGGCCGGTGCCGGAAGAAATGACTGAGAATCGGAGCCCGGTTCCCGGGCTCTAGAGAGACAATCCCCCCTCCCCCCGGCGAAACGGGGGCGGGGGGATTTTCCCGGAAACTGCCGAGACGGCGGATTTCCGGCAATTGTTCTCGATAGTACAAGAGACTGGAAACCCTGTTCATTAACAATGAGAGGCGGTATGCGTCATGGATGAACTGCGCATTGCGGTAGTGGGAATTGGAGCCACCGGTGCAGTCTTGGCCGCTGCCCTACTCGATCAATATCCCGACACCATGCTGGTGGAGCCGAAGCCCGGCGTGCGAGAAGCGATGCTGAAGGCCGGCATCGGCATCTCCGGGGAGGTTTCCTACAAGGTTCCTGTCCGCAACTTCTCGGACCGTATAGGGATGATGAAGGATTTTCGTCCCAATCTGGTTTTTGTGTCTACCAAAACCTTTCACCTTCCGAAGGTCCTCGAAGAACTCAAAGAGGTGGTAACGGACGACACGAAGATCGCCATGACCAATATGGTGAAGGCAATTGAGGATGCTTATTTGATGGAACAAGTTCGCTGAGTAGTGATAGTCGTAAGATGCACGGAAGAAAATGGACAAATGTCGGCGCTGTCTTGAAGATGAACGCGATGAACTATCCCGACAAAATGGGATGGCACGACGGTACGAGACAATTCAGCTTCAAACAATGGGATGACAGAGCCAACCGGCTGGCTAACGGCCTGGAGAATCTCGGTGCGCGTTTCAAGGATACGTTTGCCGTCATTTCCTACAACCGTGGGGAGTGGATGGAGATCTACGCCGGATGCGCCAAGGGCGGCCAGGTGGTTGTGCCGGTCATGTTCCGCCTCGTGGGACCGGAAATCGAGTACATCGTCAATCATGCCGAATGCAAAGGAATTATCGTTGAAGCACCTTTTGTGAACGTGATAGACAGCATCCGAAGCCGACTCCGGATGCCTCAAGACGCCTACGTCTACCTTGGGGAGGGGCCGGCGCCTGAAGGCTATATCGGTTATGAAGAGCTTCTTGCCGCTTCATCTCCTGCCGAACCTGATCGGTTGACGTACGGCGAAGACGTCTGGAACATCATGTACACATCGGGTACTACCGGCCGGCCCAAGGGAGTGGTGAGAACCCATGAGAGCCATCTCGCTCATTACCTCCTGAGCAATGTCAATATGGGGGTTCTGCCTACGGACAAAGCGCTGCTCGTCATGCCCATGTGCCACGTGAACTCTCTACAGTATTCCTTCCCTTATACGCTCGTAAGTGCCGCGGTGTTCATCTACAGTAGGATGAGCTTCGATCCCGAGGATCTGCTCACAACCATCGACCGGCACAAGATCACCTTTACCTCCCTGGTTCCAACGCATTACCGTATGATTCTTGACTTGCCGGACACGGTGAAAGACCGGATGGATGTCTCCCCGATCCGTCAATTGCTGATCTCTTCGGCACCTGCAACAAGAGACTTGAAACTGGCCATTATGGACTACTTTAAGAATGCGGAATTGTGGGAGGCATACGGAAGCACGGAGGGAGGATTGGCGACGCTGCTGAGACCCGAAGATCAATTCAGGAAACTTGGGTCCATTGGGCGAGAGATCTTCGGTATTGACCGCATAAAGCTCTTGGACGAAGATCGAAAAGAGGTCCCGGACGGCGAGGTTGGCGAGCTGTTTTATCGGGCACCGTGCGTCTTCAAAGAATACTTCAAGGATCCGGTGAAGACAAAGGAAGTGTTCGAGGGAGAATGGTTTTCCGCCGGAGACATGGCGAAACGCGACGATGAAGGCTATTACACGCTCGTGGACAGGAAAGCGAACATGATCATTACGGGAGGGGAAAACGTCTATCCGTCCGAGGTGGAAGGCGCAATCCGGCTCCACGATGCGGTCAAGGACGTCGCCGTGATCGGCGTCCCGGATGCAAAATGGGGTGAAGCGATCAAGGCGGTAGTCGTTTTGCACGAAGGACACGAGCCGGGAGAGAGTCTGGCCCTCCGGATCATGGAATTCACCCGTGGAAGGATGGCGGGTTACAAGAGGCCCAAGAGCGTTGACTTCATAGCCGAGATTGATATGCCAAGGACCGCCACCGGAAAAATCCTCCACAGGGTGCTCAGAAGTCGCTTCGGTGAAGCAAGTAATGAAAAGGCAAATACGTGCCGGGATAAGAGAGCATTGAATGAACGAATCGATATTTAACACCGAGGAGCACCAGATATTCCGTGACTCGTTCCGGAAATTCGTGGCGCGGGAGATGACTCCGAATGTCCCAGAATGGGAGAGAGACCGGGCGGTCCCGAGAAGCGTCTGGGTCAAAATGGGTGAACAAGGGTTTCTCTGTCCCTGGCTTCCTGAGGAATACGGGGGACTGGGATTGGGATTCGATTATTCGGTCATCATAAATGAGGAGCTGTTGCGAGGGAACGCATTGGGCGTGGAAGTACCCCTTCACAGCGATGTGGCGACGCCCTACATCTTCTCGTATGCATCGGCGGAAATGAAGAAGAAATGGCTGCCCGGGTGCACCACGGGCGAAACGGTTACGGCAATCGGACTGACCGAGCCCAACGCAGGTTCCGACCTGGCGGCCATTCGCACCCGGGCGGTGAGGGACGGTGATTCCTACGTCATCAACGGACAGAAGACCTTCATAACCAACGGTTACTTTGCCGACTTGATCATCGTGGCCTGCAAGACCGATCCTGAGGCCGGTCACCGCGGCATCAGCCTCATCCTGGTGGACAAGGACGCACCGGGATTTCATCGCGGCCGAAAACTGGACAAAATGGGATATCACATGCAGGATACGGCTGAACTCTTCTTCGAAGATTGCCGTGTACCGGCCGGCAACCTGCTCGGAGAGGAAGGCATGGGTTTCAAGTACATGATGGCCAAGCTCCAGCAGGAAAGGCTCGAAGTCTGCATCAAATGTCTGGTTCTTGCAGAGGAAGCCTTCAAGGAGGCGCTCAATTACGCCAAGATCCGGGAAGCATTCGGCAAACCAATCGGGAATTTTCAATACAACGCTTTCCGCCTGGCCGACATGGCCACCGAGGTTCAGCTGGGCCGGACGTTCTTGGATAGTCTCATTTTGGATCATCTTGCAGGCAAGAATATTGTGCAAAAAGTCTCCATGGCAAAATACTGGCTCGGCGAGATGGTGAACCGTATTGCGTATCAAGCGGTCCAGCTTCACGGCGGATATGGGTACATGGAGGAATACCGGGTCTGCAAAATCTATAGAGACGTTCGCTGTCTATCGATTTTTGCCGGAACGAGCGAAATCATGAAGCTGATCATCAGCCGCAACCTGGGGCTCAACCCATAGAGACCGTGCTGCGCGGCATGCAGCCGGGCCTCTTGCGGCGCTCTCCAGTGGACGTTCCCGTCCGCACGGTCGCGTACCGGAATCCAAGGCTTGAGTGCGTCGGCAGCCGTTCCGGAATGTCGGGATTGATTGCCGGACACTCGCTGAGTGTCTTGTGGCATAAATACGGTCACGCATTCTGTAAACACGCGGTAGCGTCCCGGCGTCCCTGCCGGGCGAGTTTGTAGGGGCACCCCCCTGTGGGTGCCCATGGGTAGGCACAGGGGCCTACCCCTACCAATCCGGCACAGAGGCCGGCGCTGCCAAAGCAGGTTTTGCTGCCTTGGATACGACACCGTATTTGGGAAACCGGGCACTATTGGACTCGTCGTTGCCGGCTGGCTATGGCTTTTTAAAAATGTTGAGTTAAGCTATAGTGATTGGATGAGGAATCGCGGATTGAAATCATAGGAAATGAATTCGGTGAACGGAGATGAACAGAATTACCAGGGAGACCCGGTGCACGGACTCGTGCGGCATGAAAGGCCGGGCCGGGCTCTAACGGAGGCGAAAGCAAATGAAACAACAGATTAAGTTTACGGTGAACGGGGACGAATATGCGCTCGCAGTCGACCCCTGGCGTACTCTGAATGAAGTGCTTCGAGACGACCTAAACCTGACGGGAACAAAACTCGGGTGCGGCACCGGCGATTGCGGCGCGTGCACGGTCATAGTGGACGATGTTTCCGTCAGTTCCTGTCTAACCTTGGCGGTTGCGGTAGATGGAAAATCCGTAAGAACCGTTGAAGGCCTTGCCCCGTCGGGCGAAGAGCTTCATCCCGTGCAGGAGGCGTTTGTCAAGGCCGGGGCCATCCAATGCGGTTTTTGCACCTCGGGAATGGAAATGGCCGCCGTGCATCTTCTGAGCCGTAACCAGTCCCCCACCGAGGAGGAGATCAGAAGAGGGCTGTCCGGTCATCTGTGCAGGTGCACCGGATACAATCAAATAGTGGAAGCGGTCTCAGTTGCGGCCGAGACGATCAGGAACCGTGAATCGGAAGAGGTATAACCATGAGATTGCCCAAATTCTCGTATTTTACGCCTAAGACGCTGAAGGAGGCATTGAACCTCCTTGCGGAACAGGGAGAGGGCGCTCGCGTGATGGCCGGCGGGACCGACGTTATGGTCAAGATGACCCATGGGGTCCTCAAGCCTGAAGCGATCATCAGTCTGCAACAGATCGAGGATCTGCGCGGGATCAATTACGATGCCGCAGACGGTCTGACCATCGGTGCGACCGCCAGACTGGCAGAGGTGATCAACCATGCGGACATCCGCAAACACTACCCCGCCCTGGCCTACGCCGTAAGTTGCATGGCCAATGTGGAAGTCCGCAATATGGGTACGGTTGTCGGAAATGTCTGTAACGCCGCCCCTTCGGCGGATTCGGCACCTCCTCTCATGACCATGAATGGGGAAGCCGTTTTGCTGAGCCTCAAGGGGGAGAGAACGATTTCGCTCAATGAATTCTTCCGAGGACCCGGCATCACGAGTATGGAACCCGGAGAGATCATGACTTCCATCAAGGTTCCCGTGCCGCCCCCGGGATCCGGTGCTTCGTACAAACGAATATCCGCCCGCTGCGGAGTGGACATCGCCGCGGTGGGTGTAGGCGCCAGGGTCGTCCTTAACGGCGCGGGATGCAAGGAAGCCCGCATTGTCCTCGCCGCAGTGGCTCCCGTTCCCTTGCGGGCGCTCAGGACGGAAGAACTTCTGCAAGGCCGGGAAAGGACGCCCGAACTCCTCGGCAGTGCCGGCGATCAGGCGGCGGAAGAAGCCAGACCCATTTCGGATATGAGGGCAAGTGCAGCCTGGCGCAAGAGAATGGTGGCCGTGTTGACCGAGCGTGCCCTTGATGAGGCCTTTGAACGGGCAGTCAAAGGGTGAGGTAAAGGAAAGGAATAATCATGAAACGTTTCAATATAATCGGAAAAGATGTTCCTAGAACCGATGCAACGGTCAAGGCGAGAGGCACTGCGCAATATGCGGACGACATGAAGCTGCCGGGAATGCTCTACGGCCGTATACTGAGGAGCCCGTTTGCACATGCGCTCATCAAGAACATCGACACGAGCAAGGCCGCGGCCCTCCCCGGTGTGAAATGCGTCATCACCGCCGCCGACACGCCCAAGATCAAGTACGGCAACTGGCGGCTGTTTCCGGACACTCAGGACGAATACCCTCTGGCCGTCGACAAGGTGCGGTTCATCGGGGACGAAGTCGCCGCGGTGTGCGCCGTGGACAAGGACACGGCCGAAGAAGCCTTGGGACTCATCGAGGTGGAATACGAAGAACTGCCCGGGGTGTTTGAAGTTGCTTCGTCCATGCAGCCGGGGGCGCCGGTCATCCACGACTATTGCCCGACCAATATCAGCGTGAACCGGAAGATCAAGTACGGAGATGTGGAAAAGGGTTTTGCGGAATCCGACTACATCCGGGAAGATGTCTTCACCGTTCACGCGGTCAGCCATGCCTATCTAGAGCCCTGTTCCGCCATGGCCCAAGTGGACCTTGACGGTCGCATAACGCTTTGGACTTCCACCCAGGTGCCCTACATCGTGCAGTGTCTTCTGGCATCGACGCTGGGCATGCGGGAAAACGACATCCGTATCATCAAGCCGTATGTAGGCGGCGGGTTCGGCGGGAAAATGGAGCTGCGCACATGGGAGTTCTGTGCCGCACTCATGGCGAAAATCACGGGTAGGCCCGTGAAGTTCACCCTTAGTCGTGAAGAGGAGTTTCTGGCCGGCAGGCGTAGGCATCCCATGACGCTCCATTCCAAGGTGGGATTCAAGAAAGACGGCACCCTCATGGCCAAGGACCTCAAGATCCGTCTTGACGGCGGCGCCTACAATGCCATGGGACCCACGGCCACCTTCCTGTGCGGCAACTTCGGCGCCATGCTCTACCGGTATCCGAACTATCGCTTCCACGGCGAGCATGTGTACACCAACAAGCCGCCCGCCAGTGCGATGCGTGGATTCGGAGCCCCACAGTCTCTTTATGCATCTGAAATTCAGATGAATATTGCTGCGGAAGCCTTGGGCATGGATCCCATCGATCTCAGAATCAAGAACGCTCAGGTTTCCGGAGACAAGATTCCCGACGTTGCAACCATCTCAAGTTGCGGCTTCATTGAATCCATAGAAGCCGTCGCGAAGATGAGCAACTGGAAGGAAAAGCGGAAGAACCTGAAACCCGGTCAAGGTATCGGTATCGGCTGCTACAGTTTCATCTCGGGCGGAGTGTTCAACTGGTTCAACACGCAGTATCCCTTTTCCGCGGCAGAGGTCCGGGTGTTTTCCGACGGCACGGCTCACCTGCTCAGCATGGCTGCGGATATCGGGCAAGGTTCCGATACGATAATCAAGCAGGTCCTGGCAGAGGAATTGGGATTGCAGATGGAGGACATCCGCATCACCGTCGCGGATACCGCCCAGACCCCTCAAGCAGACCTGGGCGCCTGGGGGAGCCGCCTCACCCTGATGGCCGGCAACGCGGTCATCGACGCTGCCAAGAAGATCAAGAAGGAACTGTTTGCCGCGGTGTCGGCTCGGTTCAATCTCAACGTCATCCATGACCTGGAGTGCAAAGACGGACGGGTTCAATCAAAAGTCAAGGCAGACTATGGTCTCAGCTTCGGCGAGGCGGTCGCCATGGCGCAGAAGGCGAATCGCGGAGAACCCATTGTCGCACGCGGCTCGTATACGCCGAGGGATAAGGGATTGGTGACGCCGGCTTTCGGTTTCGGGGCACAAGTGGCCGAAGTCGAGGTCGACCAAGAAACCGGCCTGGTGGACGTCAAGCATATGTGGACCGCCCACGACTGCGGAACGGTCATCAACCCGAGGAGCGTCGAGGGACAGTTGGCCGGGTCCATTCAAATGGGCCTCGGGTATTCGCTCTCCGAGCAGTTCGTCATGGAAGGCGGCAAGACCTTGAACACCAACTTCGCGGACTACAAAATGCCCATGGCCATGGACATGCCGCCGAGTGAAGTGGTCCACGTGGATACCTACGAACCGGAAGGCCCCATGGGAGCGAAAGAGGCGGGAGAAGGCCTCGCGTCTCCGACCGCGCCTGCCATTTCCGACGCAGTGTACCACGCGGTGGGTTACCGCTGCATGGATTTGCCCATAACCCCGGAGAAGATTCTGGACGCCCTCGATAAGAAGAAGCAAGCCGGCTAAGAAGCCTTCGGCGCGTCGCCGCTGTTGCGGGATGCGCCGACTTCTTCAAAACCGGCGCCGGAGATCGCCACACTCTTTACAAGAGCGAACACTTGCCGGCCGGGAGTCAGATCAAGATCAGCCTTTGCCGCCGGGGTAATCCTCGAGAAGAGAGGGTGCCCGATATTCAACCTTACGTCCACAATGGATTCAGACGTTTCAACCATCTCCTCCACCGTCGCCGGGAACACATTCTGAACGCTGATCTTCGTGGGTCGGTTCAACGCAATGGCCACATCACGCGACCGGATCCGGACGCGGACACGGTCTCCTACGGGCACGTCGGCGAGAGGGACTTTGAGTATTCCGCCCGAAAACCGCAGGATCGTGAGACCTCCGGTTTTGTCGTGTTCCTCAACCACGGCAGCGAGAACCACACCTGCGTCAAAGGCACCGGCAAAGCGCTGAAGGTCGAATTGGCTCATCAGGTCTTCAACGTTGCCCGTGGCCGCGACCCTTCCCGATTCAAGAAGCACCACCGAATCGGCAAGGTTAAGGATTTCGTCCAACGAATGGCTGACATACACAATGGGAATTGAAAACTCCCGGGGGAGTCGAGCGACGAACGGCAATACCTCTCCCTTGCGGGCGTTGTCCAGAGAAGCCAGGGGTTCGTCCATGAGCAGAAGGCTGGGACTCGTCAGCAGAGCCCGGCCTACGGCAACTCTTTGCTTTTCGCCGCCGGAAAGCTTCGCAGGTCTACGCTCCAGAATATGATCGATGCCGAGCATCTCCACGACTTGATCGTAGTTCACACAGCGCTCGCTGCGGGGCACGAGCCGCATGCCGTACATGAGGTTGCCTTTCACCGTAAGATGAGGAAACAATCGGCCGTCCTGAAAGACATATCCGCACCTCCGTTTTTCCGGAGGCAAGTCCACGGACTTCCGTGAGTCAAACAATGTCCGGCCGTTCACTTCCATCACTCCTTCATCCGGAGGGAAAAGGCCTGCAATCATGTTTATTACCGAAGTCTTACCCGCTCCGGATCGTCCAAATAGCGCGGTTACCCCCACCGCGGCCGTGGAAAAAGCCACGTCGACAGTGAAGTTGCCCAAGCTCTTTCTTACTTTGATCCTCAGCACGGATCAGCCTTTCATCTTCGCCGCAGCCCGTTTGGCCAGCATCTCGGAAGCCACAAGCGCCAGCATCGCGACTACGATTGAAATGACACACAACCTGGACGCTCCGGCATCCCCTCCGGGCACTTGGGTCAGTGTGTACAAGGCGAGGGGCAGTGTTCTCGTTTCACCGGGGATGTTGGACACGAACGTGATGGTGGCGCCGAATTCACCAAGGCTTCTGGCAAAGCCGAGAATAACCCCGGTTAGTATACCCGGGATCACCAGAGGAATAGTAATCGTGAAGAATACTCTCACAGGACCGGCGCCGAGGGTGCGGGCCGCCGCCTCCAATCCCTGATCGACGGATTCTATGGAGAGGCGAATCGCCCTGACCAGCAGGGGAAAGGCAACGACAGCGGAGGCCACGGCCGCGCCTTTCCAGTTGAAGGACAAGGAGACGCCCAGAATGCCGTAAAGAGGTGCTCCCAGGATTCCTTTCCGTCCCAACACGACGAGGAGCAGGTACCCGATAACAACGGGAGGCAGCACCAGAGGCAAATGAATGATGCCGTCCAGCAGCGTCTTGCCCGGAAAGTTGCTTCTGGCCAATACCCAAGCAGCCAAGACACCGGGCGGCAGGCTGCCGGCCACCGCCCATAGGGACACCCAAAGGCTCAGCCGCAAGGCTTCCGCCTCAAGCGGAGTAAGACTTAATAGTTCCATTATTTCAATGTGGTGAATCCGTACTTCTCAAAGACGGCTTTGGATTCCGGCGTCTTGAGAAAGTCGAGAAACCTCTTTGCCGCTACGGAAGCTCTTCCGGCTATCAACGCAGTGGGGTACACGATCTTCGGATGGGTCTCCGCAGGAAACACTCCAACCACCTTGACCTTCGGCGTGATTGCCGCATCCGTGGCGTACACGATCCCCAACGGGGCTTCGCCTCTCTCCACGAGCGTCAATGCGCCCCTGACATCTGCGGTACGTGCAAGCTTGCCTTCAACGCCGTTCCAGACGCCGAGATGTTCGAGGGCGGCCTTTGCATATTTTCCGACAGGCACGTGATCAGGGTCCCCTGTGGCCAGCTTGCCGTTTCCCAGCAGCTTGGCCGGATCGAATCCCGGAGTGATTGCGATCTTGTTGGTAGGACTATCCGAGGGGACTATGAGCACCAGCTTGTTGCTCAGGAGATCGGAGCGGCTCCCGGGTTCAATCAGCTTTCGCTCTTCCAAATAGGTCATCCACGGTTCATCCGCTGAAATGAACACGGAGGCCGGGGCTCCCTTTTCGATTTGCTTCGCCAAGGTCGACGATGAGGCGAACGAAGTGACAATCTTGCCCAGCCCCCGCTCCGCGAAAGTCTTGCCGATATCGTTCAACGCATTGGTTGTCGACGCTGCCGCGAAAACCGTAACCGAGTCGGGATCGGCGGCTTGTGACGTGAACGGGAGACAAAGAAAAGGCAGCAAGGCCATAAGCGTTACGCAGCATGCAGCTAACCGTGATGTATTCCTCATTGTTTCCATCCTTCTGTTTAGTCGACCGCGGCAATTCCGCCATGCACGCAGCCTGCGGCACGGTAAATGAACATCTTGGGGGATCTCTTCCGCGGAATATTACAGTCTCGACTATTCACACGTTGAGTAGTTCTTTTAGCACTCCGGGGAACTCTTTGTCAAGAGCGAAAACCCGAAGAAGTCGAGTCCGGCCGGCTGAGCGGGAAAATCATTGGCAGCCGTCGCTGCCGAGATTGAAACGGTCCGTGCCTAAGTGCCCCATGGCGTAAATACGGTCACATATTTTCGTCTCGCGGCCACGTTGAGTGCCTGCGAGAAGAATATACGGGCACGGAGGCCCGGGCTACGAAGGACTGTCATGAAGCCTTAGGTCTGTTTCGTGGGGTCCCGCGGAACGCGGGATACCCGTCACTTTCAAGGGCGGGTGTCTCTGCCCGACGTCGTTCCGGCGGAGGCCGGGCAAATGCCGCGGCCAATCAGCAAAGACGATCAGCAAAGATTGGAGATGTGCGATGTGGAATCGTTCGGTGGGTCTCATGCTCTTGGCGGCGCTTCTCGTGTCCGCCTCACTGTGCAACGTGCAGGCCGGCGCTCAAGAACCGGTGAAAATCCGTTT
>JAZDHD010000109.1:0-2171 GCA_043806215.1 Pseudomonadota bacterium | reverse complement strand
ATAGTGCTACGATGAGGTACTCGAGGTCTTGGCGCCGGCGCAGATGTGGACGTGATTATGGGGGTCGCCATGCATAAACCAAACGAGCCTGGCTACAACCGGCCGGACGTTTTTCTCATTGATGACCGGCGCTGAGCGACGTAGGACTTCTCGACAATTTCGACAATGCGGGAATGCCGGGTGAAAGGAGCGTAGGGGACCCCGGTGCTGTGTCTGAACGTTCGGAGAAATGAACATTGACAGGAGGCGGGTGTCGTATTACTATGAGTTATGGCGGAGACATGTCTCACGTCACAAGAGAGTCCATGTTGCAGCGGACGTAAGAGCCGCAATACTGTGGCCCCTTTGGGGGTTCCGAGAGCGCATGGGCTTTTTCTTTTCAGGTGAGCGGGAAGAATGAGATCAGGTTGTAGCCTTCAAGTCCCGGTGCAAGCGTGACCGGGAAAGACGATAGAATGACCCTGAATAGCTCGTTGTAAGGAGGAGCTTTTCCGACAAGGAAGAGATTGCCGTCCCGCGTCGGCTCCGGAGTATCTTCGGAATTCATGAGCAGGTCTTTCACGCAAGGCAAGAGTCGGTATCGCCGTGCAATGTTCTTGGGATCTGCCTTAATCCTCTGCCTTCTTCGCTCTATATGATCGAATGCCGGATCGATAAAAACCTTCTGATAGGACATTCCGAAGCACTTGACTTCCAGGTAATGATACGGTCCCGGAGTTTCAGCCTTCCATTCCTTGATGAATTCGTACGCGGCAGAGAGGGTCTTCTTCGGCCGGATGACCACATGCCCTCGCGTGTAGTGACGATTCCCTATCGGGTATGGGAAGTGCCTGCATTTATACATCAGGGCAGAATAGATCAGCCCCTATGAAAAAGGCAATCGGGAAGTGGTGAAGGGGGGTGGGCACCCTGGAAGAGCGCGCTGAACATGCAGAGCAAAATCATGCGGTCGAGCTTGAAGAGTCTACCTTGGAGGACTTTGAAGACCTTCGAGAATTGAGAAAAGAACGTGAGGAAACGATGAGTGAACCTACGAGAAGTCTCAGAGAAATCGGGAGAGACCTTGGGTTCGAGCCTGAATAGGTGTTTCGAGCCCGTTGCGAGTGATGATTTCATAACGTGTCTGAAAACCGAGATGTCCAGAGGAATTCCGCAGGGAATTCCGGGAGCACTATAACCAGTTCCTGAGCAACACGTGTGGTCCTCCGTGTTGCCGTCATGGGTCAAGCCGCACGAATAGGAGATCCGGGAATCCCTCATCACGTCATCCGGCGAGGTAATCGCAAGCAACCGACCGGAGAGCAGTTGAGGAAACGCTTGAAAGGGTAATTTGGGTTATGCACTCCACTAGCGACACAACCTGAGTCATGTTATGATGATGTCGAATCCGGGATGCGAGGAGCACTTGCTTTTCCAAAATATCCGTGCCCAAAAGAGGTCCCCAGTGAGGCCGACATGAGCGAATTGACAATAAGTATTTCGGAAGAGAAGCCGGCCAGGCTCAGGGAAAGAACCTCCGCATACGGCGTCGGCGCGGAAGAGCTCGTGCGCGCCGGCATCGATCGCTTGCTCGAAGTTCTGAAGAGGATTTCGAGACGGCAGCGACGTACGTGCTCAAGAAGAACGAAGAACTGTACACAAGGCCGGCCTGATGCGTTTCTTGTCGTTGCACAAAGCGATTTGACTTCATGAGCGGATTATCGCCCAATCCGGCGGACACTTGAGAGACGCTGGAATCTTCCCGGAACTCGGATCGGATTCACAGCGTCTGATTCGACGACGGAGAATGTGTCCGAAGGGCTCCGAAAACTCCTTACCAAACTAAGTGTTCTATGGCGGAAATACGGTCGCACAACCTGAGCCGCGGAAGATGACGGGCAGGGACGCCCGTCCCACGGTGTACGACCGGCTTGGTCTCTGTTCTTCGTAGCCCGGGCCTCCGTGCCCGGATCTTGTTCTTGCCGGCACCCGAGCAGGCAGCGAGACGAAAATGTGCGACTGTATTTAGGAAACGGCGCACTAAGTATGGTGTCCCCGGATCTCGGGTCTTTCGTTCACTGATCAAGATCGTGGCCGGACGGGTATCTCACGAAGCCGGTTGACGGTGTGGAGAGTATCGGGATATCATATCCTCACGAACTACCAGGAGGTCCCTGTTATGGAACCCGTAA
>JAZDHD010000108.1:0-31642 GCA_043806215.1 Pseudomonadota bacterium | reverse complement strand
CTTGGCACTGTGCCAGAAAGAGGTATAGCCTGCCGGGTTGACCAGATTCGTGGTCAACTGATCGGGTTGGGCCTTGGTTTCCTGAACGCAGACGATGTCCGGCGACTCGGAATCGAGCCATTCCAAGAACCCTTTCTTGGCGGCAGCTCGTATTCCGTTCACGTTCCAGCTCACTATTTTCACTACACGGGACATTGTCGCCTCCTTTCCGCCGGCCGTCGGACGGCACCAGCGAGGGACGCGCCTCCAAGGCGGTTGCCGCGTTCCCCTCGATCCTTACCGTTCCCGGGCTCCCGCCCTTGGGACCCGGCATTATTCCCGCGTTTATTTCGCGATTATTGTATATCACCGTCCCGGTGGTGCGGCAATGAAAAAGGAGCGGCCGGCGCTCATGTCATTGCGAGGAGCGCTGCGACGAAGCAATCTCAATGCCTCGTGAAGGCCTGAGATTGCCACGCCCTCCCGTAGGGGCGGCCCCCTGTGGCCCCCCCGGGTAGGCACGGGGTAGGCACGGGGAAATTGTCTCAAAACTCCGGCACGGAGACAAATCGTAGCACGATGCGGATTCGTTTTCGTCACGCAATGCACGACGGGTTGCCTGCTCGTCGCGGACGTTTGCTGCAGACCTCTGTAGGGGCGGGTTTTACACCCGCCCGCAATCGAGCACCCAGAATCGGGCGGGTATGAAACCCGCCCCTACACCGCGACGTGCCACTACTTGGGCTCATATTTGAGTTTTGAGACAATTTCCCCGTGCCTACCCGGGCGGCCGGCCCGCGTTCTGCGCGGGACCCCTCCTGCCTGGGAATGCCTATCCGCCGGGCTCTGCCCGGTCTTCGGCCCGGAGTCCCGGGGGCTTTCATGGTCAGTTGTGATCCCCGAATCATTGGGGTTTGGGAAACCGAGCACTACGTTCCCGATTTGGGGCCGGGCTGCCGGACCATCAACCATTGCTCGGTCTTATCCGCGCCGAAATGCACGAGAGCCGGGGCCCGGTCTTCGGTAAGATTGGCAAGGCCCGTTTCCATGATCACGTCGGTGTTTTTGCCGTCGGCAAAGGTCCACGCCGCCCTCTGCGTCTTCTGGTCGACCATTCCCGATACCGGGCGTTCGGTGTTCGTAGCCAGGTTGTAGTAGGTGCCGGACAGCACTCCCTGTTTGTTCACGGCAAGCTGAAGGACCGTGTTTGAGTCTTGGCTTTGTCCTTGGTACAGTCCGAAAACGCCCAGCGGCAACCACTCTTCCTTCGAAGTCTTTTCCACAGGTGGGGCACTGGTAGCCAAAGCCTTCGCCCCATCGTAGTACTCCGCAGCCGTAGCGGCAATCTGACCGTCGATGTAGACGTTTTCGTCATAATAGTACACATTTTCGCCATAGCCGTAATAGTAGGGGGCGGCGAGAGATGCTCCCACAAGCCAGCCGGTCGCCGCGCCCCAACCGGCCCATCTCCACCAGTAAGGAGGAATCCTGTTGTACGGCGGCCGGACTATGGGATGCACCGGTCTCGGAGGCCCCACTGGCGGATGAGGCGGCCTGACTATGGGATGTTCGGGCCTCGGCCTGTGGAGATCGCCGGGACCACCCGGTCCGTCGGGTCTTCCGGGCGGTTTGGTAATGGGCCGTTCAGGACCGCCCGGTCTCTCCGGCCGTAGCGTCGGCTCTCCGGGCTTATGCGATAAAAATTGACGTGCAGCCTCCACACCGAGCGCCCCTGCGGCGGCTCCACCGCCTATTTTCGCCAAGTCCGCCGCGCTAAGGCCTCGGCCGCGGGACGGGGAATCAAGGAAATTCTTGACTTGAGCCTGAGTCGGCCTGTCTGTCGGCCGCGCGGTCGGCTTTCGAGAGGGCTGAGCCGGTCGTGCCGTAGGTCTGTACGACGGTTGAGCGGGATGCGCATAAGTCCGGCTCCGAGATGGTTGAGAAGGCCGTACCGAGCTCGGACGGCTTGCCGGGGTAGACCGTTGCACCGGACTCCGATACCCCATCGAGGGGCTCCGCTGCACTGCGCCTCCTCCTCTCATGGCCGCGCCCCCGCCGCCCATGCCTCCGCCGCCTCCCCGAAACCCGCGGGAAACGGCATCACCCGCTGCAAGTAACCCGATACCGGCAACCGCTACGATCAGATAGATGGATGTTCTCAAAGCTCACCTCATTTTTTGTCGGAATCGTTTGACGTCGCGTCGCCGGGTCTTCGAACCACGGTTACCTTAGGCGTCTCCGGGAGAGGAACGCCCCCAACCTCTCTCCCTGTGGAAACCCATGTGTAGGACTTTTCGTCCACGGGTGTATAGATATTTGTGGATACGGCCCTTTCACCGGTGTTCAGCACGATGGTCGAGGTCACCTGCCAACTCTCCCCCTGTTTTGCCCAGATCCCCTCGCCGAAGCAGCCGTTGGAATCGAACACCCAAGAACGGATACGCTTCGCCTCGGCGTCCCAGCCGATGATCTGTTTTCCTTCAAACGAAGTCAGTTCCCCGATGGACACTTCGAACGAACAGACAAGAAAATTTCCGTCCGTACTCCAGTTGCAGCTCGTGGCTAGTCTTCCGCTTTCGTCTTGGTCAACCCAATCGCCGACCATCCAGGACAATGGTTCGAGTTTGTCATGGTTTGGAGAAGTCCCTATCGGTAAGATCTCTTTGATCTTGGTGATTTTCCAATCCCCGTTCTGTTTGACGTAAGAGGTGACGTACCGCGTCGATTCAGGCTCCCGTCCCGGCTTCACGGTAACCGCAAAACCCTCTTCCACGGCTTTGTCGCCGGGCTCAACGTAGATCAACGGTTGTGTCACCTCGAGCCGGATCCCCTCGTTTGCCTTGAAGAACTTCTCGAATGCCGCCTTCAGCTTCTCTCGGCCTGCAAATGCCTCACCCGTGGGTGTGACGTATTCGCCGTCCACGGTCCAATGAGCTGACAGAGCTTCCGCGTCTGCTCTGTTGAACGCATTGACGTACGAGTCGATGGTTTTCCGGATTGCCGCCTCGTCCTCGCCCAGTTTGGTTTCCCCTGCGGCAAGAGCAAGACTGCATGCGGCAAAGACAATCACCAGGGAAATCCTCATTGCTTTCATTGCCTCTTCCTCCCTTCATTGACTGCGAATTGTCGTCGCACGTGCACGTGCTTCACATGAGCATGAAATGGCTTCTTCTTTCCCAATTCACTATATTGACATAGATACCGCCTTCTGTGAACCGCCTCGAGAATTAACAACCGCCTAACCAAACCCGAACCGAAGACTAATTGGACAATCGCAGGCCTGTAGCGGATATTCACAACAATGTCGTGTTGCACGGAGGGGCCGTAGGATTCCGACTCAACGTGCCGTGCTTCAGCGGGGGCGGCGGCATGGACTCAAAGGCCGGGAGGCAAGCATGCGCACGGAAGTTTCCGACCGCAGGTACTTCATGATTCGGCACAGTGAGGGGAAAAATGGAGGTTTGTGAATTCTTCGACAAGTGTCGGCTGTTCAGTTGCCTCAGATCTCCCGCGAGCAAGCGTTTGTTCGAGGACATGTACTGCAGGAAGGACTGCGCCAAATGTGCGAGAAGAATCCTCAGCCGGGAAGGCATGAAATTGGAAGACATTCCGGATTCGCTCCTGCCTACGGGCGGTCACTTGCTCAATCACGGGATATAGGCGCGACTGGGGATGCCGGCCATGTGCTGCCGTATATTGCATGGCACTAATTATTCAGTGGCTCAGTGAGGTACATTATGGCACCTCGGAGCATTTCTTTCCAGGGTGAATGTGGACCTTAGCCCGGCCGTAAGACCTGGTTCCGAAAAACACTTGACAGGCCGATAATACCCGGTATTATCACCTATGGGAAATAATACCGGGTATTATTTTAGTCCGGCAGTTCCCCGGTCGAAACTTCACGAAGCCCCGGACGGTGGAACGTGTCAAACGCAATACGTCCTAACGGAGACGTTGATTTGGAGGCGCAAGAATGAGAAAATCCTTGATGTATGTAAATCTGTTCCTCTTGACGGGATTGCTCTTGACCGGCATCTGCTGCGCGAAAGAAAGCACGGTTCCGGTCAACGTGTTTGTGAGCATTTTGCCGCAGAAATACTTTGTGGAAAGGGTCGGTGGAGATCTGGTCAACGTTGCGGTTCTGGTGGGACCCGGCCAGTCCCCCGCGACTTATGAGCCGAGACCCCGACAAATGGCGGAGCTCTCCAAGGCCAAGATCTTCTTCAGAATAGGAGTGCCCTTCGAGCAGTCACTGATGCCCAAGATTGAATCCGCGTTCAAGGGCTTAACCGTTGTGGATACCCGCAAGGGAATAAGTCTGAGAAATATGGCCGAAAAGCATGATCATGCTCATGAAGGCGAGGACCGGCCCGACGGCAAGGGCCTTCGCGGCGAAGAGCATGCAGAGAACCACAAGGAGGAACACCACCACGAGGCCGGCGCCCCTGATCCTCACATCTGGCTGGATCCGGTTCTCGTGAAGACACAGGCCAAAACGGTCTGTGACGCCCTGAGCAATGTTGATCCCCAACATGCCGGCACGTACCGCAAGAACCTGGAGAAATTCCAAAGCGACCTGGATATGGCCAATGATAAGATCGCCAAGGTTTTGGCTCCATTGAAAGGAAAGATCGTTTTCGTTTTTCATCCGGCCTACGGTTACTTCACGGATCGGTACGGTCTCAAACAAGTTGCGGTGGAGACCGGAGGCAAAGAACCGACCGCGGGACAACTGGCTGAGCTTATCGACAAGGCAAAGCGTTCAGGCGTAAAGGTAATTTTCGTGCAACCCCAGTTCGACCGAAGGAATGCCGAGACTATTGCAAAGGCCATTAGCGGGGTGGTCGTGTCACTGGACCCCCTTTCACCCGACTATCTCAAGAACCTGAACGACATGGCTTCCCGGATGGAGTCGTCACAGGCTCTGAAAAAATAGCCGGCGGAGCCGGGGACCTGCTATAGTGTTGCTCCTTGAATACTGCGTACGCCTTCACGTTTGTCATTGCGAGCCGTAGGGGTAGGCACGGCAATCTCGGCCTTTCATGAAGCATTGAGATTGCTTTGTGGCTGCGCTCCTCGCAATGACATGAGCGATCTTTGGGAGTGTTGAGGAACTGGGTTAAGATCACCGTGAATTTCAATGCGCGTCGCCATAGTTTTCTTCCTCCGGTGTTCAAGATCTCTTGCCTTACCGACCGTCGGATGCCCCCTTTCATCGTGAGGTGAGCATGCTGCGAATTCTTCTTGTGTTCTGTGTAAGCTTCTTCCTCGTGGGAGTTTCATGGGCTCTGGAAGATGCGGACTGGGTTTTTAAGGGGCAGCCCAAGGATGGGAGCGAGCATTACCACTCATCGGCGGCTCAAGATGCCGGCCGGGCTCAACGGCTGAAACTTCTTGAGGATTGCGACAAGATGGTGCAGGTGCTCGCTTTGCCCGGGGGTGAGCAACCTTCCATGGACCCGGCCATGAAGATGTCGGCAATGTTGGGCCTGAGATCCTGCGGTCTCTTGTATGGGGTGGGGCATCAACGGGAGAAAGCGGGCCTTTGCCTCAACAAGGCCATGGAACTGGCCCGGTCGGCCGGAAATACTGCCGAGCAGGCACGAATCCTCAACAACCTCGGGATAGTCAATGCTCTCTGGGGACAGTTCCCGGTTGCCTTGGATTTCCACAGGAGATCGCTGTCGGTCGGCAAGGACACGGCAGACTACCTGAATCAGGCCGTTTCTTACAACCAGATCGGGCAAATCGCGATGTTCATGGGAGATTACCGCAAGGCATCGGATGCCCTGAAGAAGGCTCTCGCCCTGCATGCAAAGGCCTCCGGCAACGACATCCAGTCATGCCCGACGCTGGACAATCTCGGTCAACTCCACGAGGCATGGGGCGATTTCGATAAAGCGGGCGAATACTACCGGCGTGCTTTGGAACTCAAGAAGAAGCTGGGGTTGACGGGGGGAGAAGTCGCGTCCTACGTCCTTTTGGGACGGGTTTGTAAGCTTGCGGGGAAGGACGCTGATGCATTGCGGTTCCTCGAGGAGGGCCTGAAGCTCTGCAAGACTCACGGTTATCCCGCCGATCTGGTGATCGACGAGATCGGAAACGTGTACCTCGATCGCGGAGACATCGAGAACGCCGAGCAATTCATCGAGAGGGCGGGATTCTGGCAATCGCTCGGCCGGCTCTACCTCATGAAGGGCGACCTTTCCAAAGCTGAGCGTAGCTACGTGAAGCTCCGGAATTACTCTGAGCGCAGACGAATGCCGGACTACCTCTGCGTGGCTCACACCGGCCTCGGCGTGATAAGGGAACGGAATGGGAACCTTCAAGCCGCCGCAGAGCATTTTCGCACGGCAATGGGTCACATCGAGTCGATCAGGCATGGCCTAAGCCTGCCGGAACGTGCAGAGTTCTTCAACGTTCAATCAGGGGGCTTCTTCAGGACCGCACCGTATGAGGGACTTGCCCGGGTCCTCATCAAGATGAATAAGCCTGTGGAGGCATTTCGGGAATCCGAGTTCACAAAGGCCCGCGCATTTTCCGAGGGATTGTCCCGGCGATCCGAGAAGGCAACCATGGGCCTGCCGGAAGACGTCATGGCCTCGGACGGCGAGCTGAATCAACAGCTTGCTGCGGCGATCAGGCTGCTTGCAACGGCATATGAGCAAGACGACCGGAAGAGTATTGCCGTTCTGGAACCCCGCGTGCAGGAAGCGAAAGACAAGCTGACGGCACATGTGGCCGTTTTGAGGGAACGTTTCCCATTGTTTGCCGCGACCCGGTATCCGGAACCGATGAACCTGGACCAGACCGCCCTTACGGACGATGAATGGGTCTTGGCGTATGACGTTACCGATACGGGCATCATAAGCTATCTTCTGAAAGGCAAGAAGGTAGTGAAGGCCGGTTTCAAAGCCGTGCCGCGATCCGAGGTCGATGCGTTGGTCGGGCGTTTTCGGGAACCACTGGAGATCGGTCCGGCTGATTCCCCCGAAGATAAGCTCCGCAGCTTCAACTTCTCCGCCGGCAGGAGACTCTGCGACATCCTGCTTCGGGACATGACGGCCGACCTCCCCAAGAACGCTCATGTGATCGTAGTCCCGGACGACTCACTTGCCGTCCTGCCGTTCGAGATGCTGGTCCTCGGCACCGGCGGAACCGTTGGGACCGACGGACCGACTCCTGCCATATCCGGGGCCGAATTCTTTGGGGACCGGAATCCTCTCTCCTATTATCAATCCGTGACTGCCTTGACGCTTGCCCGCACCTTGCGTACGCAACGGAAGTCATCCGGGCGGCTTCTTGCAATGGTGGACCCCGTTTTCTCGGCCGACGATCAGAGGCTGGTGAAGATGTCCCGCGAAGAGAAGGAGAGACTGCTCGCCTCGCCGCCCACGGAGATTCTCATGTCCATCGGGAATCAGACCGGGATCGCATTCCCGAGACTGCCCCTCACTGGCGAACTCGGAGAGAGTCTGAAGAAGACCGACCATGAGGGGACCGATCTGTATGAAGGACTGCATGCCGGCAAAGAGATTCTGGTGAACAAAGACCTGACGGCATACGGTTCGGTGCTGCTCGCAACCCACGGTTATTTCGGCAATTCCCTGCCGGGCATCCGGGAGCCGGTAATCGTGTTGACTTTGCTTGGCGACGGCGGGGCCGGGGATGGATTCCTGCGACTGAGCGAGGTCATGGGACTGAGGCTGAACTGCGGCTTGGCAGCGCTTACGGCATGTCAAACAGGGCTGGGGAAAAAAGTCTTCGGGGAAGGGACCATGGGCATGGGGCGTGCTTTTCAGTATGCGGGAGCAAGAAGTGTCCTCATGAGTCTTTGGTCCGTGTCCGAGTCCGCATCGGTGGATCTCGTCGAGAACTTCTTTCGTCACATCCGGAAAGGGAAGGGCAAGCTCAACGCTTTGAGACTCGCGAGGAATGAGATACGGAAGGCCGGGTACGATCACCCGTTCTTCTGGGCCCCGTTCATCCTGGTCGGGGAGGTCGAGTGAGCCGCACCTGGTTGTCGATTCCGGGCACCCCTTCCGTCGTTAGGGTCCGTCACAGTATAACGCTTGCAGCTACGTCGTTCACCGAACTGTCGTCTCGACCCGGCACTGAAGTACCGGGCTACTCTCAGTAGCCCCTCCGGGGCACGCGATCTTGCACGTCCCGGAGGGACAGTATGAAGTAGACCGGTCTTTCAAGGCCGGGATAGCAAGTCGGAAAGATGACGGGGTGATTTTGTGACAACCCCTTACCCTTTGCGGGTAAACGTTCACCGGCTTCCTGAGCCGCGATTTCACCTCAACCAGACTTGGCGTCCCCTCCGTTGGTCATTCCTCGATCCTTCGTTCCGGGAACGTTGCAACAAAGGTGGTGCCCTGACCGGGGCGGGACCTGAATGTGATGCGTCCCCCATGTTCGTTCATGACCTTTTGGGTGACCATGAGCCCGAGGCCGGTGCCTTTGTCTCCCTTGGACGAGAAGAAGTCTTCAAAGACATGGTCCTTCAAGTCATGGCCAATACCCGTTCCATTGTCCGCTACTTCGATCACGATGGAACCGTTCGCCCTTTTTCGGCTTCGTAATTCGATCAGGTGCTCGTCCTTCCACAGGTCCATCTTACACGCGTCGATTGCGTTGGTTACGAGGTTTGAAATGACGGAATGGAGTCCATCCGGGTCCATGACCGCGTCAGTGACGTGTTCATCAAGGTCCAGTTGAAAACTGATTCCATACCGGCCTGCGGTATCCCGAAACAAGTCATGGACTTCCCGGATCACCGAATTGGGGTTCACCTCTCGGAAGTTCGGCTGCCTGTCCTTGGAGCAGTAGAGGATGTCTTTGACGATCTTGGCTATCTTGTCATAGTTGAACAAGACCATCTCCCAGCCTTCTCTTACCTCTTTTTGGTCTTTGTCCTGAAGGCCGCGGTTGACCACATAGATGCCGCCGTCAAGGCCCATCATGATGTTCTTGAGGCCGTGCGCCATCCCGGCAACGGTCTGACCCAGCAGAATGAGCTGCTTCTGCATGTCTTTGACCGAGGTAATGTTGACTCCCATCTGCACCACCGCGGTAATCTCTCCCGTCTCATCCCGCAGAGGAGAGGAATATATCATTAAATTGATACGTTCCCCGTCCTTTGTGGTGATTGCAGCTTCTCTGCCGTGAATTTCCCCGTCCTGGAAGGTTTTCTCCACCGGACAATCCGAGCACCGACCATCCTTGGATTGGCAGAGGTCATTGCAGGAATGGTTTTCGGTAAGTCCGAACTGGTCTTGGTAGAGAGCGTTGCTCCACAAGACGTTGCGGTTTCTGTCCTGGACCGTAAGATAGCAGGGTACGGCCTCGGCGACTGCTTGATAGAAGTGGTCGCGGTTCGACTCGGTGAATTGGGGGTTCATAACGGGCCTTTGCGCGCATTCCTTTCACGTGACTTGGGTGGAGTACGTAATACAAAAACGTGCCGACGTAAACGCCGGCACGGAGTACTCAATCCCGGGCCGCTGACAGGTATTCACGACGGTGGCCGGGAGCGCTTGCTCCCTGCCGCCGTCGAATAACCTTGAACACCGACCGCACTACCCGATTGCCTGCCGGACCGAATCCAGCAGAGCGTCCCGGTCGATGGGCTTCTCAAACACGGCGAAAGGCTTGGATACCGCCAGATGGCGGCCGGGTATGCCGCTGATGACGATGACCGGCACGTCCTTGAATTCCTTGCTCTTGGTCATGTTCCGGTAGAAGCGGGTGCCCGTGTCTCCGGGCATTTGGAGATCGAGCGTCACCAGATCCGGCTTCTCTTTCTTAAGGACCTCCATTCCTTCTTCGCCGTTCGACGCGGAGCACGTTTCGTATCCGCTGTCTTCCAGGAATGCCGTAATATATTTCACAATATGAGGCTCATCGTCGATAACCAGAATCTTCTTGGCCATGATTTCCTCCTGTCCTAATGCTCCTCGGGCTCGAAATCAGGATGAGGGTAGAGGATGGGCATCCGGTTCATGATCCATCGGAACGTGAGAATACCGATGGTAATCACCGTAACGGTAAGGACAACTTCCATCCAGGACGGAACATATCTGAATTTCCATGGGAGGTGCCATCCAAAGGCAATAACCGATTGATTGAGGCGATTGATAATGATTCCCACCACGGTTACAATAGCCATTGCCCGTACGAGACCTACAAGCCCATTCTGCACAGCATAGGTGAACAGCAGCGCAGGCGCAAGGACAAATCCGAGGATCTCCACCAGGAACCAGTACCCGTAGCCCGTGTTGAGATACGACCACGTGTTGCCGTGGGCCAGGCCGATGATCTTCATGAAGAAATAGGCGAACAGCGCCACGGCCGAGGCCTTGCCGAGCCCCAAGGTAACACGGTCCAGATGGCCGGGATCGTCGTGCTTGATCTGTTTGGCCCAAATCTTGTGTGAGATGCCGCTCTCGATTATGGTCATGGCAAGCCCGCCCACAAGGGCCGACATAAAAAACCAGAGCGGAATATACTCCGAATACCAGAGAGGATGGAGCTTTTCCGGCATCAGGAGAAAGATGGACCCGAGCGCGGACTGATGGAGCATGGAGAGGCAGACGCCGAATATCGTAGCCCCCAGCGTGGCTTTGACAAAAATGCGTCTCAGCTTGGTCATGTTCAACCATTCAAAGATGGCGGGACACCACTCCACGAACTGGCACGAGAGATACAGAGCCACGTGCCACGCAACGAGAAACAGGATCGAGTTGACCCCCCAAGAGACCACCATAGGGTAGGGGATCCGATAGTAGCGCCCCAGGTCGAAGGTCAGGGCTATAATGGCGAACAGATATCCCAGGAAGCCGGTCAGCACGGCAGGTCTGAAAAGGAACGCGTATTCCTTCATGCCGAACAGATGGACCGCGGTGCCGATCACGAATCCTCCGGCAGCCAGAGCAACCCCGCACAACATGTCAAAACCGATCCATATCCCCCACGGGTTGTAGTCGGACAGATTGGTCGACGGCCCGAGACCGTAAAGCAACCGATAGAGGATGACCGGTATTCCCACGATGAGGATCACCGCAACCACTGCATTGAATGTGGTGAAGTTGCTCTTAAGATAATCGTTCCAGGTCATTCCCATGAACAGTTTTTCCTGAATCCAGGTGGGCTGGAACTCGGTCGTCGTTGCAGGAGTATCCATTATTTCCCCTCCTTATTCTCAAGAGCCTTCTTGATCTCTTCCTTCGTCATCTCGTCCCGGCGCTTCTTGAAACTGTGGATTCCCATGGCCAGTGCGGGAATCACGATGAACACCGGCGACACGAGTGAGAGGAACGGTTTCCCCAACGTCGGGATCGGCACGGTTCCGAGGTCGGTTCTGAAGCCGATCTTGTCGAAGGGAACGGCCGAAAGATACATCCAACTGGTTCCGCCCACTTCATGCGCCCCATAGACGTGGTTCACATACCGTCCGGGATTATCGCGGATCTTCTTGTACGCGAGATCGAGCAGATCGCTCCGTTTCCCGAAAGTCATGGTTTCCACCGGACAAATGCCTACACAGGCCGGGATACCTCCCTGTGTTCGAATGCGGTCGAAACAGAAAGTGCACTTGGTAACTTCGGGAGTCCACGGGTCGTTGTACTGATACGCCGGCACGTCGAAAGGACAAGCCGCCATGCAATAGCGGCACCCTACGCACAGGCTCGCGTTGTAGATCACAGCGCCCTGAGGTGTCTTATCGAATGCCTTCACAAAACAGGATGACGCACATCCGGGTTCGAAGCAGTGCATACATTGCCGTTTTACGTAGATGGGCTTCGATGCGTCCCGAGGATTGGGATACCGGTTGACCACCGTATAGGTATCCGCGTGGGTACGTCTGAAGTCGTTGAAAACACTCAGGTCGTTCTCATACTCCTTGAGCGACTTTTGGCCGGGGAGTTTGTTCCACTCTTTGCAGGCCCACTCACATCTCCTGCATCCGATGCATACGGTCGTGTCCACCAGTACGCCGTTTTGATCGGGATAGCCCGGCAGGGCGGTGGGTCCGGCCCCGGCAAGAGCGGCCCCCGGCACCGAAAGTGCGGCGATCCCCGCGCCTGTCAAGGTTTTCAAGAAATCTCTTCTCGTGTTGCTCATGATAAAACCCTCTTCCACTGGGGTTACTGCCTGGAATACTTCCTTCGGCGTCCGCGTTTACCGCCCCGTTGGCCGGTAAGGTCCTGCGGAATTCAAGCATTCGTTCCATGACGGGGAGCGCCTTCCTTCAGGTTCCTCACCGTTGTCCGAAGCGGCGGCCTCTACCGTTTTTCCCTGTACGTGAGGAAACGCCAGAAAGAGATGAATACGAAGAGATAGACGATTACCACCAGGTATTCTATGCCCTTGGTATACTGGTAAAATTCATGAAGAATATTCGGCATCTCAATCTCCTTTCGGTCGTGGAGGCGCCCGGTACGCTTATGCTCGCCCGAGCGCCTTAGGAGCTTATTCCACTACGGTTGTCAGCGGCGGTATCAGACCCCCAGTCACCGGCTTCTCTTTGGCCGGATGACATTTGACACATTGCAGAGGAAGCGGTTTCTGGTTCATCGCCTGATGACATCCCATACACTGACGATGATAGGCTGCGAGGATCCCCGGCTTGCCCGGTTCCTGAGGATCGAAGGGACGGCTGTGGCAGGCAGCGCATCCAGGGACCTTTTGGGTTGCCTTCATATCGCCGTTGTGGTGGCATGCCGAGCAGAGCGCGTCCTGGCCGGCCGCATGGAATGATCTGGCCAACGGGCTTTCGTTGGAAATGAGGCCCAGTTTGGTCACGATCTTGAGATGGGGAAGTTCAGCAGGCTTGAACTCCTTCTCCAAATGCTTCATGACCACCTTTTCCGGAACCTTCTCCTTGTCGAAGACCAGGGACATGGGCGGGACATTGACCGGTTTCCCTTGTGACGGTCCCTGGTGACAAACCGGACACGAGGACGCCGGCATTGCCTTGGTCGGCATCACCGAATGGCAACCGGCGCACTGAGCTTGTTTCTTTGCCGTGTCATGACATCCGATGCAGGACAGGTTTGTGTCGGGCTTGTGAAAGGCCCGCTCGACCGTCACGCCGCCGCCTTTCTTGACGTCGCCGGCCCTGGTATGGCAGTTGGAGCACTTCTCAAGAGAATGGTGGTGACAAGAGTTGCAGAACTGTCCCCTGGGCTCGTGATCCTTGTGGTTGAAGGGAACCAGCTTCATTCTGCCCGTCTTGGGGTCCTTTAGCGAAATATCCATGTAGTCCTTTTGGCCCCGGACCAGTCGAGGGATCTTCTTCAACTCGTCGGGTTTCAATTCCTTGTGCTCTCCATGGCAGCCTCGGCAGTTGAAGGGCCCGGACTTCTTCTTCTCCAGCGTGAGCTTCATGTGGCAGCCGATGCACGCGGAGTGAGCGGCTTTCTTAATGGATATCGCTTCGTTGGTATCCCGGGAAGTGTGGCATGCCCGGCAGGAATTCTCCGTGTCTTTCTTGTAGACCAGCTTGCGTTGCGTCTTGTCGTACGTGTGATGGCAAAGCTCGCATTTCTGTTGGTTGGCGGCGACGTGTTGAGCATGCCGTGCGTAGTTGAATATGGGCGACCATCCCCACTTCACCGGCGTTGCCGCTTGTGATTTGGAGTGACACAGACCGCACAGCCCGACCCGGGGACCGGTCTTGACGCCGGCAGAAGCTTTTTCGTCGTGGCATGAGACGCACGCTTCATGATACGCTTTCATGATCGCCGACTTGTCCTGTTTGGCATACGGGACTTTCGGGAAAGCGAAAACCTGGATCATGCGATCCCCGCTCAGGCGATCGTCCTTTTCTTCAAGGATGTGACAAGCCTCGCAATCCTTCTTCGTCTTTTGGTTGAGGGCTGCGGTGTGCCGGTCATGATCGAATGCCGGCGCAGGCCGGTCCAACCGCGGTGAATCGCCCTTGTGCGCGAGCATTAAGGGTAGGGGAGGGCTTGTCTCAGGCTTTTGGGGTGAAGCTGTCTGAGAGTGGATCAGCGCCATCCCACCCAATAGGAGGACCAAAGCCATGACCGAAAGAGTTACAAGTATTGCATGATTGATCCGTTGCATGATCCACACCTCTTTCGAGTTTGTTCTCTGTGTTTACGGCCTAGTCAGGCCTGTAATTCCTCGGGAATGTCCATAACCTGAACGAGTATCTCGCTGAAGAACTTCACGTGCATCCCGAGCTTGTAACCCGCTAGAATGTCTTCGATCCCGCTGTGGCAGTTGTGACAAGGCGTGATGATAATATGCGCGCCGGTGGCCTGGAACTGCTCGGCCTTTACCCTATTCCCCCTGACTCGGGAAGGCTTCCACGGCGGACCGCAGTTGATGACGCCTCCGCCGGCCGCGCAGCAATAGTTGTGCTCGAGCCCCGGTTCGGGCTCCGTGAAGTTCGAGCAGGTCATTCGTACGATTTCGCGAAGTTTCTGACCTAACCCCCTTCCTCTGACCACATTACAGGGGTCTTGCACGGTTACCGGCTCCTCAAACTTCTGTTTCACCTTGATCTTTCCCGATGTGAGAAGTTCGTGGTAGAATTCGATCGCATGGATCAGCGGGATGGGAGGCTCCTTCCAGCCAAGCCACTTTGGTCCGTCGTACATGGCGCCTCTGAACGCGTGGCCGCATTCGCCCATAACGATTCTCTTGCACTTCAACCTGAGTGCCGCCTCATGATGGACTCTTTCCACACGTCCCATAGTCTCGAAATCGCCCGAATACATTGCCATATTGCTGTTGTCCCACCCGTCTGTTGACGGCATGGTCCAATCCACCCCACCCACGGCCATAATTTGTGCAATGTTGCCGATCAGTTGAGCAAGGATCTTGGGCTCCGGGGCGATAATACTGTAGAAGACGTCGGCGCCCTCTTTGTCCAAGGGTATCCGTGCAGTCGCCACCTCATCCCGGGCGTCTTCTTCCTGCCACTGGAGAGTGTCGATCCATTCGTCCTGCTTCACCCACATCTGATTGAGCGTGACGGCGTGACTGTTCACCGTGTCCTGAAGGAATTGTGGGACCAGGCCCAGCAGACTGCATATCCTCCGGACCAGGAGCAGCTGGTAAGCAATGTCGATGCCGAAGGGGCAGTACATGCTGCATCTCCGGCAGACATTGCATTCCGTGTGTGCGATCCGTGAGCATTCTTTCAGGAAATCGGCGGTCACTCGACCCTTCTTGCGAAGGATCTCCCACAGGGTCTGCTTGACCTTGCCAACGGGCGAGAACCGTGGATCCCGGTCGTTCGACAGAAACCAGTGACACGCGTCGGAGCAAAGCCCGCAATGAACACAGGTGTTCATGTAGACTCTTAAGCGTGCCGCAGTCTCTTTCTCGATGACCCTATTGATGACCTCCTCAATCTTCTGAGGAGTCAACGTCTTGGCCGCTTCATCCAACCCCGGATCCGAAACTATGGGAAGCTTGGGCAAGCCCATGATTTACCTCCATCCGGGACCGGTCTTTACCAGTCCCGTGCGTTGCGCACCGCTCCGAATTCAGAACCCATGTAGGCTCTCGTGAACGGGAAAAACAGCATGTGACTCAGACGAGTGAACGGTATTGCGATGAGCATGACCGCTCCGGCAATGATGTGAATGAGGACCATGGTCTCGTAGTCGAACCACTGACGCCGTGCAATGAATCCGGTGACAAACGGTGCGGCGGCAATGGCCAACAGCAGATAGTCCGACGGGAATGTGACGAACCTCACTTCAGGAAGCATGAGGCGCCGCAAAAGAAAGAAAACCGCTGCAAAGAGCAGCAAGACCGTTAACCAGTCGGCGGCCGATGACGACACCGTGGCCCAACTCGGCCCCCACGCGAAGGAGAACATCACCACGTGTGCGGTGAGGAAGATAGGCAACAGCACCAGGCATAGATGAAAGAAGAACGTCACGATGGTTGTCTCGTACCGGATCCTCATGTTTCTCGAAGCAAAAGGGACAACCCAATGTAGAAGCGACCGGAGACTGTGCTTCCACGTCATGTACGGAAGAACAACCTTGTCCCGTTTTGCCTGGAAGTATAAATTGACGAACTGGTACGCCATGCCGATAACGAACACGGCGAACGCAATCCACACCAAATATCTGCTGATCAGGTCGTACATCCTCGGCCTCCTTGGTTCAGCCGACCACGTCTGAAACGGGCAGGACTATCCGGTGGAACTTGCCTTCCAACACAACCCGGAGAAGGATCTTTGTTCCGTCGGGACTGAATTGGGGGTTCCACATCCGGTCGTATGCCCGTGGATAGGTCCTTTGGTTGGCCACAAGATAATACTTGCCGCCTCGCTCCGCCTTTACCGCCACCACGTCGCCGGCGGGGCTAAAGACCGGGTCCCACGCCATCTCAAAACGATCCGGCCAGGTAATACGGTCCACTACCACTCCCCAGAATCCCTCATCCCGGAATAGGGCGCCTATCCTGCGGCTATCCGGGCTGAAAACGGGCGGCATGACCACATGACTGAAGGTGCAAGGCCACGGATTGCCTTCGACCGCGATGGTCCAGCGGCCGAACTCGGGTGCGGCCACCGCGGCAAGAACCCGACCATCGGGGCTGAACGTTTGATGCCATACCTGGGCAAAGGACCTGTCCCATAACGGCCTACCGTTCATGAGAAGCTTCCATCCCCCGCCGGTGAGCGCGGGGGCCGTCACGTCCTTGGAACCCGGCTTGAAAACCGGTTCCCACACTGCCTTGAACCGCTGCTCCCACGGTTTGCCGTCAACGGCAATGGTCTGTTCAACAAGGTTGGGTCGCACTTCCGCAGCCACATTCCCGCCGTCGTCGCTGAACGCGCATCCCCACACATTGAGGAAACGTGCATCCCATTCACGGCCGTCGACCGCAAGGCTCCAGACTCCTTTGGCGAATCCTTTGATATCTCCCTCCGCCAAAGGTTCCATTTGGACATTGGCAGCAGTCCTGAGGCCGTCGGGGCTGAGCACGCAGCTCCGTGCCTCCGTAAACCGTTTTTCCCAAGGCTTCCCGTTGAGAGCCACGGCATAGCCCTGGGGATTTCTGACGTTTGCCGCGATATTCTTACCGTCGATACCTATTTGAGGATTCCATACGTAATCGAATGTCTCCTCCCAAGGCTCGTCGTCAACTATCGCAGTCCACTCGTCGTCGTTCATCGCAAGGCAGAACAGGCGCCCATCCGGAGCGAAACGTAAAGACCACGCTTTCTCGAACGTGTTGGTCCATTGTTCGCCGTTGACGCACGGAACTAACGTGTCGTCTTCGGCTTTCACAATCGCGGCAATCTTCTCACCGTCAAGGCTCGCTACGAATTCGTGGATCTCGGAATATGTCTCACGCCACTGATTCGTATCGGTAATGATCCGGTCGCCCGGTATCCAGTCCCAATCTCCATTCCGGTCGTTTTCATGATGCATGGCATCCCTCCGCTCATTGGAGCTTCGTACTACTCGTGTAAACAGGGTGACGCATTTCCGCCCGGCAGCCAAAACCCCGCGTCCCGTTTTCCGAACCAGTCCTGCGGAACGGTCCTGAAGACGACGGCCGAGGACGCTTGTTGCCGTGAAGACGCTTCAAGGCTGTCTCGTACGGCACGGTGCACGTACGACTGCGGTAATAGAGGCGCCGGCCTCCGTGCCGGTACCCCCTCCCTCTTGTCCCCGTTGCGCGGGGGATGACAGGGGGGCGTCCCACCGGCGCGTGTGTGTTCAGCAATCCGTTGCCGAATCCATGCCGCACCGCACTTGAGGTTTACCGTCCTTTTGTCTGAAAATCCCCCTCCTCTCGTTCCCAGGCTCCTGCCTGGGAACGCCTATCCGCCGGGCTCTGCCCGGTCTTCGGCTCGCAGCCCCGAGGGATTTTCATGATCGGTTGTGATCGCCCCGATCATGGGGGTTTACGGAAACTCCGTCGATCTCGACTCGTCGGACAAACTTCATGTCAGTATGGACCTGGAGGCTGCTCGCTTTGCTGTTCGAGCTTCTCCATCGCCGAGCCGACCTCACGGGATCCCGCCTTTTTTCCCGACGGCACCGTTATGGTGAAGGTCGAACCTGCCCCGGGCTCGCTTTGGAATGTAATCTCGCCGTCGTGTTCCAGGACTATCTTGCTGGTCACAAGCAAGCCCAGCCCCGTCCCGCGGCTCCCCTTGGTCGAGAAGAAGCTCGCGAATATCTTGGACCTGGTTTCTTCGTCCATCCCCACGCCGTCGTCCGAGACTTCCAGAATCACGTGGTCCGTGCCGTCCGCTCTCGTGCTTACCACGATCTTGTGCCGGTCCTTGCTTATGTCCAGCTCACACGCATCGATTGCGTTTGACACAAGGTTGGACAGGCATGTGTGAATACCCCGCTGATCCAGACACACCTTCAAAGTCCGTCCCACCGAAGGATCGAAATCCCTCTCGATGAGGATCGACCTCTTGGCCGCCTTGATGTCAAAGAGGGCACATACTTCTTCGGCAAGAAGGTTAAGGTCGATTTCTTCGTATTGAGGCGCCCGGTCTTTGGAATAATTGAGGAGATCCTGGACCAACTGCGATATGCGGCCGATGTTGTTTTCAACCATGCCCCAGCCGCGGATCAGCAGATCCCGGTCATCGTCCTCGACCGCGGTCCGTACCACGTACACGCCGCCCTCGAGACCTTGAAGGATGTTTTTAATGCCGTGAGCCAGGCCCGCGACGGTTTGTCCCACCACGGCGAGTCGATCCGAAGCCAGTTTCTCCCGTTCCAATGTCTTAAATGTGCGCAGATCTTGAAAGAAGCCGACGCTTCCCACGGTCTTCCCGTTCTCGAACAGAATAACACCGGAAAAACGCACCGGAATCGCCTCACCGTCTGCGGATGTTACCACCTGCTCCTGAGCCACCAGCCGCGAGTCGCCGATCATTCTTCCGGCATATGCCTCTTGGAGTTTATCGAGAAAGGCCGATGGGAAATACCTGTCAAGGGAGGTGGAACCAATTGCGTCGTCGGCCCGGTAACCAAGGAGGTTTTCCGCGGAACGGTTGAAAATTGCGATGCAGCTGTATTCGTCGGTGGCAATGATGCCGTGGATGGAGTTCTCGATGAGATTGGCCTGAAAGTCCTTTGAAACGCGCAATTCCTTTTCCAGCCGGACTCTGTCGCGGACGTCGACCGAGATGATCATTGCCGAGCCGACGGCTCCACGGGAATCTACAATGGGCGTGACATAACTCACGTAATTTGCTTCTTCCCCGGAGACGGTAATCCCGCAATGCTCCCTCTTTTTGGTCTTACCATCCTCGAAAGCCTGCTCAACGTGGCAGTCAAGGCATTTCTCGGAGTGTCTCTTGAAGACCTCGTAACAGTGCATTCCGGTCACGCCTTTAAACAGATCCCTCATGTAGGAGTTCTGCCTGACGATCTCAAAATCCTTGTTGATGACGCAGATGAAGCAGGGAACCTGTTCGAACAGATTCTTCAATTCTCCTCGGCTCCGCACCAATTCCTGGGTTCGCCGGTCAATCTGGGCCCGCATGATGTTGAAGGCCAAACCAAGTCTTCCCAATTCGTCATTGGATTCGACGGGTATGGCGCACGTATAGTCGCCGGCCGAAAGCCGTTTGGTGGCGTCCAGAAGACGGCTAACCGGCCTATGGACTCGAAAGACAATGTAGAAAACGATGGTCGCGAGTACGGCGATAAAGGTTCCGATCCCAAGCATGATGATCCGGACGACGGTGGACCGGACATGGGCATCAAAGGGCTTCAGCGACATGCCCACATCCAGCACGCCCAACACCTTTTGCGCCTCGGGGTGGACATGGCATGCCGCGTTGTAGCAATCAGGTGCGTTATAGATCGGCGTGATAATGCCCAGCCTCCGTCGGCCCTCTCGCTCGAAGATACGGGTCCTTCCGGAAGCGACGACGTGGCTGAACGGCCGGTCTTCGGAATGACATGCCAAACACGCTTCCGCCTTCTTGTCCGCCTTGGCTCCTATCTCTCCCGGATGGTTCGAGAAACGGATCACCCCGTCGTGGCTGTAGATCCGTATTTCTCTAATATCGTGCTGGCTTGCCATGTTTCTCACAATCGTTCCCGTCGTGGCCGGATCGTCGCTCAGCATACTGTGCTTGGTCGCATTGACTACCGCAGTACTGAAGCTCTCCACTTCCTTAATGGCCTGCATGAAGAAGATCCGGTTCTGAATGTCGACGACAAGATAGATGAACACCACAAAGGACAAGAGCAGGACCACAGCGACCGCGGTTGTGATCCTGAACCCAAGGCTGCGTGACAGCGCGATAATTTTGTCTCTGAGGAGACGCAATTGCCGACCTCGTCTTCCCGGACGCTTACGGAGACGCCCGTGCCGTGTTGGACCCGTGCGGCGTTCACGTACCGACCGCCTCCTTGATCGCCGCCAGAAACTTGTCCTTGTCGATGGGCTTCTCAATGTAGCCCTGAGGCGCCGGAATGGAGCGTTCGTGAATGAACTTCTTGAAGTCCATGTGTCCCACCTTCGGCGTCATAAAGCCGGTCACCATGATCACCGGCACCTGTTTGAGCGCCTCGTCCTTGCGCATCTCGTGGTACATCTTGATGCCGGTTTTTTCAGGCATGAGAAGATCCAGGCAAACCAAGTCCGGCCGCTCGTCGATTACCTTCTTCAATCCCTCCACGCCGTCGCTTGCTTCGCACACTTCATACCCGTTCTTCCTCAACAGTGTCCCGATGAACGTCAACACATCGGGCTCATCGTCGATGATGAGAATTTTTTTGGGCATAGCGTTTTCTCCTTCCTCTCGATGAGGTTTGCGTAAAACCCTTCCTGAATCGACCGGCGGAAGCCCGGCAGGCGGACAGTGCGTGTCTCTCCATGCCCCGCCGAAGGCGGGTTGCTCCCGGCACGGCATGAGTTCCCTTCCCGGCCGCTTCCGCCTGCCATGAGCAGTGCCTCCGGCGCCCTGCTTTGTCGTATGAAAACGACGGCGGTTCATGGTGAAAAACGGGGGTCCCTGCTCGATCTCCACAAAAGATTTGATGGAATCGAAACTCGCCCGATACTTAAGCAAGACGCGTGCCGCCCGTCCCTTAGTGCTCCATGTCGCACATACGTTGTCGTGTTCGTGTGATGGCCCGGTAGCGTCCCGGCGTCCCCGCCGGGCGCATGATGAAAGAGTACCCCGCGGAACGCGGGGAGGTCGGGGCCGGCAAAGCCGGAATCGTTTCCTTGAATACGTGACCGTATGTACGCCACGAAGGACTTAGTTTTCCGGATCCAGGTACGATGCCGTTTCAGCGCCAATTTTCTTGAAGGTTTAAGAGAGATGCCTTACAGTCGGTTCTTCCCGTGAGCGGGGCCGATACGCAGGTGCCGGCTCATGCAGGAACGCCGGCGAATGTTGCACAGATGAAACACACTCCATTACGAACCTGAGATGAGCCGCTCGGCAAGAGGGGTAAGTGCACTGTTGCAGTTGTGAAACAGCGTCTCGTTTCGCGGCGCCCGGATCACGCCGCATGACGCGCAAGGGCCTGTGCGGCGTTGACACCCGGCTCCCCATTGTGCGATACAGATACAGCCGAACACGGAACAGTTCGCCGAGACACGCGAACGCGTCCCCAATCACAATCGGGAGAACTCTTGCGTGAACGGCATGTTCCGGCACACCGTGCAATGGACTAGTACTCGGTGGGTGATCTCTGAGCCATTATCGGACGGTAGCAATGTCAATTGAGAGCAGTAACGACACCATAGATATCGGTCGGTTACCAAAACACTTCGATGCAACGGCAGCGGAAGCCAAATACCAAGCGTTGTGGTCCGATCTGGGGATATTCCGATACGATCCGTCAAAACCGCGTGACCAAACATTCGCCGTGGACACTCCACCGCCCACCGTTTCCGGTTCGCTTCATGTGGGGCACGTGTTCAGCTACACTCATACCGATATCATAGTGCGATATCAGCGGATGTTGGGAAAGAACATCTATTACCCCATGGGTTGGGACGATAACGGCCTGCCCACGGAAAGAAGGGTTCAGAACTACTTCCATGTGAGATGCGATCCCAAGGAACCGTTTGAAGAGGGCCTGAAATTGGAACAGGCAACCCCGGCGGAGAGAAAACAGCCGCCGAGAATCGTATCGCGCCCCAATTTCATCGACTTGTGCATTAAACTGACCATGGAGGACGAAAAGGTCTTCAAAGACCTTTGGCAGAGGCTTGGACTTTCGGTGGATTGGAGCGAAGAATACTCGACGATCAGCAAATTCTGCCGAACCATGGCTCAATTGAGTTTCCTCGACTTATTCGAAAAAGGGCACGTCTACGGGACGGAAGGCCCCACAATGTGGGATGTGGACTTCCAAACCGCCATCGCTCAAGCCGAGGTTGAAGACCGGGAAGTGGACTCTGCGTTCCACGACATTCGTTTCGGCGTTCTCGACTCGGACGAAACCTACGTTATCTCCACCACCCGGCCGGAGCTTCTGCCGGCGTGCGTTGGGGTCGCGTTTCATCCGGAGGACGAAAGATACAAGCACCTTTCAGGAAAGAAGGCGCTTACCCCTCTTTTTCATACGGAAGTACCGTTGTTTCCCAGCAAGTTGGTGGAGCCCGACAAAGGGACGGGCATCCTGATGGTATGCACATTCGGGGATCAAACGGATGTTCAGTGGTGGCGGGAGGAGAAACTGGGCCTTAAGCAGATCATTCTTCAGAACGGAAGACTGGCGGACATTGTTTTCGGGAAGAACGGCTGGGAAAGCCGGAACCCGGATTTGGCAAACGCCTTTTATTCTCGGCTTGCCGGAAAAACGTTGAAACAAGCCAGGTCTGCAATTGTGGACATGTTGCGGTCCAAGGACGGTGCGGCCGGCGGGACCGAGCCGCCGCTCATTGGAGATCCCAAGCAGATCAGGCATGCCGTCAAGTTCTTTGAAAAGGGAGAGAAACCGCTTGAATTCATCATCACGCGGCAATGGTTCGTCCGCTTGTTGGACAAGAAGGACCAACTGCTGAGAAAGGGAGAGGAAATCAATTGGTTTCCGGGCTTTATGCACAGCCGGTACAGAGACTGGACACAGAACTTGAACATCGATTGGTGCATAAGCCGTCAGCGGTACTTCGGCGTTCCTTTTCCCGTGTGGTATCGGCTCGATGGACACGGGAAGCCGGACTATGAGTACCCCATCCTCGCAAGAACAGACGATCTGCCCGTAGATCCTTCCACAGCGCATCCCGAGGGCTTCGATGAAGCGCTTCGTGGGAAACCCAACGGCTTCATGGCGGAGCCGGACGTGTTTGACACGTGGTTCACCAGCTCGCTCACTCCGCAAATCGGGTCTCGTTGGCTGCTGGATGAAGAGCGCCACCGGCGGCTTTTTCCCATGGATGTGCGGCCCCAGAGTCATGAGATCATCAGGACGTGGGGCTTCTATACGATAGCGAAAGCAATGCTGCATGAAGACCGGATACCCTGGAAGAATATCAAGATATCCGGGTGGGTTCTCGATCCCGACAGGAAGAAAATGTCCAAGAGCAAGGGCAATGTCGTAGTCCCCGCGGAACTCCTGGAGAAATTCTCTTCCGATGCGCTCCGCTATTGGTCCGGGAATGCAAGGCTCGGAGTGGACACTGCCTACGACGAGAACATCGTCAAGATAGGCAAACGGCTCGTGGTGAAGATCTACAACGCCTCCAAGTTCGTGCTTTCACAAGAAGGAGCCGCTTCGGAGATTTGCCGTGAGCTGGACCGGGCGTTTGTCGACCGGTTGAGAAAGGCCGTTGCGACTACGACGGAACAACTGAACGTATTCAACTTTTCAGGAGCCCTCTCCACCGTGGAAAGCTTTTTCTGGAACACGTTTACGGACACGTATGTCGAGTTCGCCAAGGTGCGTGCGTGGGGAGGCCCGGATATCGGACCAGAGGATCGAGGATCCGCGATTGCAGCGCTCCGGCTCGGCCTTGAAGCCTTGATCAAGATGTTTGCGCCGTTTATCCCCTACATCTGCGAGGAAGTCTGGTCCTGGCGTTTTGCGAAAGAAACCGGCATCCCGAGCGTGTGTATCGCTCCCTGGCCCAAAGAAGAAGATTACCGCGAAATTCCCCTGCCCGAGAGCGTCGAGAGCTTTGACACGGCCGTTGCAGTCTATTCGGCAATCAATAAGGCGAAGTCGGATAACCGGCTTTCCCGCGGCACGTACATCGAAAACATCACGCTCAGTGCGGCGCCGGAAACCATAGCCCTCATCGGACCGATAGCGGACGACATAAAGGGCGCGGTGAGATGCGATTCATGGGAATTGATCCCGAAGGACGGCCTCGAGGATCGGGATGCCATTGAACTCGGCAATATGCGGGTGAGGGAGCGGGAATAGTCGGAAGAAACGATCTCGACCGCAACGGAGATGAGACCGCTCGTCGGCAACCATGAGTTGAGATCTCTCTTGCACAAATTCGGTGACGTATTCGTGTACGGCTTCCGATGAAGTTGGGAGCACGCACTCGGAGACCGACAACCCCCTCTTGTTGGATGTGGTGACTCCGCACCTGGTGCGGGGGAACCGCATCTGTCGAGAAAAGACCGCGAACGATGCGGATTTGATGTGCCGAAGGCACCTACGAAGTTAGCCGGGGGATTCATCCCCCGGAAAGAATGGGAGTCCCTTCAGGACGCGTTGTCAATATTCGGTTCCCCGATCTCCGGGCCTTGAAAAGTTGGGCTAATCCCGCGAGACGCGGGACGTGTCCCTTCGGGACGTCAAGAGCGACTTTGGGCCTCCCCCCGGTCTTTGACCCGGACGTTGGCCCCACGTGAAACCGAACGCGTGGACCGGTCCGTTTACCCTTACGGGGAGCCGACCCTGCCCAGACCGTATTTTTCCATCTTCCGCCAGAGTGTGGACCGGCTCATGCCGAGCCTTCGTGCCGCGGCACTCTTTTTCCAGTCCGCGGCTTCGAGTTCCCGAAGTATCAGTTCCCTCTCCATCTTGTTGAGAACGTTTTGTGATTTCTGGGGCTTTCGCGGCAGACCGTCGCCGAGGCCTGCCTGTACGATGTGCTGAGGCAGGTCCGAAGGGTATATGAGAACACCCTTGGTGTGAACGAACGCGTGTTCGATGACGTTTGCCAGTTCCCGGATGTTTCCGGGCCAATGGTAAGCCTCGAGAATTTCCAGCACCCGGTCCGCAATCCCCTGCACGCTCTTTCCCATGTGCCGGTTGAATTTCTCCACAAAGTGGCTGACAAGGAGCGGTATGTCTTCCACGCGTTCCCGCAGCGGAGGCAGATTGATCGGGAACACATTCAGCCTGTAGAACAAGTCGTCGCGAAATGATCCGTCCTTGACACGTTTGCCGAGTTCTTTGTTTGATGCGGTGATCAGGCGGATGTCCAGCTTGATTGTGCGGTTGTCGCCCACCCGTTGGAACTCCCGTTCCTCCAGAACACGGAGAAGCTTGACCTGGATACCGTGGCTTATCTCCGCAATCTCGTCAAGAAAAAGCGTACCCCCGTTGGCAGTCTCGAGCTTGCCGGTGTGATTGCTCACCGCGCCCGTGAAGGCGCCCTTGACGTGACCGAACAACTCCGACTCGAGCATGCCCTCGGCAATCGCGGAACAGTTGATGGCTACGAAGGAGCGGTTCCTGCGAGGACCGTGGTAGTGGAGGGCTCTGGCCACCAGTTCCTTCCCGGTGCCCGACTCTCCCTGCACGAGCACGGTGGTGTCCGTGTCCACCAGCTTGGACAGTAAATCGAAAACCTCTTGGATCTTGTCGCTTCTTCCAACGATATTGCCGTAGTCGTACTGACGATGTATCTCTTCCTGCATCCAATGATGATGAGACACGTCACGGAACGTCTCCAATCCCCCGATTATTTCTCCTTCATCGCCACACAGCGGAGCGGCATTGACCAGCAGGTGAATGATCTGCCTGCTCTTGTTGCGCACGGCGACTTCCACGTCCTGGTAAGGATGGCCGCAGGACAAGGCCTTGTCCACCGGGCAACGTTCCCTGCACAACGATGCGTGAAAGACATCCTCACACTCTTTGCCCAATACCTCTTCCCTGGAGAATCCGGTTATCTTCTCCGCCGCACTGTTCCAACTGAGGATTTTCCAGTCGGCATCGAGTGTGATAACGCCTTCGGAAATGCTGTCGAGAATGGATTGGAACAGTCGATCCGGCATTTCCATGACAACGCTCCCTCGGTGGATGATGCGCGCCCCGTCGTTCGTCGGGTCCAACGGCTCAGATCAACGCAATACGGCTATTGAACGGGGCCGCGGGAGAAACGGCAATCAAAGCGCAGGTGCCGCAAGCCGTATGTCATCTGGGACAGCCGGCCCACGCCTTTGTTCAGGATGCTGAAGGTTGACGATACTCGGCAGTTCACTTCCCTACAGAATCCCTCGCCGAGTGCGCGAAGGACGCCGAGGCTGAAGGAAACCCTAAACCAATGGAAGCAATAATCATGCCGGCTGTCTGCCGCCGGAACGGAAGATGTCCCCTGCCGTGAGCGGGGGGCAGTGATTACCCTAAGTTCCGACGCCGGAGTGTGTCTGCCATGAATGTTGCGAAATGCATCTAGTGTGTGCCGTCTTCAGTTTCAAACCGCAGCCGTTGCTGTGCGGGAGGCCTCATGAGCCGAGGGGAAAGGGCATGATGTGGGAGATGGTGAAGGGCGTGCCGGCGCACGCCCGTTGCCGTCGGAGGGATGTGCATGAAAACTCCCGTCTTCACGGCGCCGGCGGCCGTGTTCCGGGACCCCGCAGCGGGACTATTCCTTTCCGATGTTTACGACCCACCCGAAAGGATCGGGCTTGGCGCCCGTCTGCATTCCCGTTATCTCGTCGAACAAAGTGCCTGCAACTTCCCCAGTGCCGCCGTTGCCTACCATGTAATCGGTACCCTGGTAGCGGAAGTGGCTCACCGGGGAGATTACCGCGGCGGTGCCCGATCCGAACATCTCCTGCAGGGTGCCGTTCCGCACCGCCTCCATTATCTCCGTCATTGATATTGGGCGCTCGGTGACCTTGTGGCCCATGTGCGCCGCGAATTTGACGACCGAATCGCGGGTCACGCCGGGAAGGACCGTACCTTCCAGTGCCGGGGTGATGATCTCGTCGGCAATGCGGAAGAAAATGTTCATGGTCCCCACTTCTTCCACCGACACCCGGTCCATGGCGTTGAGCCAGAGGACCTGGGTAAAGCCTTCGGCGTGGGCCTCCTGCGCGGCAAGAAGAGAAGCGGCATAGTTTCCGCCGGTCTTTGCTTCACCAATGCCGCCGCGGCAAGCCCGGACATACTTGTCGGTCACCAGGATCTTGACGGGAGCGAAGCCTTCGGGGTAATACGCACCGACGGGCGACAGGATTATGTAGAAGAGGTAATCATCGGAAGGTCTCACTCCTAAGAACGGGTCCGCTGCAATTACCGTGGGACGGATGTACAGGGACGTTCCCGGTGATTGGGGAATCCAGTCCCGGTCCTTCCTGACAAGCTTGGACATCCATTCCATGAACAGTGACGGGTCTAGGGGAGGAATACACAAGCGCGCGCAGGACTTGTTGAAACGGGAGATATTCATGTCGGGGCGAAAGAGCAGGATATCGTCCTTATCCGGGCCGATGAACGCCTTGAGCCCCTCGAACACTTGCTGACCATAGTGGAGAACCATGGTTGCCGGATGGAGAGAGAGATTCTCCAGCGGTTTGATTTCCGGCGTCAACCAGCCGCCGGACTTTGAAGAATAGGACACGGTGAGCATGTGGTCTGTGAAGATTTTTCCAAAACCCAGATTGTCCTCATCATATGCATCCGATGAAGTTCTGTCCCGAGGTATTGTTCCCATGCAGCCTCCCTTGAAACACTTCAGGCGGTGTCGGCGGCCGTTTCCCACTTCTCCGGAGGATGATCCGCCGCTCAGTGCAACCTGGTGAATCGCATTCGATCCGGACCGGGCGCAAAAAGCCCGTACGTAACAATTATCAAAACCGGGAGGGACCGTCAAGCGGCGATGCGTGCGGTCCTTCAAGCCCACCTGATAAATAGCCCGCGCCCCACAAGAGCTGCAAACGAGGCAACCCCCGCGCCGAGGCCGATAAGGAACAGCGACCAATTGAAGGGGTTCGGGAATCCGCCGGCCATGATATTCTTGTAGTCCAGGCAAAAGGAGACGACGATGATCGACCCGCCGGCAGTGAGTGCCGCCCAATGCCCCCAACCAGCGGCCAAGGGCCTGTTTCTTGCCTCGAAACCGAGCACGGTCAGGCCGGATATGATCATGACGATTGAGATTATCACCGGAGCAGCCACCGGCGACACCCAAGGGACCGGCAGCAGGAAGAGAAGGTCCCACGTCATGAGACTTTCGGGCCAGTCGAGAAAGATCTTGAGCCAGACGTAATAGAAGATGTCCCACACCCCGAAAGCAACTACGAAATAAGCCCACCCCTCGCGGCGATTCTTCGCAGCCACAGCCGCCGCCGCGGCGAGCATGACCAGCGTGGCCGACTCACGGCCCAATTCTATGAGGACACGCCGAAAATGTTCGTCGCCCATCATCTGCATCTGTTCGAGCGTGGGTAAGGGAAAAGCGAACCCGCCTTTGCCGAGGGGATGGTAAAGGGCGCGGAGATACTCAACCACCGAGGCTTCTACGTAAGCAAAGGCAACCGCCCAGAGAATAATTACCGAGACCTTCTTCAACATCCTCCCACCCGATACACATGGCCTGCACCGGCCGGATGGTCGGCGGCGAAGATCCGCCTGCAAGGAGCGTTAAGATCGGTCCGAGGAGAGGGTGGCCGCATAAGCGGCCGAACTCATGAATCATTGCCCTGCGTGCCGGGTTTACCAGTAGTCGTCGGACCCCGTGGCACTCTCGATGAATCGTGTTCTGCTGTAAGCCTCGCACGTGGTACAAGAGAAATCGGACCAGCGACTCTTCAATGCCCTGTCCAGGCATTCCCCGTAATGGTCGCAGTCCACGTTTCGGTAAGGTCTGTCCGATTCTCGGTTGCCTCTCACCATCACTGGACACGGTTCCATCACTTTTCTCAACCTCCACTTCGGTTCCAACGACTCCGGCCGCTCAGGCAGCGGGCTCTGGATTCCCCACCGGGGGGTCGCGGGTACCTGTCGTTCTTTCCGGTTCCGCTGGGAGCCACAGTCGGAAAACAGGCAGTATATCCGTATGTCGGCATGTTCATCGACTCCACAATTTCCTCGGGCACCGCCTGATAAGGTCAAGAAGACAAAAGCTGTGTTACGTTTGCAGTGCAATTACGGACGATTACCACAAACGGCGAAAGAATTCTCTCGCCTTTGGGATAGATTTCTTTAAACTGATCCGTACCCTTTGTCAAGCCCCCAACAGGAGGAACAGCCGACCGCTGCGGATTCGGGCCGCCGGAACCAGGTTGCGGCGGCTCCTGGCGGAGATCCTTTTGTGCTGGACTCACGGATGGGAAATTGCTAACAAGAGGTGATTCGTGCCGGGAACCCGGCGCCGCAGCCACTCCAAATCAGGGGAATCCTGTAGGATGCGAAGATGACCATTGTAGGCCACATATCCCGAACAGGTGCTCCCATTGCCGATGTCACGTACCGCGCAGGGATGCACATCGAGGTCCGGGTGGCGAAGAACTTTCAAGACGAGAAGATACGCTTCGATCTGTCCCATTCCGGGAACGATCCGCTGACGGGCACCTGGGAAGAAGCATTGGACGGCTATTTCAATTTCGGCCGTTTCGATTCCAAAGATGGGCTCCTTCCCGGGGAGATGAGGCGGGTTGGAGCCGCCAGAGACCATAAGTCGCTCTTTCGGATAGCGGTCCATTCCCTCATGAAGGATCTCGCTCCGTACGGATACGGGATTGACGTGGAATTCGTGTAAGCCGGTCACATGAAAGTCCGCCCTGATGTCGGGCATTCCCGGGCGGAGCCGGGGAACGAAAAGAAGACGGGCGTCGGCCATGGGGGGGAACCGTTCTTTGTCACGAGGTTCCCCCCCATGGCGGCACTTGGGACAGATTCTACGAGAGCGGGCCTGCCAGGAACAACTTCGCCGGGCCTCTCTGTACCCTCAACTGGATGATCGCGTCCTTCCTGCTCTTGACCTTTGCCACTACCTCGGCAAAATCGGAAGCGCTATTCACGGGACTCCCGTCAACTTCCAGGATCACGTCCCCTTCCCGGAGTCCAATCTTGCTGCCGGCACCATCTCCCTTGAGATCTTTGACCCGGAGACCCTGACCCTCCTTGATGCCGAGCTTGGCGGCCAGTGCCGACGGCACGGGTTCCACTTCTATACCGAGTTCATTGGAGGTTTCGCCTTCCGTTTCCTCCTTCATACCTTCAAAGGACTTCGAAGTCCGTTCGCCGACGTTGACCTTCAGGTTGATGGTTTTCTTGTCGCGTATAATGGTGAGAGTCGACGGCGTACCGGGCTTCTCCTTGCCGACGAGATTCTTCAATTCCGCCGCTCCCGCAACAGGTTTGTCGTTAAACTTGATAATGATGTCGCCGTCCTTCACACCTGCCTTCTCCGCTGGGCTCCCCGGAACAACCTGGGAAACAAGAGCCCCGTCGGTCTCTTTACGGCCGTAATACTTTGCCTGGTATTCATCGAGACTCTGTATGTTGACGCCCAGTAACCCGCGTCTGACCTTTCCGCTCTTCATCAGGTCTTCCATTATGAGCTTGGCCGAGTTGGCCGGTATGGCAAAACCGATTCCTTGGTACCCGCCGCTGCGCGTCGCTATGGCCGTGTTGATTCCGATGACTTCGCCATTGATGTTGACCAGCGGGCCTCCGGAATTTCCGGGGTTGATGGCTGCATCCGTCTGGATGAAGTCCTCGTACCCGATGATATTCAGATTCGTACGCCCCTTGGCGCTTACAATGCCCGATGTCACGGTGCGGTTCAAGCCGAACGGGTTGCCGACGGCCAATACGATCTCGCCTACCCGCAGCTTGCCCGAGTCTCCCAGAGTTGCCGTGGGGAGCCCGTCCGCGTCGATCTTGATAACAGCGATATCGCTTTCCGTATCGAGTCCGATCACCTTGGCCGTGAACGACCGCTTGTCCGAAAGGTTAACCTTTATTTCGTCCGCATCCTTAACCACATGAGCGTTGGTCAAAATGGTGCCGTCCGGGGAAACGATCACGCCGGATCCCATTCCCTTTTGACTGAATCCCTGCCCGCCGCGGGGACCCTTCTTGAATTTCTTCATGAAATCGTCGCCGAAAAACTCCTTGAACGGATGATTCTTGAAGAAATCCTCCATTTCACCCTCATCTCCACCCGGGCCGGCTTTCTTGGTCGAGCTGATGTTCACCACCGCAGGAGTCACCTTCTCCGCCACTGCCACAAAAGCGTTGTCGAGTTGTCTCAGCGCAGGGGGAGCCTCGTCCGCCCAAGCCGAGACCGCCCCCATGACCACGATGAGGCTCAACAAGGCAAGCAAATGGATTCGAGTTGATCTGGTGGAATAACCTTTGTTCATGAATGTCTCTCCTTCTTATCGAGTAAGCTTAGTCTCTTTGACCAGTGTCCTCAATTTTAGTTCTTAGGTGATTGTGGCTTAGTGCCCAGTTTCCTAAATACGGTGTCGTATCCAAGGCAGCAAAGCCTGCTTTGGTAGCGCCGGCCTCCC
>JAZDHD010000107.1:0-9363 GCA_043806215.1 Pseudomonadota bacterium | reverse complement strand
TGAAGAAGCACCAAGGCCTGTATCCGACGTACATCGTGGCCGAAACGTTGAGACTGTTCGGCCAGGGCGTCAAAGTGGCGGTGGAGATCAGTATGGAGGCGTGCGACGCAGGCTTGGTTCCCGAAGGAGAGGACATCGTGTGCGTGGCGGGGACCGGACGCGGGGCCGACACCGTGGCCGTTATCCGTGCACATCCGTCCAATCGTTTCTTGGACGTCCGGGTGAAACAGATACTGGCAAAACCCCAGTAGGACCGGCGTCTCTGCCGGTCGGCAGGGGAGGGGTCCCTGCCGGACACCGGCCTGTCCGGCACGGAGACCGGTGCCGCCGAAACTCGGTAGGATCCCGTGGGACGGCCTCTGCCCGTCGATCCCGCTATTCCGCGGGATCACGCCAAATGTTCTATGGCATAAATACGGTCGCACAAGCTGAACCGTCTTCCCGGCGTAGGCCGGGAACCAGTCTCTTTTTCCTGGACCCCGACCTGCGCCGGGGAGACGGCGGGAAGGGACGCCCGCCCTTGAAGATGACGGGCATCCCGCGTTCCGCGGGACCCCACGAAACAGGCCTAAGGCTTCATGGCAGTCCTTTGTAGCCCGGGCCTCCGTGCCCGGATCTTGTTCTTGCCGGCACCCGAGCCGGCAGCGAGACGAAAATGTGCGACCGTATTTGGAAAACCGAGCACTAAGCCTGGCCCCACTGATCTGCACCTAAAACGGTGCTTTTCGGAGTATGCTCTGGTCGCGCGCAGGTCCTACGGAGATGAGCGTCACCGGAACGCCGGTAAGATGTTCTATGGTCTCCACGTAATCCCGAGCGTTCTTGGGCAAGTCATCGAACGATCTGCAATCACTCAACTTTTCGTCCCATCCTTTGACCTCGCGGTATTTGGGCTTCACTCTTTCGAGTTCGCCTATGTCGGCAGGCACCCGGTCCAAGGTTTGTCCGTCCAGTTCGTAGCTCGTACAAACCTTCAGAGGTGATATTCCCGTCAGCACGTCCAGCTTCGTAACTGCAATTCCGTTCAGGCCGTTGAGCCGTACACTGTGGTTCAGCACTACCAGATCCAGCCATCCGCATCGCCGCGGCCGGCCGGTCGTGGCGCCGTACTCCGCACCTTTCTCCCGTATGTGCCCGCCGAGTTCGTCGTCGAGCTCCGTTGGAAAGCCGCCTTGGCCCACTCGGGTGGTATAAGCCTTCACTATTCCGAGAATCTGATTCAGACGGTCCGGCCCCACGCCGGATCCACAGCATACGTTGCCGGCAACGACATTGGATGAAGTCACAAAAGGATAGGTCCCGTGATCGATGTCAAGAAGGGTCCCTTGGGCACCCTCGAAAAGGACCCGGCTGCCGCTCGAGATCCGCTGCTGAAGCACGTGGGTAGTGTCGGTGATGTGACACTGCAATTTCCGTCCGTACTCCAAGTACTGCTCCACTACCTCATCGGGCTCCAGCCTCGGCTTCTTGAAGCGGTGTTCGATAAGGAAGTTCTTTTCATCCATCGCTGCAAGGACTCTTTCCTTGAGCCGCTCCGGCCGGATGAGATCTCCCATCCGTATGCCCATTCTCGACGCCTTGTCCTCGTACGCCGGCCCGATACCCCGACCGGTGGTGCCGATCTTAGCCTTGCCGAGCAGTTCTTCCCGTCCGTGATCGATTATCTTGTGGTAGGGCATGATCACTTGTGCGCGTTCGGAGATTAGCAGCTGCTCGTCGTTCGGGAAGTGTCCCTTGGCACGCAATGCATCCTTCTCTTCGAGAAGCACTCCCGGATCGACCACTACGCCGTTGGCAACTATGTTGAGCGTGTTTTGGTAAAGTATTCCTGAAGGAATAAGATGAACGATAATCTCTTCGCCGCCGACCTTCAACGTGTGTCCGGCGTTATTGCCGCCCTGGAATCTGACTACCACATCCGCTCGACCGGTCAACAAGTCTACGATCTTTCCCTTCCCCTCGTCTCCCCATTGGGTTCCCACTATCACAAGAGTGCTCAAAATTGCGTACCTTTCTCATTGTTGATTCAGCTCCGGCTCGTCGAGCGGAGATCTTTCCTCCCGTCCATTCACGGGCTGCCGGCCGTACCGGATCTAGTGTTCCAACACTACCTGGGTAACACCGATGATACCGGGGATATCCCGGATCGTGTCCAGTGTCGCGTCGTCGGCCGGCGAGTCGAGGTTCAGTATCGACATGGCGCTCCCGCCGGCCGCGTCACGCGAGAGGTTCATCTGGGCGATGTTGATTCCGCCTCCGGCCAACGCGCCTGCCACGCCTGCGATCATTCCGGGGACATCCTTGTTCCTCACAATCAACATCGCTCCCGCCGGTACCGCTTCGGTCAAGAATTCGTCGATGCCGATTATTCTCGGCTCGTACCCGATCCGTCTAATCAGGGCCCCCTGAACACTGCGGCTCGTCTCATCCGTGCACCTCATGCGCATCAACACGGATGACCCGTACTCGGAACCCTCTCTCCTGGTAGTTGCCAGCACCCGGACCCCTCTTTCACGGGCAAGCAAGGCCGCGTTGATCTGGTTGACGTCGGCTCCCTCGAAGGTCTCCAGCAGACCAACCAGTGCCGCATTGGTTATGGGTTTCAGATCCCACGATGCAATTTCACCCTGGTATTCCATTTCGATTTCTTTTACGCTGCCGGTAGCGAGGCCCCCAAGAAACTGGGCCAATCTCTTGGCCAGATCCAAGTAGGGACCGACTTTCGCCATCAACGCGGCGTCGATGCTCGGCACGTTGACCGCGTTCCTGACCACGTTGTTCTCCAAATAGTCGACTATTTGTTGGGCCACGGCTACGGCAACATTGACCTGAGCTTCGTCGGTGGAGGCTCCCAAGTGCGGGGTCGCGATCACCCTTGGATGCATGACAAGCGGATGATCATCTCCCGGCGTGCCCGCGGAAAAAACGTCCAGCGCGGCCGCCGCCGCTTTGCCTGACTCAAGGGCGCTCAGGAGCGCGTCCTCGTCGATGACTCCCCCTCGAGCGCAATTGACGATAATAACGCCGTCCTTCATCAGGGAGAACGCGCGGGAGTCAACGATGCTGCGAGTGTCGTCGTTGAGCGGCGTATGCACGGTAATGATGTCCGATGCGGCAAATACCTCATTGAGCGTCACGAGGCTCGCACCTTGTTGAGCTGCGGCTTCGGAAGAGGTCACCGGATCGTATCCGACGACCTTCATCTTAAGACCGCTGCTTGCAAGTCTGCTTACCAAGCTGCCGATCTTTCCCAGCCCGATCACTCCCAGAGTCTTTCCGGCCATCTCACGGCCTTGAAACTTCTTCTTTTCCCATTTCCCCTGCTTCATGGACGCGACGGCTTGCGGGATGTGGCGATGCGCCGCCATGATCATACCAATGGTATGTTCCGCGGCTGCCACGGCGTTTCCGCCCGGGGTGTTCATCACCACCACGCCTCTTCGGGTGGCCTCGGGAATATCCACGTTGTCAAGGCCGGTACCTGCTCGGCCGACCACCTTGAGGTTTTCGGCTGCCGCGAGGATGTCGGCCGTTACCTTCGTGGCGCTCCTGATAACCAGACCGTGATATTTCCCGATAATGTCCTTCAGCGCTTCAGCGGTCAGGCCTGTATTCACGTCCACGAGGAAGCCCGGACGAGAAGCCAACAGATCGACGCCTCGCCGGTGCAGATTGTCCGACACGAGAATATGATGGTCCATTGTCGCTTATCTCCACCGCCCGTAGCTCATGGGGCTTGAAACGGCACTACCGGACATCGCCAAACCGTCCCGGCGGATCCGCTCTTACGGGCGGGCCACGCCGGGCGGGCTTGGAGGCAACTGACCGCCTACTTTATCCGTTCTTTTTTGCAAACTCTTCCATAAATGCGATCAAGCTGCGGACGGCATCCAATCCGGTGGGATTGTAGATCGAAGCTCTACACCCTCCCACGGACCGATGACCCTTGAGACCCCCGAGAGAGTTCTTAAGAGCTTCCGCAACGAACTTCTTCTCCAGATCTTCATTCGGTAAACGAAACGTAACGTTCATCATGGAGCGGCTGTCCTTATCCGCGGTTCCGTTGTAGAAACCGCTGCCGTCAATGCAACCGTACAGCAGGTCCGCCTTCTCTTTGTTCAGCCTTCCCATGGCATCCAGGCCCCCGATGGTCTCATCGAGCCATTTCAACACCAATTGTACGAGGTAGATATTTATGCACGGAGGCGTGTTGTAAAGGGAGTTCTTCTCCGCGTGAGTCGTATAACGCAGCATGGTGGGAATGTTTTTCGGCACGCGCTCCAGCATATCGTCGCGGATGATCACCAGCGTGACTCCCGCGGGACCAAGGTTCTTCTGGGCGCCGGCGTAGATAAGACCGAACGGTTTGGGATCGAAAGGCCGGCACATAATATCGGAGGACATATCCGAGATGAGCGGAACACCACCGGCGGAAGGGAACTCGGTCCACTGTGTGCCCTTGATGGTATTGTTGGATGTAAAATGGAGATACGCCGCGTCGGGAGTAACGGCGAACTCTTTGGGAATGTAACGGAAGCCCAGGTCCTCGCTGGATGCAATGACCTTGTAGGGCTTCTTGAGAATCTCGATTTCCTTGATCGCTTTTGTCGACCACGTGCCCGTATTGATATAATCGGCGGATGTTCCTTCAGGAATCAGGTTCATCGGTATCATGAAGAATTGGGAACTCGCACCTCCCTGGAGAAAGAGCACCTTGTAATTCTCCGGCAGGTTGAGAAGGCGTTTCAGCCGGGCCGTCGCGTCGTTGAGAACGTCCTCGAAGAGGGCGGACCGATGACTCACCTCCGTAACGGACATTCCGGAGCCCTTGAAATCAAGGAACTCCTCCTTTGCTTCTTCCAGGACTGCGAGTGGAAGAGCAGCCGGACCGGGATTGAAGTTGCATATGCGAGCGGCCATTTTCACGTACCTCCTGAACTGGAACTATGAATCATTGAAAAGGCTGTGACGAGCGTAGTAATTTACCTCAACAGATCCAGAAATTTCAACACAAATCCTCAGTAAGTGAATGGATTCGTACGCTGCCGAGCCGTTATTGCCTTCCGGCTGCCGGGCATTGAAGAGACTTCTTTTTTGTGTCATGATCGCTTGAGACGGTATCCGGTCCCTGGAGGGAAACGATCATGGACAAGATGGAGAACATCCTTTACAGTCTGCTTCCCGTGGTCATTATTATTTTGATTTCCTGGGCGTTCAGCTTCCTGGGATCGAAAAAGCGCCAACAGGGCGACGATTCCGAGCCCGGACCGCAAACGTCTCCAAGAGATCAATTCTTCGACTTTTTATCGAATCAAGCGGAAGAAGAGGAAGGCGGCGCAGCGAGACGCGACATGACCGGCGGCAGGCCGGGGGCCCGTGCCGATCCGGATGTGTGGGCTCCGGACGTGCCGGCCGGTGGTCCCAGGGTTACGCCCAAGCCCATTAAGCCCAAATGGTGGGGAGCATGAAAGGATCGCGGAGAATACTGCCGGCAGTGTTGTTTCTCGTGATAGGTATTTCCATTATTGGTGAAACGCCGGGAATTCACATGCCGGGAGTCTCGGGCGGGGAGGCTCTTGCCGAAGGAACCGGAGCCACTGGAACAACACTGCCGCAAAACCCGCTCAAACCGCAAGACTCGCAGTTTTTGTGGGAGATGCCGGGAAGGGTATCGATCTATAACCTGGCGTTCGGTCCTGCTCTGCTGAAAGGAAATGACTGGGAATTTGTGGGCAACAGCCGTACCTTCAATGCGGGCTTGTATAAGGACCGGCTGACGCTGATGATTCGTTTTTCCTATTTCGGATCCCGTTCGGAAATACCGTTGAAGTTTGTCGTCAAGTTACCCGATTCAAGACAGTATGATGAGACGGTAAGCCTGCTCAGCCGTCGGGGGCAGTACGTGTATCATTTCACGATTCACCATCCCGAGAATTTTCTTGGAAGCGGTTCGGTTTACCTCTATTACGGATTCAGCATGGTCGACGTGCTGGATTTCACCATCGTGCCGGGCTCGTGACGGAAACGGACCGGCCGGGTACGTCCACGCCGGAAGGCGCATGGATCCCCATCGTGCACCGGACCCCGGTCGATTGCCGGAAGCCTCATATGAGAAACCTCCGATGAGCCGCCCCCGGTCTTCGCCGGGAAGACGGCGGGCATTGTCCGCCCTGCGATCCTGATCCGTAGGGGCACCCCCTGTGGGTGCCCAGGGCAGTCATCCCACGTTCGGCGCGGGACCCCTGCGGTTGAGTCACTCTGGGCTAAGCCCCGGAGTGCCCGCCGGCGCAAGCCGTGAATGTTCATACGAATTGTTGTCCGCAGAGTCACAAGAGTTCAGTAACATATGCCTGAGCATCCGACCAAAAGCCGATTGGATAGTCTCCTGGTGGAAAGGGGCCTCGTGCCGTCTCGGCAGAGGGCTGCCGCTCTTGTCATGGCGGGAAGGGTCATGGTCGACGGGGTGAGGATCGACAAACCGGGAAAACAGGTTCCGAACGCATCCGAGGTGACCGTCAAGGGCGACATGCCGTATGTGAGCCGAGGGGGACTCAAGCTTGCAGGCGCGCTGGAGGCTTTTGACAGAGACCCCTCGGGATTGACGGTTCTCGATGCAGGGGCGTCCACGGGGGGATTTACGGACTGTTTGCTCCAACACGGCGCGTCAAAGGTGATTGCCGTGGACGTGGGGTACGGTCAGATTCATTGGAAATTGCGTAATGATCCGCGAGTCATCGTTGTGGAGAGGGTGAACATCCGGTCCCTGAATTCAGCCGGGCTGCCATGTCCCATTGAAGCGGCCGTTGCCGACCTTTCCTTTATCTCCTTGAAACTCGTTCTTCCTGCACTGAAGGATCTTCTTCCGGTCGGCGCATGGCTTGTGCCTTTGGTGAAGCCCCAATTCGAGGTGGGGCGGTCCGACGTGGGAAAGGGAGGGGTCGTCCGCGATGATGCAAAGATTCGCAGGGCCGTGGACCATATCGGGCAATTCGCCGCCTCGATGGGGTTCGACGTTCTGGGTGACGTGGAAAGCCCCATCAAGGGTCCCAAGGGCAACCGGGAGTATTTCCTGAATCTGGTCAAGAGGTGACGCTTGAGCTTTTGCATTGAAAACGCAACCGTTCACCGCGATTGCTGCACGAATGAGGCAGTGACCGCCTTTTCCGAGCCTCCCCATCCCCTAGCCCCTTCCCCAAGTGTGGGGAAGGGGAACCGGAACCCCTTCTCCATCCTTAGAGAGGGGGCAGGGGGTGAGGAATCTTGAGATCGCGGTGAACGGTTGCTTGAAAACAGCGTCGGCATGCGCTAAACTTCACTCCCTCTCTGGGATTCCCGCGGATACAACTCTTTAACGTGAAAGGCAGGAGCATGTCGTTTCCGGACGTTGAGAACCAAATGAAGAAGATCATGCGAGGCGTGGAGGAGATCATCCACGAAGAGGAACTGCGCCGGCGTCTTGCGAAAAGCCTGGAAACCGGTACCCCGCTCAGGATCAAGCTGGGGGTGGACCCTACCGCGTCGGACATACACTTGGGTCACATGGTGACCATTCGTAAGTTGAAGCATTTCCAGGAATTGGGCCATACGTCGATATTTCTTATCGGGGATTTCACCGCACGGATCGGGGACCCGACGGAACGATCCGACGCCCGAAACCGACTGACCAAGGAACAAGTGTGGGACCATGCCGCAACGTTCAAATCCCAGGTATTCAGAATACTGAACGAGGAAAAGACCGAGTTGCGCAACAACGGCGAGTGGTTTGACGGTATGACCTTTGCCGACTGCCTTGATCTCGCGTACCGCTCAACGGTGGCCCGCATGCTGGAACGGAACGACTTCGAGAAGCGCTACAAGGAGGGCAATCCGATCAGCATCACGGAGTTCCTCTATCCACTCATGCAGGGGTATGACTCAGTGGCGTTGCAGTGCGACGTGGAGGTGGGCGGAACGGATCAGAAATTCAACTTGTTGGCCGGCAGAGACCTTCAGATTCAACACGGCCAACAGCCGCAGATCGTGATGATGACCCCTTTGATCGAAGGCCTGGACGGGTCGAAAAAGATGAGCAAAACCGAAGGGAACTACATCGCGGTGGACGACACTCCCGAGGACATGTTTGGCAAGACGATGTCCATTACGGACGATCTTATTGTCAAATACTTCACTCTGCTCACCGATGTGGACGAAGACGAGATCCATCGATACGGCGAAGCCTTGAAGGAGATCGGCAAGCATCAGGAGCCGGGCGATCCTTATCACCCGATGCAGATCAAGAAAGCTTTGGCAAGAAGCATTGTGGAGGAATATAGGAGCCGGGAAGCGGCAATCATGGCGGAAGAGCATTTTGAAAAGGTGGTCCAGCGGGGGGAGACTCCGGACGAAGTTCCATTGATCTCGATGATATCGCCCCGAATGCCGGTCTATGAGGTGGTCTCCTTGTGTGCTTCGATTTCCAAGGCCGAAGCGAGAAGGCTGGTAACCCAGGGAGCTGTGCGCATCGACGGGACGAGAGTCTCGGACCCCGTGATGGAAGTGGCTTTTGGAGCCGACGAAAGGAATCTCCAGGTGGGCAAGAGAAAGTACTTTCGTCTGGTGCTGAAGAGTGAGTGATGCCGGCGTGTGCGCAAGAGTCCCTATAGAGGTATTCCTTATCAAGATCAAGAGCCTGATGTCGGCGATCCTGCGGATCCGGTGAGTTGAGCATGCTCGGAGAGCCTTCATTGGGCCCGGCTCAGAGAGCACGGCTTGACAAATCCCGGAAAAAAGTGTTCAATACCGTGCGGCTGGAAATACGGTCGTGCAAATTGCCGGTGATTTTTTTTGTGAGGGTGAAATGAATTTGGACCGCTATGGAGTGACGTTCTTCTTTGCAATTATCATCGCTTTGACCTGTCCGCATCTCTCGGGTGCCGGTTGATGTGGGATCGGCAGCTCCTGGTCAGGAGGCATGGGGTTTTCCGGAGGACCGAGCATGTCGGCTTGGCAGCAAGACGGATACGATGCGTACGGTGATCAGTCCGCGCACCAGTCCGGCGGTCAACCGCAACAGGTGGAGAGCGTGGAAGCCGCAAGGCCCGTGATATCCGCCCAAGCCGCACGTGAGAAGAGTCAAAGGGTTTCGGCCGGTTCCGCGGGACGCTCGGTGCGTTCCGGGCAGGGTAACGTCCGGCAAAGCGCGTTGGGAGCGCTACAGGCTCGCGCTCTGCCACCGCAAGGACGGAGATCCGGTGGAAACAGCAACAACCGGGTTGCCGTCGGCACGCATGCAAGCACGGCGTCGTCACGGTTTTTGGGACCGCATTTGTGGTAGAACTGCTTGGTCGGCCGCGGAATGCTTGTCGCGCAGGCTTGTTTGCACAA
>JAZDHD010000106.1:0-21472 GCA_043806215.1 Pseudomonadota bacterium | reverse complement strand
ATCCGATGGAAAGCGAAAACCGATTCAGTGCCCGTGAGTTTCTTCCAAGAAGTCATTCCTGCCGCGGTCCCGGTGGACAAGACGAAGGGCATCATCAGTTCGGTGCTTGAGGGGCAATGGAGTTCCGTGGACGATTGGGACTCGGCGGGCGTGATAACCCTTGAAGGCATTGTGGGGACGGGCCGATTGAGCTCAATTTCAAAGGATTTCAAGTTCACGACGACGGGAAGACTATCTCCCGCCGAATACGTAATCGAGAGTATGGAACTGAACGGCGCCAAGAGGTTGGCCTCGGTAACGGGGCGAGTCGTATCGCCGCTTTCGGGCTCCCCGAGCCTGGATCTCAAAACCCGGATTTTCTTTGAACCCCATTTATTGAAGGCCGCGGGCGTATCGCCTCCCAAGGACGTTACGCTTAAAGGGACGCTTCCCGTAGACGGCCACGTGACAGGGACCATCAAAGAAACTTCGATCACTCTTACGGCGGATCTTTCAAACTTGGGCGCTTCGTGGGGACATTATCTGGAGAAGCCCGAAAAGGCCAAAGGGCGCTTGTCCGTGAAAGGAAAGTATAGGCATGGCCATGCCGGAACGCCTAAACATCCCCTATTCGGCGGAGAAGCACGATTGGAAGCATCCAATGCGGCGGTGGGATTCATTCCCGGGGGACATCGCCTGAGCAACGCGGCATTGCTGTTGGAGTCGAAAATTTCGGTCCACGGGGACCGTGTTGACCTTACTGAAACTTCACTTTCCCTGTCAGGCCATGGCGACGGACGAACGGTGCTGAAACTTCAAGGGGAATGCACCGGTATCCCCGACTCAAAGATGAAGACGTCGGGAGCGGCAGTGTTCACTTTGAATGCCGCCAATCTCGCTCTGTTTACTCCTTTGCCCGCGGATGCCGTCCTGGTGGGCGGCGCACCTCTTACCCTTCGTTTTGAAGGAGGTTCCACGCGCGTTGCCTGGACCGCTCACATGCCTCTGAAGGACCTTGACCTAAGGTTGGGAGAAGGGTTTCACAAGGCATCGGGAGTCAACGGAGCCGTAAAAGCCACGGGCGTTTGGTCGCAGGGCGACGTAACGCTTACCTCCGGAGAGCTGTCTCTTGGGGGAGCCGTTGTTGCCGCCAAGGGACAGGTCGCGTCCCGAGGACGAGGCTTCAAAGATTTGGAGTTGGACCTGAAACAAACGGACATCAAGAATCTCGTCGCCTTTTTTCCGGCCATGAAGAAGGAACACGTGCTTTCCGGTCCGGTAAAGGCGGAGGTCACACTCACGTCTTCCGACAAAGGAATCGTGCCGCACGGATCGGCGTCATTGCTCGGGGTGAACTACCATCAGGATAAGGGCCCCATCAAGTTCCGAGGCATCAACGGCATAATCAAAGTCAGGGGAGATGAGGCCGAGTTACCGGGCGTAACGGCTACGGTTTCCGGTATGGTCGAGGGATCCGTCACCGTAAAGGGCCAGGTGAAGGACCTGACGGTAATAGAGCGGCTCAACGGCAAACTTTCCGCCACGATGGGCAAGGGACGGATAAGACTGGGTTCAATGGCCGACGCGGTCAATAGCCTCAGAATGGTCGCTCAAGTCCTTGACCCGAAATCTCAAAAGGTGGCCGGCGATATGTTCGCCTTCGACTCACTGCATTGCGATGTCAATATTGACAAGGGAACGGCGGCTACTGAGAACTTCCGACTTAAGGGGCCCGACGTCGCGGTGGGAGCCATGGGGCGTCTTAACCTACCCGCTTCCAGGATCGACTTGGTCGCGGGTCTCCACACCGTGGTCGTAACACCCTCCACCCTGGGAAAGATCCCGGTGGTTCGCGACGTGGTGAAGAAAAACGAGGGTCTTATAAAGGGATTGGGCCTTGATAAGGAGCTGAAAAAATACGGCATAGACATTCAGGCCGGTGAAGGTGAAAAAGCCGATCAACCTAAAGAAGCCCGCAACCCGATTACGGTTATTGCACGTATCCGAGGACCGATATCGGCCCCGGAAGTTCAGCCGATACTGGAATCCGCATTGGATCGCGAAACTCTGGTCCGTCTGAAGTCGCTGTTGCAGTAGGCTTTGACCGAAGGCCGGTGTTCTTCTTGGACTCTTCGCTATTCAACGAGGCACCTCCGGCAAGCCCAATCGCAGACCGGAAAATCGAGCATAGTCCCGATCCAACGTTACCCAGGTACAACCGGACTCAATAGCAAGAGCGGCAAACCATGCGTCGGGCACGAGATTGCCACGGGCATCCGATTGGATGCAAAGACGCCGAAAGATGCTCCAGTGTCGCGGGCCCGGTTGAACGACCACGCAATGGGGTTGTGAGATAAGGATGCGGCAGAAGCGTAGCACCTCATCCAATCCGCTTGGTGTCACAAAGACCTTGGGATGAGTGACGATACGTATCACACCGCTAAGCACCTGCGGAGCCATGCCGTACCGGGCCCCATCGTTGACGACCCCGTCGAGCCACATGTGACAGGCCGCGTGGTCGGCCGAATCGGAACGGAAGGCATGAACAAGCACATTCACATCCGGAAGTATCACCGCCCGTCCATCACCTCACGCAACTCAGCGGACCTGTTTATATCGACCATCGGAAATACACCTCCCGCTGCTTGAGACACAGGTAGGCGGACACGTTTACCCGGACTCTCACCGGCCTGACAAAGAACCAGCGCCAACCCATCTTCAATCAAAGAAGTCAACGTACGCCCTTCGTCTGCTGCACGCTTCTTGGCCCGCTGAATGAGTTCATCGTTTATTCTGACGGTTGTTCTCATACATTGTAATATACTTCCGAAGCAGCGGCATGTCAATTACATAAGGTTACCGGCACCATATGGGCGTATGAACGGGTATCGGCCGGCTCGCACCCCGATCCTACCGGGCCTGGTCAACAATTCGAACAGGTATGGTGACGATCTTGACCGGGTCTTTTTCCCAGGGCCTTTTTTCGGTGAAGGTGAGTTGGGTCTCCCCGGTCCGAAGGGGCACTAAGAAAAATATGGCTTTGCCGCCCGCACCAGGTCTCGGAGGCTCCGTCGGGTCGCCGCTCCTGTAATCTCTTTTTTGTAATCGCAAGAATTCCTTGTCGAAATTGATTTCCCACTTGTACCCGGTCGAGGGGTTCTCGTTCAGCTCAATGGAAAACTCGCGGTTGATTTGAACAATCTTGGTTTCCGAAGCCTCAATGCGGTCCGTACCGAGGACCGAGAGAAGCACAACCATCACACCCATCAAATTCAGCAATGACGTCGTCAAATTCATGACACTATGCTCACTTTCAGACACGTCGTATTCGCCTGGGCGCCTCTAAAAGCACCATCGGATGCTTTTGTTTAATTTGGTGGGAACGCGACCCGGGCGCGCTGGTGCCGTACGGTCGTTTTTAGGATTAGGCTATTCACATGGCTGTCTCGAAGCGTACACGGTCGGCCGGAAAATCGACGGTAAAGACCGTGCCGCCGTTTGCGAAGCAATCTTCAGGCGTGTTGCAGCAACCGCACCGGCTTATGTCACCCGGGCAAATGTCCCTTGTGGTGGGTATGCAGGTGCAGCGAGTCGTAGCGAAGCCCACTTTGAAGCCGAAACGTTCGGAAAAGACCCTGATCTTCAGTAAGTCGGTACCGGTACCGCCCGCGTTGAAAGCGTAGCGCTGACCGGAGCTGTATAGGTCCGTTTCCTGAACCGGACAGAACCCCTCGAATATGTTTTGTCGTTCGCTCTCGGGGATACCCACCCCATAGTCCTGAATAACGACCCTATATCCTTCTTCGTTTCTGTTACCGGTAACCATTATTTTGCCGTTGTCGGGAGTGTTTTCGATCGCGTTTCTCACCAATCCGCGCAACACGGCCAGCATAATGTGGGGTTGAACCATAATAAGCGCCGGATCGGGAGGAACAAACAATAAGTTCAGTACGCGGGTCCGGGTCATTTGGCGTGCCCTGAACTCAACCGCCTGAAATGCGGCGCTTATCTGGATACCATCTTTTTCGGCCGGGCGACTGGGGAACAACTCAACTATTTTTTGTCGCAACGCCGAAAGGGCTTCGGTCAGTAGGGGATTTTCATCCTCTTCTATCTCGATGAGCTCCGCCAGATGATCCAGAAAGCCCGAGATAATCTTTCCTTCTGCAAAATCCTTGTTCTCTACTATGTGACCCACCTGTTTTTCTAAGAATTTCAGGCGGTCAAGATTGCGCTGAATTCGTTCAAACGGCAGTCTGCTCATATCCGGACCGCCATCCTCCAGTCGTCGTGCCATAATCCTCAGAGAGGCCTCGATGATTGCCAGGGGAGTTTTAAGTTCATGTGAAAGATGATTGAGGATCTTGTTCTTGACTCGGTTTAGTCGGTCTAATTCAGCGTATGATTTGGCCAGTTTTTCGTACTGCGCCGCGTTTTCCAGGGCCAGAGCCACATTCCCGGACAGGGCCATGAGCACCTCCACGTCTTCCTCTGTGAAGGCGCCCAACGATTTGTTCAATGCGTACAGAGCTCCCAGCCGCTTTTCCATGGTCTGAAGCGGTACGCAAATCATGTTGTAGGACTTGAATCCGGAGGTTGTCTCTACGTGTCTGTATACCCTGGGGTCGCCGGCCGCATCATGAATGAGGGCCGGTTTGCCGGTTCGGAAGACCCAGCCGGCCACTCCTTGATCTTTGGGGATACGGATGTTGTCGGCCGCTGCGGACAGCCGGCCTTCCGGGTCTCGGGCCGTCTTCCAGTAAAAGTCGTCACGCTCTTCGTCGTAAATGACCACCGCTGCGCCCGCGCAACCCAGGGCCTTGCGCACTTCTCCCACTATTACGCTCAATAGGTGGTCAAGATCGGTGGTGGAAGAGAGCGCCCGCGCGGACCTATAGAGTAAACCGAGCTTGGCGGCGGCTATCTCCTGCATCCCCTCCGGGGCTTCCGGGGTATCCTTCGGCTGGTCGGCCGTCGGCACCCCACCGTCATGCTCGTCGTGGTACATGTGTCTCATGCCGATCCGCGTCTATCGAACCGAAATACGACGCGCATTATCAGGAGATGCAACGCAATCCGGACCTGGTCCGCCGAAGCATCTCGCCGGCCTTGCGGACTATTCCGGCCGCGTTGAGCCCAAGATCATCCATGAGCTCCTTCCTGGTTCCGTGTTCGATGAACCGATCCGGAATGCCCATCCGGGTTATCTTGACATCCTCGATCCCTTCATCCCCCAGCAGCTCCAGCACGGCGCTTCCGAATCCTCCCGCCAGCACGCCTTCTTCCACCGTCAATACGTTACCGCACTTGACGGCCTTTTCGATAATTAGATCGCGATCCAAGGGTTTTACAAAACGCGGGTCCATGACCGCGGCGCCGATACCCTCTTTGTGCAAACGTCGGGCCGCATCCAAGGCCAATTCAACCATCGGGCCCAAAGCTATTATCAAAATGTCGTCGCCCTCGGCCACCATTCGTCCTTTGCCTATGGGCAGTATTTCCGGAGCCTCCTTGTCCACAGGTCCCGGTGCCCGGTCCCTGGGATACCTGATGGAACACGGACCGTCCAGAGAGAGGGCCGTATACAGCATGTCCGCCAACTCATTCTGGTTGGCCGGCGCCATTACCACAAGGCCGGGAATGTGCCTGGTGAAAGCTATATCAAATACCCCGTGGTGCGTTGGACCATCTTGACCGACTATACCGGCCCGGTCGAGCGCGAAAATCACCGGGAAATTCTGCATGCAGACGTCGTGAATCAGATGATCGAAGCCCCGTTGTATGAACGTGGAATAGATTGCAACCACGGGTCGAAAGCCCTCGGAGGCCAGGCCCGCTGCAAAAACCACCCCGTGTTGCTCGGCTATGCCCACGTCAAAGAAGCGTCCGGGATAGAGGCGCGCGAATTCGGCCAGTCCCGTTCCATGCTCCATCGCGGCAGTAACGGCAACTATTCGAGCGTCGCTTCTCCCTAATTTCACCATGGTCTTGCCGAATACCGAGGTGTACGACGGAGGCCCCGTCGGTTTGTTTATTTCCCCGGTAACAACGTCGAACGGCCCGACTCCGTGGAAGAGACTAGGGTCTTCTTCGGCTTTACAATAGCCCTTACCCTTACATGTCACCGTATGAACCAGGACCGGCTCCGAAAAACGTTTGACATTCGCCAGGGTATCGACCAAGTGCTTTATGCGGTGACCGTCTATGGGACCTACATAATTGAAGCCCAGTTCTTCGAACAATCTGCCCGGAGTTATGAAGCCTTTCAGCGCTTCTTCGAACCGCCGCGCCCCCTCGTACATGGACCTTCCCATGACGCCGGGAATGGTCTTCAACGCGCTTTTTACCTCTTTTCGGAAGCGCATCACCATCTGACCCGTCATGATGCGGTTCAGATACGCAGCCATGGCCCCGACATTGGGCGAAATGGACATATCGTTATCGTTCAGGATAATGATCATGTCCTTCTTCGCCGCGCCGGCTTGATTGAGGCCTTCGTACGACACCCCGCACGTCAGCGACCCGCCACCCACGACGGCAAGGACCTTGTGGTCACGCCCCGAAAAGCACCGGGCCTGAGCCAGCCCGGCAGCTACGCTTATCGCGTTGCCCGCGTGCCCAACGTCAAAACAATCGTAGGAGCTTTCCGACCGCTTCGGGAAACCGGCAACGCCCCCTCGCGTCCGAAGCGTGTGAAACGAATCTCGTCTTCCGGTAAGAATCTTGTACGCGTAGGCTTGGTGCCCCACGTCGAATACAATTCTGTCGTCCGGCGGATTGAAAACCCTGAGCAGCGCCAGGGTAAGTTCCACCGTGCCGAGACTCGAAGCAAGATGCCCCCCGGTATCCGAAACCGTGCCTATTATGAGTTCCCTGATCTCCTGAGCCAGTCGGTCCAGCTCTTCAAAAGACAGGCCCCTTAATTCGAGCGGGGACTCGAGTCGCCAGAGGATTGAATCCCTTGTTGCCGTATCCCGTTTCTTCATGTGGTAGTCAAGACCTCAGCTTATACGCTCGCCGACGTATTTCGCAATCATAGCGAGAGGCATCGCGCGTTCGCCGAATAATCGAATTTCATCCAAAGCGGCGTCGACAAGACCCTGCATCTTTTCCTTTGCCTTTTCGGCGCCCAACAATCGAGGGTAAGTGGCCTTGCCGCGGCCCGCGTCTTTTCCCACGGCCTTGCCAAGGGTCAAAGGATCACCCTCGAGGTCCAAGAGATCGTCCTTAATCTGAAACGCACAACCCAAGGAAGCCCCGTACCTCCGCAACGCACCTGTTTCAAGGGGACCGGCGCCCACAAACAGCGCTGCCGCCGTGAGCGACGCAGTGATCAACGCCGCGGTCTTTCCTTGAACTATGGCGCCCACGGAGCTTTCGTCAATGGGTTTTCCTTCGCCGGAAACATCCAGAATCTGACCCGCTATAAGTCCTCTTGAACCCGCGGCGTGGGCGATTTCACCTATGGCCGCGCCCACCCGTTCGGGCCTGGTGGTACGCATTACATGCGGAGAACTAAGAACTTCAAAGGCAAAAGTCAATAGCGCGTCCCCCGCAAGTATCGCCACGGCCTCTCCGAAGGCCTTATGCACCGTCGGTTTGCCTCGGCGGAGATCGTCGTCGTCCATTGCCGGGAGATCGTCGTGGATAAGGGAATAGGTATGAACCGATTCAGCCGCCACTGCCACCGGCAGAACCGATTCTCCGGAACCGCCCACCGCCTCCGCCGCAGCCACGGACAGAATAGGGCGCAGACGCTTGCCGCCTGCAAAAATGCTGTAGCGCATCGCCCGATGAAGGACCGCGGGTTCGGCTTCTTCCGCAGGCAACATGGCGTCAAGGGCTTCGTCCACCATTTTGCGCCTTGATGCCAGATACTCCCGAAGGTTCATTCCGGCTCGTCCGTCCTTTCAAAGGGCACGCGTTCCATGTCGGCCAGCAACTCCTGGACTTTTCCTTCAGCCTTGTTCAGGATTTCGAACAATTTACCTGCCAGCCCTATGCCTTCCTCAAAAAGCTTCAGGCCATCGTCCAGGCTCAGATCGCCCTGTTCCATTTTTTCAACTGTACTCCTGAGCTTCTCCATGCACGCGTCGAAACTCTCCGGAGCAACTTCCTTATCTTTTGGTTTCTTCATCATGCTCGGTTGTTTTTGGTCTTCGATCGTTTCAATCCGCTTGTCGGCCACGGCTCCCACCGGCAGCATCATTTCTTACCAGGATCGGCAAGAAGTTCGCTCAGTTCGCGTTTGGCCGCGACGGAAGCCGGGTCGATCCGCACCGCTCTTAAGAAACAGGCCTTGGCGTTCTCAGTCTTGAGAAAAAAGCGTTTGAGTATGAAGCCCTCAAGATAGTAGCCTTCAGCAAGTTTTTGGGGCAGGACTCCTTTGATCTTTTCTCTTCGTCTATTCGATTCCTGAACTTCCAGCAGTGCATTCTTGACGTATTGGGCGGCAAACCCCTGATGGAGACGACCTTGGATCTTGGTTCGGGCCGAGAGGTACAACACGTCGGCGTACAATATGCCCTCGTCCTTACCTGACGATTCCAGCACGTCTTTGGCCTCATCGAAGAGGTCGAGGGCTTCCAGGTAATGGCTTCGCTGGACGAGCGCCTGACCGACCTTCACCAGCCTGTCGGGGGTGATCTCCGTCGAATGGCCCGCTCCACCCGCCATGACGATCACGGGCATGACGGCCAGGAATACTGAAAGCCTACATCCGGCGTTTGCCGCATATGGGATCGACAAACCGAAAGATCTGATCGTGGCCTCCGGCTGCGCAAGGACGGATTGGGTAATCGTCGGCAGTATAGGGAGGTCCACAAACGTACGCAATCAAAATCGGTCGGGGAAGGTAACCATCCACCTACGAGTGGGAAATTCCAATCTCAGCATGGTCTCGCCGGGCCGGCAAGCCCCGCAGGAGTGAATGGTTACCCGCCCCATTGCATTTTTCCGTGCCTTATTATTAGCTATGAGGAAATGGGCCGAATCGAATCCCGCCGGAACTCTCGGCCGCCGGCGGCTCGTCATACGTCAAAGGAGTCGACCGATGAAGATCGTAGCCGTGTTGGGAAGCCCCAGGAGCAAGAGCAACAGCACTGCGTTGGCTCGTACCATACTCGATAAAGCACGGGAGTTGGGCTCGGAAACGGAAGAATTCGTCCTCAACAAACTCTCATTCAAAGGCTGTCAGGCATGTGAGACCTGCAAAAAGAAACTGGACCGCTGCGTGCTTAACGATGAGCTCACGCAGGTCCTCGACGCGGTGAAGCACGCGGACGCGGTTATCCTGGCCTCGCCGAATTACTTTGGGGAGGTGTCGGCCCAGTTCAAGGCATTCTTCGACCGGACCTACTCCTACCTGAACCCCGATTTCAGCAGCCGGGTCCAACCCGGCAAGGCCTCGGTTTTTATCTACGCGCAAGGTCAGTCCGGTTTGGAGTTGTACGCGGATGTGTACCCGAGGTACGAATTCTGGCTAAAGCGCTACGGCTTCTCCAACAATCGTCTGATACGGATGAACGGTCCTAGAGACGCCGATTCGATTGAAAAGAGACCGGATTTGATCGAACAAGCTCAGGATGTCGCAAAAAGTCTGGTTTCGTAGGCGCGGCTCATTCGTCTTCCTCCGTGAGTCTCCGAGAAGGCGACGGCAGACTATCCGCGAGGTCCTTACATGTTCACCATGATGATGTTCTCGGCCCTCTTGGGGGCTGCATGTATCGCTTCGGTCGCGGACCCCGCGGCCCCCGTATTCTCCGTTCGACCCATCGGATTCGTGGCCAAGGCCGAAGGGGCCGTCCGAATCGAAGTCCGGCCGCAGTATCGGGAGGCGCTGCACGGCCTAAGCGCGAGCTCCCACATAATCGTATTGTACTGGTTCGATCAAAGCGACACGCCCGAGAAACGAGAGGTCCTTAAGGTTCACCCGCGAGGGGACCGTCGCAATCCCCTCACGGGTATCTTCGGGACGCGGTCTCCCGTGAGGCCCAACCCCATCGGCCTGTCCGTCTGCAAGATACTGGGTATCGAAGACGGAGTTATCGTGATCGAAGACATTGAAGCTTTCGACAAGACGCCGGTGATCGACATCAAGCCGTATATAGCCCGCTTGGACTCGGTCCCGGACGCGGGCGGGCCGAAATTTTTTCCTTGACTGACACGCCTAACCCTACTAAACTTTCAGGGTTTAGCTGTAGCCAACCGACCGAATACTTCTTCGCTCGCCGGCTTTTTAGAGGAAAGGAGGATTCTCCGTGAAATCACTCGTTTGCTTAAAGCAGGTCCCAGATACGGAAACACAGATCAAGGTCAATCCGCAAGGGGCCGGAATTGTGACCGACGGCATCAAATACATAATTAACCCTTACGACGAATTCAGCGTTGAAGAAGCTCTTAAACTCAAAGAGAAATTCAAACCAGGGGAAGTAGTCGTATTGAGCATCGGCCCGGATCGCAACACCGAGGCCATCCGTACGGCCTTGGCCATGGGCGCGGATAAGGGCATCCACGTCGCCGAAGAATCGCTGGCAGGGGCCGATCCGTTCGTGATCGCGCAGGTGTTGGCCGCCGCGGCGAAAAGCGTCCAGTATGACGTAATATTCTGCGGCCACCGCGCCATCGACGACGATTGCTGCCAGGCGGGCGCCATATTGGCGGAACTGCTCGGCCTGCCCCAGGTTACTCTGGTTACCAAAGTCGAGGTCGCGGCCGACAAGAAAAGTGCCGTAGTGGAACGCGACGTGGAGGGCGGCAAGGAAACCGTGGAAGTCCCCCTGCCGTGTGTTCTCACGTCTCAGAAAGGCCTTAACGAGCCGCGCTACGCTTCATTGCCCGGCATTATGAAGGCCAAAAAGAAGCCTATCGATAAGAAAACCGTCGCAAGCCTCGGGGTTACCATCGAGCCCAAGCTCCAATCAAAGGCGTACGCCATGCCGCCCGAGCGCTCCGGCGGAAAGAAACTGGAAGGTCTGGAGCCCGAGGACGCCGCCAAACAGGTAGTTCAGGCACTTCGCAACGAAGCCAAGGTGATCTGACATTCCGACCGCCTGACGTCCTATGGCCGTGTGTGCGCCGCTTCGGACCGATTACGCCATGTGAGTGCGCCGTATGCGCGGAACTTAGGTCTCAACACATATAAGTCACCTAGAGTAAGGAAAATCACACATGTCTAAAGTGATAATATACGGCGAAATTAAGGGTGGAAAACTCAAGAAAACGGCGTTCGAGCTTGCAAGTGAAGGCCGCAGACTGGCCGACGCTTTGGGCGGCGCACTCGGTGCCGTGGTAATCGGCCCGAACGCGGAACAGTTTGCAGGGGATCTGGGTAAATACGGAGTCGATACGGTTTACGCGGTATCCGCGGCGGAACTCGAATCGTACAATTCCGAATATTTTGCCCAGGCCTTAGCCCACGTGGTCCGGGAAAAGAGCCCGGAAATAGTGCTGATGAGCCACACCATGCAGGGCAAGGATCTTGCGCCTCGTACCGCGGCCAAGCTCGGCACGGCAAACCTTTCCGATTGCGTATCCTTCACCCTGGACGGGACCACCTTGGTAGGCAAGCGACCCATGTACGCCGGCAAGTGTTCTGCCGACTGGAGCTGCACCGGGTCCCCTCAGATTGCCACAGCGCGACCCAACGTGCTGGTGACGCAGGAGACTCCAAAGACCGCCGCGGTGGAAAATATAGCTTTCAGTGTCGATACGAGCCGCGGGACATACGTCACCAAAAAGCTCGATCTGGACACCAGCGGCAAGGTGGACTTGACGGAAGCTGAAATCATCGTTTCCGGGGGCCGTGGCATGGGCGGCAACGATTACGCCCTTATCGAAGAAATGGTGTCCATTTTCGGTCCCACCGCGACGGTGGGTGCATCCAGAGCGGCCGTGGACGCCGGCTGGCGGCCTCACTCGGACCAGGTGGGCCAGACCGGCAAGACCGTTACCCCCAATCTCTATGTCGCGTGCGGCATCTCCGGCTCCATCCAGCACCTTGCCGGAATGGGTTCGTCCAAAGTCATCGTCGCGATCAACAAGGACCCGGAAGCCCCTATCTTCACTAAGGCCGATTACGGAATCGTCGGCGACCTCTTCAAAGTACTGCCCGAGATGAATAAGGAACTGAAGGAACTGCTCAAGGATTAGCCGCCTTTGGGTTCTATTACCGTCCCTGCTTAATTCGACCGGCGGGCCCGGGTGCCCGCCGGTTCCGGTTTCATGGTGATGATTGTCGCCCTATCCCGAATTAATGGTCCGGTATGTTATGATACCCGGGACTTCAGGAAGTCGGCCGGCTCGATGCCCGCCGGAAAAAGCCGCATCAAGAGGCAGCCCGTGCTTGATAGGAAGAGAGCCCCGCGGAACCGGACGATGCTGTTGACGGATCACGACCGGGCCCGCTTCGGAAAGCGACTTATGGTTCTTGACGCTCCGGCCCAACTATCCGATATCCTTGATCGAACAATCTGCCAAGATACTCCGGCGGCACTCGATCTTCTGCCTCACCGGGCCTTCGATCTTGTGTTCGCAGACCCACCCTATAACCTAACGAAGACGTTTAACGGAAATACGTTCAATCAGTCGGACTTGGATCAGTACCAGGAATGGCTTGATTCCTGGATCATGAAGCTCCCTAGGCTTCTCAAGAATACCGCGTCCGTGTACATCTGCGGGGACTGGAGATCTTCCGCGGCGATCCAACGCATCCTGTTGAAGTACTTCAAGGTACGTAACCGAATCACTTGGGAGCGGGACAAGGGGCGAGGGGCGAGGAAGAATTGGAAGAACAACAGCGAAGATATATGGTTTGCTACCGTGTCGGACGACTATGTGTTCAACGTTGACGAAGTGAAGCTCAGACGTAGGGTTGTTGCCCCGTACACGGAGCCGGACGGTCAACCCAAGGACTGGAGTCACTCGGAAGACGGGCGTTTCAGATCTACGCATCCGTCCAACATTTGGACCGACCTAACGGTCCCGTTTTGGTCCATGCCCGAAAACACGGATCACCCGACCCAGAAACCCGAGAAGTTGTTGGCTAAGATCATACTTGCAGGGTCCAACGTGGGCGATGTCGTTTTGGACCCGTTTCTAGGATCGGGGACTACGTCGGTGGTCGCCAAGAAGCTCGGCCGGCACTTCATAGGAATGGAGCTGGAGCGGGATTACTGCTGCCTCGCGGAGAAACGCCTGGAGTCGGCTGAAATCAACCCGACCATTCAGGGGTACGCCGATGGAGTGTTTTGGGAGCGCAACACCCTTGCGGAACAGACGGGTGTTAAAACACGGCGAGACAGGGCGGGCACTCAATGGGGGCTTTTTAGTCCCGAAGGGGCCGACCAACGGTAGCGGTGGGCATAAGCATGAGGAAGTGATCATGAAAAAAAGGGAGTTGGGTGCCAAGTTCACCGAATTCACTACCCCGCGCGCACTTAAGAGAAGGTGTTTTGGTCCTCGGGCGTGTTGGTGCCGGACCGCTATGCCGCGTACAACAAGACTGCCGGCGAGCCTCAATATCGCGATGCTCATCTGTTTCGGGAAGTCGAAGGCCTGGAAAAGGAATTCCCCGAGGACGCGGAAGTGTCCGCTTTCGTAGCCGTTGTCATTGACACGTAGATCTATGGGAGATACGATGTGCCCAATTGCGATACAAGGAGGCGACCAGTATGCCGGTAAGTCTTAGAATCCCGCCGGACAAAGAGGATATGATCAGAAGAGCGGCCGCCAAGGCGGGAATGTCCAAGACGGCCTATATTCTCGAGGCGATCGATGAGAAGCTCGGCATTGCCAAGAACCGTGAACAGACCATCCGGGAGCTTGCCGGCTGGATGTCCCGTGAAGAAGCCGAGGAATTGAGGCAATCGCTCAAGGTTCTTGAAGAAATCCACGAAGGTGACTGGCCTTGAAACTTGTCCTGGACACAAACATCTACAGCGATTTTGCCGAGGGGTTGTCCGATTCTCCGCTGAACTGCGAAGAGGTTAGATACCCCACGTGTGACCTCGCGGTACTCACGCCCATCATCGTGACAAGATGAGACGCCGCGCCTCTTGAAGGCGCACAACCTTCCCGTACTGCAAGGGGCTCATCGAGGCCACGGGCAGGAAGTCTTCAATCAGTGGTTTGCCCTCGCTCATTATTGCGCATTTCCACTGTCCCTCAAGTTTTCGATCCGGCAGGTGAAGCTTTTGCTTTTCTGCCGGAGCGCGTCATAGAACTCCTCGAAGGACCTATTGGAAAGCCAACGATGAAGTGGTGCTTCACGCACGAGGGACGCAATATCGTCTTCCCGCTTCTCAAAGGTCGTAATCTGCATGGCAGACTCGAATACTCTTTTCGGATCGTCCACCATGAATTCTGTGGGCGGCAGATTGGTGCGATTCGCAATCCAGTCTTGATCGGCACACAACCAGCATTCGATATTCCGGTCGCAGACAGAAAAAATAACAAGATGACGGTGTTGGTCCTCGCATCGGTTGCTATCGGCCTGGAGCACATCTCGCCAATTCTCGTTGTTCGCGTCTCGCATGAAGATGATCAGGTCCGCACCTTTCGCGTTCAATTCGGTGCACGTATTGGGAATCTCTCGTCGTTGACTCTGACCGGATCGGCCCCTGAATCGTCCTTCCATAAACTCTACCTCCGGACACCAGCGGTCCCGTAAACCCTTCAGGAAAGCCCTATCCGTGCTGCCTTCAACAGAGTAGCCTACTTTCATACCAGCATCTCCCGAAAATGCATTTCGCCAAGAGGCATGTGATCGAGAAGCGCCTTCACCTTCTGCGGATCGGGTTTGTTGAGAACCGAAGACGGCCGGCCGGATTTGACTATGTGTATACCCTCGAGGTTGTTGTCAAACAGATCGATGAAGTAGGGATTGTGCGATGTGAATACGAATTGCCCGTTTAGCCCGGCAACGTCGATCATCTCTATAAGTGGCTTCAGACAACCTACATACAAGCCGTTTTCGGGTTCTTCGATAATGGTCAGGGGTGAAAATCCTAAGTTCCGCGCCCTGGACTCGGCCATAAGGATTACATAGACCATCCCCATGAACCGCAGTGTGCCGTCGGACATGCTGCGCGCACTCAATCGATGCCCTGCCTTGTCTTCAGCAAACAGGTGGATGTGCTCCGGATCGGCAGATGAAAAACTGAAGAATTCAAGTTGTGGTTCGAGCATACGAACCGTGTCGATCAACTTCCTTTCGATCCGGGGCCTTTCATTGTGGAGTGCGAACAGCACGCGACTCAGGTTCGCGCCGGTGCCGGACAAGAAATCGTTATTCCGAACCACCTCCGGCTGACGCAAGGCATCGGGTGAGAAGCCGTAGTAACTCCAAGAACGCAGAAAACGTCTGAAGAGTATCGCCCGTTGATTATTTTCCAGTTCGTACAATTGGGATAACAAGGAAGCATTATCGGGGACTCGTGCTTCAGCATAGTACGGAGAAGCCGACCGGTCTTGTACAAAACCTTCCTCATGAAGCATACGTGCTTGGCCACGACGGTTTTCGAGCAGCAAGGTCCGGGTAAACGGGCCGCCGCTTGCCGTCAACTTCTCTTCCTCAACGCTCAGAGACTGGGCCTCACTCGCCGCACTCTTGCCGGTGCGAAGATGCAGAGCGTAGGTGAATGAAACGGTCTCCTCGTCATTCCTCAGTGTGCAATCGATTTCGAATTCTAAGAGCGCATGGTTCTGCACATGAAAGTTGGTGAGGTTCCAGCGTTCGCCAAGGGTGGATAATATTGCGGCGTCCAGGTTAGTCTCGCTGGAAAGGCCAAGGAATCGCAATGCAGAACAAAGATTGGTCTTACCGGCATTATTCGATCCTATGATCAGATTCATCCCTACCGGTCTGAACTCGAAGTTGAGCAAGCTTTTGAAATTGTTAACATGCAAACGAGTAAGCATGAAAGCCTCCCAAGGATCTGAGCAACGACAAGACGATGGTTGTTAGGAAGAGCAACCTATGAAGCGTCGTTCCCGTCCTCGTACTCAGTTCCATGTGTCGTTTTGGGCAAGTGCACTGCGCTCTTGTTACGCCTCTCGTAGAACCTCTCGTGGAACATGCATTGCTTCAGAGCGTGACATGGTAACATGGTCCGAGCAATGAATCCGCCGGAGATCCTCACCGCTATCATAGCATCATACCATAGACATGGAGAAGGATTACCACTGTGAAAGGCCGCGACTGGACTTATCGACCACGTCCCCTTTGTATAGGCGACCCACAACCCCAATCGGCTTGGATCCCGGGTCGAGTTCTCATGCAATCCGGGGACACGATTCCGAGTTTTGCGAGGTCGCATGGCGTCGTTCGCAAAATCGGATCATGTCCCCGATTGCCGGCGGCCCTATGGCCATACCATTAAACTGAGAGGCCCGAGGGATGATATTAGTTGGTGACAGACCCTCAATCTTGCATTCCTGAATATCGAATGCCGCTCCGGCCGCCGGGAACGACTGCACAAGAACACGTTCAGTTCATGCCTGCCGTTGCACCATGCGTGCCGACACGTATTGAGAATGCAGGCATCATTCACCGTGCGAACTGTGCGAACCACTCATTGAAGAACAGGACCAGCCAGATCCTGTGCGTATGGTCGGCTCGCCCGGACTGGTGCTCTTTCCAGAGATTCTCCACGAAGCGCTGGTCAAAGTAACCGTGAGGTGCGTCCATGAGGCGCTCCTCCGCCCAGGTCTTGAGGTCTCCCTTGAACCATTGGCCCAGCGGTACCTGAAATCCGTACTTGGAACGGTTGAGTATGGGATCGGGTACGTGACCCCGAGCTGCTTGTCTGAGGATACTCTTGGTGGTGAATCCGCGTATCTTGGACGTCCACGGCAGCCGGCACGCGAACTCGACGATGCGGTAGTCCAGCAGCGGGCAGCGGACCTCAAGGGCATGGGCCATGCTCATCCTGTCAACCTTGGTGAGTATGTCTTCAGCCATGTACGTCTCAATATCGGTGAGCATCATGTGACTCACCGGGTCCAGTCCGGACCATTCTTTGGCGCGGGCCAAGACCGGGTCCGCATCGACACGGTAGTCCGTGCCGGTGAGGCTCTTCACTTCGGAATACGAAAACGTGCGGGGAACCACGGCCAACGGGTTTTCACGCATTCTTGCAGCGGCCTTGAGAAACAGTTTGAGCTTTTTTACCGGGCTGGTTCCGTAGTAGTCGGTGGTTTCCGGCAGCCGATGCACCAAAGGTTCGATCACATGCTTCCGCACGACCGACGGGAGTATGTCGTAGAGCACTTGAAGCCGCCGGGCGAGATACCGCTCGTACCCGCCGAAGAGTTCATCGCCGCCGTCGCCGGAGAGTGCCACCGTCACGTGTTGCCTGGTCTCCCGGCAGAGATGCCATGTGGGAATGGCCGAGGAGTCGCCGAAGGGCTCGCCGAAATGGCGGACCAACGCGGGGAGCATGTCCTGAATGTCGTACCGCACCGCACGCTCACGGTGTTCCGTGCCGAGAGATTCCGCGGCCAGACGAGCCCACTTGGACTCATCGTGACTGGTGCCCGGAAAAGAAATGCTGAAGGTTTTCACCTGTCCGGACGTTCCTGCCCGCATGAGTGAAGTCACCAGCGTGGAGTCTATTCCACCGCTCAGGAAGGACCCGAGGGGAACGTCGGAGACGAGGCGCATGGTAACGGATTCGGCGAGCAGCTCCCCGAGACGGTCCGGCCCCTGAGCCTGTTCGGCCTGCTCCCGGGGTTCGGGAAGCCGCCAGTACCGGTGCAGTTCAAGGCCGTTTGCATTGAAGACCGCGATATGGGCCGGCGGTAGCTTGTGGACACCCTCAAATATGGAATGGGGACTGGGTATGAAATCGTAGAGAAGGTACTCGAAGAGCGATTGGTCGGATATGTTCCGGGGAACGGCCGGGTCCTGGAGGAGCGAATAGAGTTCGGAAGAGAAGCAGAGCCTGTTTCCCCGGCGGAAATAGTACAGGGGTTTCTTGCCAACCCGGTCCCTTGCCAGGATCAACTCTTTCCTGCGTTCGTCCCACACGGCAAAGCCGAACATGCCGTTGAGTTCGGCCACCATTGACCGTTGCTCTTGGAGGTACAGTCCGAGAAGCACTTCGGTGTCCGAGCGCGTGTGGAACCGGTGCCCCTTGGCTTCCAGCTTCTTTCTCAACTCCATGAAATTGTATATCTCGCCGTTGAAGACCAGCGCGGTCTTACCGTCGTCCGAGATCATGGGCTGGTTGGCCGAGTCGGACAAATCGAGGATCGACAGGCGCCGGTGGCCGAGAACACATGACTCGAATCCGCAGGTCCCTCCCGCGTCCGGGCCGCGGTGCTTCAACGCGTCGGTCATGGCCTGCAACGCGGGAAGGGAAGGGGAGGATTGAAAATCGACAATTCCACAGATGCCGCACATCTTGATGAATAACTCCTCACGGTTGTACACGGATGGACTATAGCAGGAGTCGGAAAGAAAAGACCGAGATTTCGCGTCCCGGGTTCCGGGTACACCATACCTGGTGTACCCGGATTTCCAAGAGGATCAGGAATTACGATGCTGCACGATGGACCGTTGGCATCGTGCGTCGCGATCTGCCTCCTCACTTCGAATTGAAGACCCGACCTGATGGTTTGAATGAAACATAGTGTCGCCCCTTGAATACTGCGGACACCTTCAGGTTTGTCATTGCGAGCCCGAGGCTTTGGGAGGGCGTGGCAATCTCAGCCTTTCATGGAGCATTGAGATTGCTTCCCCGGATCCGGGGCAGGCTCCGCTGCGCTGCTCGTGATGACGGGAGCGATCTGTCGGAGCGTTGAGGAGAGCTGGGTTACGATCATCGCGAAATTCAAAGCGCGTCACTGTAGCTCTCCCATCGGCGGTAGATCCGGCTACGGTTAACGCATGGGCCGGCAGCACCATCGAGACTCACCGAAACCGCATCGATGACGCTACTGATCCCAACCGTGTGGAAGAATCTTTCGAAACGATTATTGCCCGTTTCGATGACGCTTGTGTCGCCGAGGTATCGAACGTCTTACTCTGGTTCCCGGGCGAAGACATTCTCGCCGGGATAGCCGAATGGCTTAGTACCAAAGCCTTCGCAAGTCCGGGAGCTTTTCGTGCCTCGCTTCGCGACTGGATCATTGCCAATCCGGAACGGGCACTGGAATTGCTCCCCGAAAGGAAGTCTTCGCTCGATGGACGTGTTTCATTCGGAGATTGGTTGCTGGGAGTGTCTCGGGACACTCGGCACAGAAATCGCTGTCTACCCGTCCGGGACCTGAGCAAGGGAAATCGGGGGACATAATACTGTTTTTGATTCCCCGTGTGGGCATATTCGGCTCCTAATTCGGGGGACATAATACCATTTGTCGGAGTGTTCGATTTCGTGGTTTCCGCACGGTCCTTTGTTCAGATCCCCGCCGGTGACCCCCTCAAGAGGTATTACAAGTGTGTCTCCGCGCCCCAACGCCACACCGAAGGGGAAAACGCATTCCGAAGCAATACCAAGGCACATGACGCGATACAGATAGGCAGCCGCCACAATGTATGGTAGGCCGACCATGGAGCCATGCCGGGAGAGAGGGGCCGCTTGCCCAAGAAGCAGTATTTTGTCCGCCGAAGTCAGTTCTCAGAACCGGATGTGACCCCTTCTCACGATTACTTGAGAGAGAACCCTTTTTGCGGTAGTGTCGTCATAAGGATCATGACTGCCACCGAGAGGAGCCCCGACATGGCTATACCCATCACGCCCACGCCGGTCCTTGAAGGCGAAGAGGCCGAAAAATTCTGGGACAAGGTCGAAACAGAAAAGAATCACAGACTCGACCTCATTCCGACTCCCAAGCTGGAAGAGCTTCGCCGCGAAATAGTGAACAATGCTAAGCGCCGACAGAAATAGAATCCTGTATGACGGCTGGGTGTTGGAACCCATATCTCCCGAAGCCCTCCTCTTGGATTTTGACTGCGGCAAGGATGATCTGAACAGTTTTTACAAAGATGACCTCTGGCAGCACGAAGAAGAGCTGATAACCAAGTCGTACGTCTTTTGTCCCGAAGGTGCCGGCGTCAGAGACGCAGAACCGCCGGCAGCTTTCATCAGTTATTGCAATGACGCTGTGCTTAAAGCCCGCTTTACAAGAGGAGAATGGAAGAAGGTCGTGAAGGAAGTTCCATTTCGAAAAAGGTACAGCGCTCTGCCGGCCGTCAAAATCGCTCGGTTGGGCGTCCAAACGAGATACAAGAGAAAAGGCGTCGGATCAGCTCTGTTGAACCTGACCAAGCTCTTATTCTTGACCAATAATCGCACGGGGTGCAGGTTCATTACAGTAGACGCCTACAATACGGAAGAGGCTGTCGGCATGTACACAAAGAACTACTTTGCCTTCATGACCGAGACCGACCAAGATAACGAGACAAGGATTATGTACTATGATTTGACTCGTAGCCTTACTCAAACCTCCGCCTCTACCTTCTTGACGGTCTCTTAAGCCTATTAGTTGAGCCGAGCTCTTGCCCCGCTCCACAAACTTGCTTCTCACGAAAATTCGATCTCGAGTAAAGGTAAAGAAAGGTCCTTTGTTCAGATCCCCGCCGGTGACCCCCTCAAGAGGTATTACAAGTGTGTCTCCGCGCCCCAACGCCACACCGAAGGGGAAAACGCATTCCGAAGGAATACCACGGCACATGACGCGGTACAGATAGGCAGCCGCCACAATGTATGGTAGGCCGACCATGGAGCCATGCCGGGAGAGAGGGGCCGCTTGCCCCAAAAGCAGTATTTTGTCCGCCGAAGTCATTTCCCAAAACCAGACGTGACCCCTTCTTACTTCTCCCCCTTCTCGAGGCCGAACGCCTCGTATGGGAAGAATCCCGCGGCGGCGAAAGAGCAGCGTCTTGCCTGAGCCGCATCCCGGTCTTTGTCGAACTCAAGTTCCTCGAGGCTGATCCCGTTGACTCGCGGCCGGCGGCCGTAGAGGGTCTCAGCGATTCGCTGTGAGGGGATATGCCGGATTCTCGTGCTGCTTCATTCCACCCGCACGAGGCATGACTTCCTCATTGATTCTTTCAACGAGCTGCGAGTCTTCAGCTACATCCAAGTCATAGTCATCTTGAAGTCCAATCCAGAACTGAACGGACGTCCCGAAATGCCGGGCCAAGCGAAGGGCGGTATCCACGGTAATCCCCCGGTTGCCGTGGACGATCTCGTTGATTCGCCTTGGAGGCACTCTCAGTGCTCTTGCAAGAGCGTTCTGAGAAATTCCCATTGGTTTCATGAACTCTTCCAAGAGAACCTCACCAGGGTGTACCGGTGGTATTTTCTCAGCCTTCATTGGAGCCATTCCTTAATGATAGTCAACGATTTCGACGTGATGAGCGTTGTTGTCTTCAGACCAAACAAAGCAGATCCGGAACTGATCGTTAACCCGAATACTATGTTCACCCTGCCGGTCGTTCTTGAGAGCTTCAAGCCTATTGGCCGGCGGAATCCTCAGATCGTCCAAC
>JAZDHD010000105.1:0-13183 GCA_043806215.1 Pseudomonadota bacterium | reverse complement strand
AGTTCCTTTGCGTTGTGTGCACCGGCTCCTTCACGAGGTACGTTGGTAATCAGCACGAAGCATCCGGCTTCGTCTCTGAGCTTGCGTATTGCCTCCTCATCGACCTCCATCTCAATGCTCAGGCCGTAGCGCATTTTTTTGAGGCTCCGGGTACCGTCCTTCTTCGGCCGCCCGCTCCCGTATTGGGGGCGCTGTTGTATCGTCGCATTTAGCTTGTGCAGTGAACCTGAACCAACTCTTTCGATTGCGGCTTGGGCGTCCGGAAGACTGGCGTAATCGATCTTTTCCAGTGCCTGTTTGAGCTTGAGCGTCTCGTTCAGATCCTCCTTAATCTGTTTGTCTACCTTCTTCTGCCGGCGCTTGTCGTGAGCGTCCGAATGAACGACAATGACCCTGTATTGCTTTCCATGAAGCGTCACCGTGGTCTCAAAGGCCTTGTAGGAAGCCGGCTTACGGTTCCGAGTCGTAGGCTGGTCGGAGATGTTTCCTACCTCTTTCCAGTCATTGGCCTGGACGGCCCGGCTTATGGCATTCTTGCATTCATTGTAGGTCTGGGGCATCAGGGTGACGAAGCGGAGGTCCCACTCATCAATGATGCATGGACTCTTTTCGGTGACCAGGGCGGAATCGTTGACGTAGATGAAATCCCCGGCTCCCACCTCACTCATACGTTTGACCATTTCCGGAATCAGATTCTGATTGATGGTCTTGTCCGACTGGTTGCCGTCGACGACCTTGGAGTAGATCGGTATGCCGGAATCCACGCACAACAAGGACTGCACCAATTGCTTGAGATCCGGTCGATGCTTCTTGCTGAATCCTTGGGTAATCACGAAAGGCTGTCCGTGATCCTCTTCATCGTACAAGAGATAGTCACCGTAGAACGAATGACTCGTCGTATCGTGATGAGCGTGCGAGCAGTCCAGCGAAAAGCTCTGGGCGGCCCCCTGTGGCCGCCCAGGGTAGGCACGGGGGCCTACCCCTACGGCTCGCAATGACAAACGTGAAGGCGTCCGCAGTATTCAAGGAGCGACAGTATATTTTTCCGCAGCGCGGCCGCAGGCAGGGGAGGAAGCCGTAAGCGCTCCGGTCAAGACATAGGCGGCCTGGAGTGCTTCCGTGGGACACAACGGAAAGCATTCCTTGCAGTTCCAACATTCCTTCGCGGCTATCTCCGGAATGAAACTGATCTCTTTCCGTATGCCTCTATCGACGAATCCCACCGCATTCTTCTTCTTGACCTCGGCACAGTACCGTACACACAATCCGCAGTGAATGCAAAAGGAGGGCTCCTTTTCAAAACGGTTCTTGTCCGCACCGTACTCTTTGGCCAAATCCTCCAATATGAACGAATCCGGAGCATGAGCCAACTGGAGCTCCAGAATCATTTTGCGGATCCTGTCTATCTTCTCGGACCGGGTCCTTACCACGATATCCTTCTCTACCGGGTAGACGCAGGAAACCACGATCCGCGGACGACCGCGGGTCTCCACCTCTACGATGCAAAGCCGGCAGGCCCCGAAGGGTTCCAGCTTCTCGTGGTGACACAGCGTGGGAATGGATATCCCTACACTCCGGGCCGCCTCCAAGAGGGTCATCCCTTCTTCCGCCTTAACTTCTTTTCCGTCGATCTTTAAGAGGATTTCGCTCATTTTTGTTTTTTCTCTCTGACGATGGTTCGAGCTTCTTCCGGGATAGGAGGTGGAACAGGTTCGCCGGAAATCTTCTTCACTGCATCATACTTTGCAGGGCACACTTCAAAGCAGGTTCCGCACTTGGTGCATTTCTCCTGATCGATGACATGGATCTGTTTCTTGCCGCCGACAATCGCATCTGCAGGGCATTTCCTCCCACAAATCGTGCAGGCACTGCACTTCTCCGGGTCGATATAGAAGGCGATCAGTTCCTTGCACGATAGTGCCGGGCATCGCTTTTCCTTGACGTGGGCCTCATACTCATCTCTGAAGTATTTCAACGTGCTCAGAAACGGGTTGGGGGAACTCTTACCCAAGGCGCAAAGAGCCGCCTCCCTGGCCGTCTCGGACAGCTGCTCCAGAAGCTCGATATCGCCCTCTTTCCCCTTGCCCCGGGTGATATTGGTGAGAATCTTGAGCATCTGCCGCATGCCTTCACGGCACGGCACACACTTGCCGCACGATTCATCCGTGAGGAATTCCATGAAGTACCGGGCCACATCCACCATGCACGTATCTTCGTCCATGACGATCATGCCGCCGGAGCCCATCATCGAGCCGACCTTGGAGAGCTCATCAAACCCAACTTCCAAATCCAACAGTTCCTCTGGGATACATCCACCGGACGGTCCTCCGGTCTGAACCGCTTTGAACTTCTTGCCTCCGGGGATTCCACCGCCGATTTTGTAGATAATATCTCTCAGGGTTATGCCCATGGGCACTTCCACAAGGCCGGTATTGTTTATCTTCCCAACCAGGGAGAAGATCTTCGTGCCCTTGCTTGATTCAGTTCCATATTGAGCAAACCAATCGGCGCCTTTATTGATGATGTGCGGCACATTGGCCCAAGTCTCCACATTGTTCAAAACGCTGGGTCTGCCCCAGAGGCCCACGACGTTGGAGCGGATGTACTTCGGTCTGGGCTCTCCCGCCCTGCCTTCCAATGCCGTCATCAGAGCAGTTGATTCACCGCAGACAAAAGCGCCGGCTCCTCGGTGAACTTTCACAATGAAATCAAAGCCTGAGCCAAGAATGTCTTTCCCGAGAAGGCCATACTCCTCGGCCTGCTTGATGGCGATGATCACATTCTCCACCGCTAAGGGATATTCCTGACGCACATAAATATAGCCCTCGTGCGCACCTATGGCATAGGCACCGATGGTCAACCCCTCGATGATCGAGTGCGGGTTTCCCTCAAGGAGGGCTCTATCCATAAACGCCCCCGGATCACCCTCATCGGCGTTGACGATGACATACTTTACCGGCTCAGGGGCATTGCGCGATCCTTCCCACTTTCTCCCCGCCGGAAAGCCTCCACCTCCCCTTCCTCGCAAATTGGATTTTTTAACTTCTTCCAACACCTGGTCGGAAGTCATCTGGAGGAGCGCCTTGGCCAATGCCGAATATCCGCCAATCGCCAGGTAGTCATCGATGTCCTTGGGATCAATTCTAATGTTAGCGCTGATTATGATTCGTTCTTGATTCTTGTAGAAAGGGATATGAGATTCATAAGTTGCTTTTTCGCCTGTAGATGGGTCAACAAAGAGCAGACGATCAACAACCTTCTTCTCCTTTATGGTCTGAGAAACAATCTCGGGAACGTCTCCAGGTTTTACCTGTAAATAGCAAATCTCCTCGGGATAAATGACCACTACGGGCCCTCTCTCACAAAATCCGGGGCACCCGGTTCCTTTGGTATTAACCTCTGTGTTTAACCCCTGCTTTTCAATCTCTGCTTGAAAGGCGGTTATGACTTCACCGGCACCAGAGGCAATACAACCAGCACCGGCGCAAATTGAAACGCAGGGCTCGTTTGGGTCGTTTCGGGAGACTATTTCTTGTCTGACTTTCTCCAACTCATCAGAGGTGTTTATCCTTGGCATGTTCTTCCCTTACTCATAGTTCTTCAACGCGTCTGCGGTCTGTGCGGGCGCCATCTTACCGTGAGTCTTTCCATCGATCTCCAACACCGGTCCCAAAGCGCAACAGCCGAGGCAGTTAACGGTCTCGAGGCTGAACTTCAGGTCCAGGTCCGTTTCACCCGGTTTGATTCCCGTCAGTCCTTCCACCGTGTCGAGCACACGGGAAGCACCCCGGACGTGGCAGGCCGTTCCCACACAAATGTGAATCTGATGCCGTCCCTTGGGAACCAGACTAAAGGCCTTGTAAAAGGTGGCGATGTGCTGTATCCGGGTCAAGGGCACTTGCAGTCTTTCCGCAACCCGCTCCAATGCCTCCCTGGGAAGCCAGCTATTCTCTTCCTGAATGTCCAGCAACACCTGAATGAGGTAACTGGGCTCGCAGTTGTGCTTGTCGATTATCCGGTCGATACTCTCTATGTCCATGGCCTTTATCCTGATTCTCTTGTTTGCCTACGTGCGGCATTTCATACGTTCGGTCACATAATCTCGTCTCGCGGCCACGTTGGGTGCCTGCAAGAATACTATCCGGGCACGGAGGCCCGGGCTACGAAAGAACCCACCGACATCCCTGTTGCCTTCGTGGGACGGGCGTCCCTGCCCGTCGTCTTCGTGGGACTCCCGGGTTCTGCGCGGGATGCCCGTCGTGTCCCCGGCGCAGGCCCATAAGCGCTAACTTAACCTGCGAATTGTCGGAGTCCTCAGATTCCCCCCTTTAGTAAAGGGGGGTTAGGGGGGATTTTTCTGATCCATAAATCCCCCTAGCCCCCTTTTTCAAAGGGGGAACAAGAGGCAACGTCCTTCAGGATAGGTGTCCTCCCGACCAAGGACATAAGAGTCGGCGCCTATGGAGTATCGCCCGGCAGGGACGCCGGGACGCTACCGAGCGTACTCAAGAATACGGCACCGCTCTTGGGAAACGAAGCGCTTAGCAACAGGGTACCAAGCGACGTTACACTCTTTCCGCCTCACGCCAGGGCGTACCGCTTCTCGTCCTGATCGTACCTTACCAATCTTTGCCTCGATGAGGCAATAAGGTGTTTTGATACCTTGGACGGGGTTAGGCGGAGAGCCTTCGCAATCTCCGCAGTCGACTGCGGGCCTTCCCGGAGAAGCGACACGATTTGCGCCATTGCCAGTTTGTCCGCCACCGTCTCCTCGAACAGCCGGTTCACCTCTTCACTCTCGAAGAATTTACGGTATTCTTCTTGCGGCATGGCGGGCAGTCTCAGCCTCTCCCTTTCCACCAGTCTGATGTAGGGGATAAGCTGCGTCACCGCGTCCAGTTTGAATTTCAATTCCCTTTCGTCCAGGCCTTCGCCCCGGCCAAGGGGACCCATTTCCTTCACCCTCTTCACTATACCGTTGACCGCTTCCACAAAAACATTGCTCTCACTGCCGGACATAAATTCGAGCTTCAGTCTCTCGGGGTTCAGTCCTATGTGTTCCAGCAATTTCCTGGCCAAGTTCACCATGGTCAGGGCATGGTAATTTCCATGAGTGATATAGTTACATTCGTTGAGGTGGCAGGAACCGATGAACACCCCGTCCGCTCCTTGTGAGAAAGCCCGGAACACATGAGCCATATCGACCCGTCCGGAACACATGACACGAATGAGTCTGATTTCAGTTGCGTATTGACTTCTGGAAACTCCAGCTAAGTCGGCTGCACCGTATCCTCACCAATGGCATACAAACCCTAAGATCTTTGGTTTGAATTTAAGTCCCGCACTCATATGTCATCACCTCGTAGTTGATACTTCCGGTTTTGGTTGTCCGTATGTTTCTACACATCTCCGACCGCGGCATCCATTGGCAAAAGGACCTCTTCCCCGGCAAGCACCGCATCGATTTCGCTAAAGATTTCTTCATCCGTAAAGTGCTTCAGCCTTATTGCAGACGTGCAACACACCGTGTTGCACAAACCGTCCCCTTTACAGAGAACCGGATTAACCCTGGCCTTTCTGCCGTGCAGGGTGTCGACGAACTGTATGGCGCCATAATTGCACACCGTTATGCATGCCCCGCACGAAACACATCGATCCTCATCGACTTCGGCAACAGACCCCGAGGCTACGACCACATCACGGGAGAGCAGTGTTAAGACACGGCCTGCAGCTCCATACGCCTGATTGATTGTTTCCTGGATGAACTTGGGATAATGGGCCAGTCCGCAGAGATAAACTCCGTCCGTTCCAAACTCCACCGGCCTCAATTTCACATGCGCTTCTTTGAAGAAGCCGTCCGGGTTCAAGGTCACCTTGAATTGCCCGGCAAGTTCCTTTGTGGCGGCAGAGGGGATGATTGCCGCAGCCAGAGAAACGATGTCGGCGTCCAGTTCGAGCTTGTTCCCAAGGATAAAGTCGGTAACGGTAACCTTGAGAACCTCCCGGCCTTCCTCCGACTCCCCGGCTTCGACTTGAGGCGGATCCTCAGGCTCATAGCGGATGAACCTGACGTCCTTTTCGGAAGCTTCCCGGTAATAGTCCTCGTTGAATCCGTAGGTGCGCATATCCCGGAAGAGGACGTAGATATCCATCTCAGGGTTTATCTCTTTGAGTTTCAGCGCGTTCTTTACGGCCTGACTACAGCATAGCCTGCTGCAGTAATTCCTGTCCTCGTTTCTACAACCGACGCATTGAATCATTACGAGGCTTTGAGCGCCGGTAATCTTCTCGTCGCCTTGGGCGATCCGCTGCTCCAGCTCCAGGTGAGTCGTCACCCGGTCATCCTCGCCATACAGGTATTCGACGGGCGTATGGAGATCCGCACCTATGGCGAGAACCGCCGCGCCGTGCTTTATGCGGGAGAATCCTCTGTCGGACTTCACCTCGGTTACGAAACTTCCAACATAGCCGGAGGCATCCGTGATCGTCGCGTCATGATACACGTGGATCAGACTGTGCTTGTATACCCGGGCTATGAGATCGCGCAGGTACTCCTGAACGTCCAGTCCCTGCAGCGTAGAGGTAATCTTCCGCGCTATCCCTCCGAGCTCGGAACTCTTCTCCACAAGGTGCACCACATGCCCCTGATTGGCAATGGAGAGGGCACAATTCATCCCGGCGACGCCTCCGCCGACCACCAGCGCGGCCTTGTCCACCGGCAAGTCAAATTCCCTTAACGACTCCAGATGCCGGGCCCGGGCAATCGACTTGCGGGCTATATCCTTGGCCTTTTGGGTTGCAGCTTCCTTTTCCTTGGCGTGGACCCACGAGTTGTGCTCCCTGATGTTGGCCATTTCGAGGTAGTATTGGTTGATTCCGGCCTCCCTGAGAGTATCCCGGAACAACGGCTCAAGCGTTCTCGGCGAGCACGCGGCGATAACTACCCGATTGAGCCCCTTTTCCTTCGTCATGTCGGTTATTTGTTTGGCGGAGTTCGTGGCACACGAGAAAAGCTGCTCCTGAGCATGGACCACGTTCGGGAGCGTTTTTACGTACTCCACCGTTTCCGGAACATTAACGATCCTGCCGATATTCGCCCCGCAATGACATACAAAGACGCCTATCCTCGGCTCCTCATCGGCCACGTCCCGTTCCGGCGGATATATCCGGTCTTTCGCAAGATTACCTCGCCTGTAGTCCAGGAGTTCACCGATTTGCGACCCTGCTCCGCTGGCGCTGAAGACCGACTCGGGGATATCCGTGGGACCCTGGAAGGCGCCGCTGATAAAGATCCCGGGCCTGCCGGTCTCCATGGGATTCGTAGAATCTATCTTACAGAATCCGTGTGAAGTAAGCTCGATTCCATACTTATCCGCAAGCTCCTTATGATTGAGCGGAGGATTCAAGCCGACGGACAGTACGACCATATCGAATTCTTCTTCTTTCACCCCTTCATCCGTCGTCGCATATCTCAGCTTCACATTCTTGGTTTCCGGATCCTCCCCTACGATGGACACGTAGCTCCGCATGAACCGGACCCCGGGGAGATCCGCCGCTCTCCGGTAATATCGCTCAAAATCCTTGCCGAACGATCTTATGTCGTTATGAAAGATCGTGCACTCCGCCTCCGCGTTATGGTCCTTTGTCAGAATCACCTGTTTCTGTGTGTACGTGCAGCATACACCCGAGCAATAGCTGTTGTCGCCCTCCGTAACCCGCCTGGAGCCGACGCATTGTATCCAGGCTATCTTGTGGGGATGCTTCTTGTCCGAACCGCGGAGTATCTCGCCCTCGTATGGCCCGGTGGAGGACAAGAGCCGTTCAAAGTCCATACTGGTGACCACGTTGGCGTACTTTCCGTAGCCGTACTCCGGCTTGGTCTTAGGATCGAACGGTTCGATGCCGGGAGACAGAATAATGGCCCCCACCCTGATTACCATCTTCTCCGGCTTTTGTTGAAAGTCTATGGCTTTGGCTTGACAGACGCCTTCACAGATGCGGCATTTCTTTTCCTTGAGATAAATGCAGCTTTCATCGATATAGGAAACAAGAGGAATCGCTTGAGAGAAGTATACGTGAACCGCCTTGTTTTGTGATATTTCCTGATTGAAGGGATCAGGATACTGAATGGGGCAGTATTCTACACACGTCGTACAGCCCGTGCACTTTTCCTCGATGATGTATCTGGGTTTCTTTGTCAAAGTTACCTGAAAATCTCCCGCTTCTCCCTCCACGGTGTTCACTTCCGTGTAGGTGAGGACCTCGATGTTTGGATGCCGGCCGACCTCGACCAGTTTGGGTGAGAGAATTCACATGGAACAGTCATTCGTGGGAAAGGTCTTATCGAGCTGAGCCATATGGCCCCCAATGCTCGGCGCCTTCTCGACCAGGTAAACCTTGAACCCGGCCGTGGCAAGATCGAGCGAGGCTTGAATACCGCTGACCCCCCCGCCGACAACCATCACGTCCCCGAAATTTCTGTCGGTAAAACTCTTACAGAACAGTTCGACTTGTCCGTTTTCCATGTAACTGTTTCCTTATATGGTCCTTCGGTCCCCCAACCGTATCCGTGCGGATCGGAACGGGGAACCTCGGTAGTGTCGAGATTTCCTTGCCGGAGTAACCTAAATCACTTCCGCAATGATTTCGGTGAGGTCCTTGACCTCTATCTTCTCCGCGGCTCCCATGGTCAATCGGCTGTCTTCGAGCATGGTAATGCAATAGGGACAGGCGGTGACCAGTACCTCCGCCCCCGTCTCAAAGGCCTGTTCTATCCTGAGATCGCTGAATCTCTGACCCTTCTCGGTCTCCATCCAGACCCTGCCGCCTCCCCCGCCGCAGCAGAGACTATCTACCCGTGACTCAACCATCTCGTTCAATTCCAGCCCCGGTATCCTTTTCAGGACTTCCCGAGGCTCATCGTAGATGCCGTTATGGCGGCCCAAGTAGCAGGGATCGTGGTAGGTGATCTTCTTCGCGTACTCCTTGGTAATCTCCAGCCTGCCCTCTTCAATAAGCTGAAACAAGAACTGGGAGAGATGAATAACCTCGAAATTCACCTTGAAGTCGGGATACTCGTTCTTGAACGTGTGATAACAGTGCGGAGACGACACCAGGATCTTTTTCACCCCATTGTCGATAAACGTCTTGATGTTTTCCTTGGCAAGGCGTCTGAAGACTTCCTCGTCGCCGGTCTTGCGGATACTTTCTCCGCAGCAGTTCTCCTTTTCGCCCAAAATGCCGTAATCCACCCCTGCCTTGTTAAGGATCGTCGCCGTAGCCCTGGCCACTTTCTTGGCTCTGGGGTCGTAGCTGGGGTAGCAACCGGGAAAATAGAGAATCTCCATCTCTTCCGTGAACGGTTTTACGGAGAGACCTTCCGCCCACTTCGCCCTGTTCTTCCTCTCTTCGCTCAGGGGGTTGCCTTCGCCGACGAGGCTTCCTCTCACGGTTCGGATGGGGGTCACGGAAGGTGGAAACACCTGGTACGCCGTGGCAAGCCTGCGCAGGGCCACGCCGGATTCAATCTGCCTTACGTCCCGGGGGCATCGCTGAGGGCATCTTCCGCAGGTCGTGCAACGCCAGATCTCGTCCGTTTCGATATCGGTCAGGCCAAACGTCGCCTCGCGGACGATCTTGCGCATACTAAAGTTCGTCACTCTGTTCCACGGACAAACCGTATCGCATAACCCGCATTGAAAACATCTCTTAAAGGCTTCTCCACCGCTTGCCTTTATCTCGTCAACGATCTCTTTGAAGGGGGTTACAGTCTCCACGATCTTTTCTTAGCCTCTTCTTCCATATATTGCTAGAGTCGGTTGCGTACCTTGGTAACCTGTTATTCCTGCTTTGATAGAGACATCCGCGCGACGGTATCCATCATTTTGTCCAGTCCATATTTGTTTGCCAACGCCTCCAGGCCGATCTCCAACTCTTCCTGCTCCTCGCCCTCTTCTACTTCCTCTTCCCTCTCTTCGTACGTCAGAGCGTCGACCAGGCACCACTCGACGCACAAGGGCCGTTCCAGATCCGGATCGCTTTCACACATGTCGCACTTCAGAGGGAGGCCGGAATCGGGTTCCTTGAAGATGGCCCTGGATGGGCAGGAAGCCCTACAGAACCCGCATTCGTCGTATTCCTTCCCGTCGATCACATACTTGTCTCTGCCGGCGCACTCGGCCGGGGTGTACTCGCCTGCGTATACGGGGATATAAATGTCCTTAAAGGGTTCACGAAGGACGCGAATACGCGACCTGGCAGGATTATTGCTGCTATATTTCGGAGCGGAGTGAAAGGCCGAGCAGGCTACCTCACATGCCCGGCAGCCGTTACATTTGTCGGCATCAATCTTTATTGTCTTGACGATTTTCTTCTTCTTCTCACCCATGACCGTTACCACCCCTTGCCTTTAATTCTTCTCTTCCGCAGCGGTTTCACCGGAAGGAGTTCCTCCATTTTCCGAATAGATGCCTCTGTTCTCGAAGTCTTCGGCCACGTAATCCAAGCCCAACTCATGTAAGGATTCCTTGGTGGGAATACCCTGATCGTTCCATCCCTTGAATTTGTAGTACGTGTCCAGAAGTTCCTTTTCGAGCTCGGGAAATCTTTTCTTCCAATGGTTCTCCGGGGGCTTATCATCTTTCCTTCTCATGCCTCTTCTTATGTTATAGGCCCTCACTAGAGTCCGGTATCTCCTGGCTGCCTGCGTCAGTTTCTCTTCATCCATGTCGATCCCGGCGCCGGCCGAGATGAATTTCGGGTAGTTATGTATGTGATAGGGAGGCTTCAGGGGGAACGCCGACAGACCGGCGCACATCCCCAGGGCATCGTCGATGTAGTGCATCCTCTCTTGCCAGTCGACGATATTACAACACATGTCTACGGTCGGGTAAAACGGCATCGACTTTTCCCCGCGCGGTTCCCAGTCCAGAAGATACTGCTTGAACTTCTCGTCGGGAATCTGGAACCAATCCTTCGCAAACTCTTCCCTCTCCTCCCTCGTGGGCCAAGGGGCCTGGGGGAACTGCCCTTCAATCTGAGTAATGTTCAGCTTCTCACCGGTGGCATACATGAGGAAGTAGATCGGATTGAGCATTGACAGTTTCAGAGGGAGCTGCTCATGCTTCTTGATCGTATTGTGAGCATAAGCTTCCGCACCCTTGCCGATCTTCTTGGCCGCCCAGTATGTCCCATCGGCCAAAACGTCTCCAATACCTTCCCGCCGGACAATTTTGTCGAGTAACCAGTAAAATCTGCCTTCATTGTCTGCCGGCATCCCAGGGAAGTCGTCGTCGCTCAATATGCCGTTCTCCAGGAGTTCAAGGGCAAAAGCCATGACCTGCGGTGCCGAGAATCCATCAACCCCGTATTCCGTGGCACTTTGGGCGATGCCCAAACCGAATTCGAGATCCGAAAACGCGGCCATTGTGTAGGTCAGCTTCGAGAAGCATTTCATCATGTACGTTGGGAGCCCCGGGGGAGTAATGGTTGCGCCGCATGTCATCGGACAGTTGTAGCAGCTGATCAACCGCGTCCGCATGGTGTCCAAAGTCTCCATCCACTCTTTTGCGATTTCTTCGTTCCAGAAATCTTTTCTGCGGACACGTGAATTTCCCCACATGAAGTTCTCGGTGTGCCACTTTTCATCATGGACCTTCATCTCTTGGGGCGACCCGAGCCCTGCCAAAATGGGCATGACACCCGGAATGGGGTTTTCGTTGCGGAATTTTATGTATTTCAGAACCTCGTTACACAGCGCCATGTACTCGGCAGGCCTGGCAACGTTCACGTCCTTGGTTCCACGGACCACAACGGCCTTGAGACCTTTGTCTCCCATAACCGCGCCTATCCCGAGCCGGCTGGCGCTGGATCGGCCCTGTTCTATGGAAGCGAAAAAGACCCTGTTCTCACCGGCCATGCCGATGGCAGCCACCTGGGCTTCCGGCACTCCTAATTCCGCTTTAATAAGCGCTGCGGTTTCCACGGCGCCCTTGCCCTTCAAGTGAGCGGCATCACGGATTTCCACCTTGTCGTTGTTGATCCATAGGTAGACCAGATTGGGGGATTTGCCGCGGAAAATCACCTTGTCATAACCGGCATACTTCAGTTCCGGAGCCCAGAACCCTCCCATCATTGAAAATGCCATCAACCGGGTTTGGGGCGATACGGTGGACACAATTGTACGGTTGCAGCCGGTAGCAGGAGTGCCGCATAAAAGGCCCGCGCTGAATATGAGAAGATTATCGGGAGAAAAAGGCTCGGTTTCAGGCGGAACCCTGTCCCACAACAACTTCGCGTTCGTACCCAGACCACCGAGATAGAGCTCGGTGTCTCTCGGGTCGGTTTCTACTCTCTCAACGTTTCCTCGGGTAAGGTCTACCTCTAAATTGAACCCCGTCTCTGCGTACCTCATTTTTCACCTCTTACACTCGGCTTGCACTATGGTGTCCCGCTCCTCCGCAACCGAAGAAGTACCAATTCCAGCTCACTTGGCGGCCTGAGCACCGTTCTTCCGGCAATATTCGGGTCGAAGCGTTTCATGGAAGACTTGCCCTCCGGCACTGCTGCGGCTTCGACGTTTGCATCCTTCTTTACCTGAAAGTCCCCTTTTGGGGCGAGACTTTCATGGTCAGTTGTGGTCGCCCCGATCATGGGGGTTTGTCTGAAAATCCCCCTCCTCTCGTTCCCAGGCTCCTGCCTGGGAATGCCTATCCTCCGGGCTCTGCCCGGTTTTCGGCTCGGAGAACCGAGGGATTTTCATGCTCGGTTGTGAGCGCCCCGGTCATGGGGGTTTGTCTGAAAGTCCCCTTCCTTCTCGTTCCCAGGCTCCTGCCTGGGAATGCCTGTCCACCGGGCTCTGCCCGGTCTTAGGCTCGGAGTCCGGGGGCTTTCATGCTCAGTTTTGGTCGCCCCGATCATGGGGGTTTACGCCATAGAACACCTACGGCCGGTGCAGGAGTTCGAGCATGGTGTCCGGGTCGGTGGTGGGAAGCTCACAGGTGTAGTCACGGCATACGTACGCCGCGGCCTTGCCTTCAATGGCCGTAAGCCCCTCGGTGTAGGGCGCCATGCCCGTGATCTCCGGCTTTTCATGCCCCGTCGGACGAAAGAGCACAACCGTGTTGGGCAGGAACGGCCGGCAAAGCCGGCTCACCATGATCCGCGCGTCCGCCGCGTCGGGATT
>JAZDHD010000104.1:0-15132 GCA_043806215.1 Pseudomonadota bacterium | reverse complement strand
CGCCGGCATCACGGTCACGGCCAATCAGAAATACAGCCTTTTTGCCGCGGCCGGGGGTATCCTGGGCAGGACGTTCATCACCTCCACAACCGTCCCGGTAAGTCTGGGCCCCGGTTCCACGTCAGCCGATCTCGATTTCACCAATACCGACGTGGAAAGTTGGTTTATCCAGGGTGGGCTGGGTTTGGGGCCTGTCCTATTCGGACTATACTGGGATCATCTCGGTTTTTCACTTGGCGACCCGCGGGATCAAGACGGTCCCATCGCGAATCAAACCTTGCGGGCGGACATCCTCACCAAGACATTCGCTCCGTTTATCGGTCTTGTCATACCCTCCGGCGGGGCAATGCTTACGGTCACATACAGCCCATTGGCCTATTCCAACACCGCCCTGACTCTCGTAAGTTCCGAAAGCAATCTGTCCGAGCTCCGTTACACGTGGAATAAGCCCGGAAACCTGCTCAACGGCATGTTACAATACAACACGCCCGTCTCGTCATCGACCACGTTCGGTCTATGGTGCAACTACAGCTGGATGTGGATGCGCCAAGGCGCACACTTGACGTACGAGAACACCCCCTTTCCCGCCGTCACCCGCAGCCGAGACGTGACCGCCACCATGACAAAATATATCGTAGGGGGCGGCATCTCACTGGGAATCAATTTCTAGCGGACCGCCATGAGAGGCCGGTCATAACGGACAATGAAGGTCTGTCCCGGAGGAGCGGAGTTCCGGGCCAAATACCGGGCGGAGCCCGGGAACGAGAAGAGAATACGGTTTCGTGTCCCCCGAAAAAGCAATCCGGGGACACGATTCCGAGTTTTGCGAGGTCGCATGGCGCCATTCGCAAAATCGGATCATGTCCCCGATTGCCTCTCCCCGATTGCCGCGGCACTGAGGTACCGGGCTACTCTCGACAGCCCCTGTCGGGGCAAGCGATCATGCACGTCCCGGAGGGACCGTATGAGAGTAGACCGGTCTTTCAAGGCCGGACCAGTAAGCCGGAACGATGAAAGATTTGTTCTGCGACAGTCCCTAAATGACCTGCGCAACCATAACTTTGAGGTATCGCGTCTCCGGCATTGCCAACAGCACCGGATGATCCGGACCTTGCCCCCTCGTTTCGAGGATTCTCGTACGCCGCCCGGATTGGTGGGATGCGATACGGAGCATCTCTTCGAAGTCCGCGGGGCTGAGATGATGGGAGCAGGAGCAGGTGATGAGTATTCCGCCGGGGCTGAGCCTTCCCAAGGCCCGGCGGTTCAAATCGATGTAACCCTTATGGCCTTCCTTCTCCTTGGCGCGGCTCTTGATGAACGCCGGCGGGTCGGCGACGATGATGTCCCAGGGTTCGTCCGTTTTCTTCAGAAACTCCACGGCCTGTTCCCGAACCGTGTGGAACCGTGAGGCAACACCATTGATCTCGGCATTGGCTGCCGCAAGACCGAGGGCCCCTCTGGATGAATCCACCGCGACCACCGGCGCCGCGCCGGCCGCGGCTGCGTGAATTCCCCATGCTCCCGTGTAGGAGAAGAGGTCCAACACCTTGGCTCCAGGGAAGACGTATTTCCCCATCAGGTCCCGGTTTGCTTCCTGATCGAGAAAGAATCCCGTCTTCTGGCCGGCCCGGATGTCCACCGAGAAACTCAGTCCCAGCGATCGTATCGTCACCTCGTCGGGAACGGATCCCGATGCCGTGCGCTTCTCCTGAACCACTCCTTCCAATTCTCTCACCGGGGAATCATTGCGGAGATAGATACCCTCCGGCGCCGTCATCTCGTTGAGTATGTCCAGGATTTCATCCAGGAACGTATCCATTCCCGCCGTATGGCTTTGCACGGCAAGAAATGCGGCATACCGGTCCACAATCAGCCCGGGGAGGAGATCCGATTCGCTGAAGACGAGACGGCATGCGTCCTTGCCCGGGAACATACGGGTCCGGAATTCAATGGCGGTTTTAAGCCTCGATTCCAGGAAGAGGCGATCGATCTGCGTCTTTCTGCGGGACAGGATTCGAGCGGTGATGAGGCTCTTTGGATTGACATACGCCATGGCGACGAATTCGCCGGCGGAATCACACACCTCGTGAAGGGAACCGGGTTCCAGTTGGGCCACCGGAGGCGACTCGATTTCGTTGGAAAAGATCCAGAGATGTCCCCTGCGAACCCGTCGATCTGCGTTGCGTCTCAGTTTGATCATTAGTGCCTATTACAGTTCTTTTCTCGTTCCCGGGCTCCCCGCCCGAGAACGCCTATCGGAGGCTCTGCCTCCCACATGAGCGGCAATATGCCGGTCCTGCCGGTGATCCCGGCGGATCCGGGCTGAGCCGGGGAACGAGAGGTCGTAACGCCGGCGATGCCGTATCTCCGTCTTCTACCCTTTCTTGGGCTCGATGCGTTCCTTGCCGTTCATGAGAGGCCGAAGCACCTCGGGAATAGTGACACTGCCGTCCTCGTTCTGGAAATTTTCCAGGATGGGTATGAGAATTCGGGGCGAGGCTATGGCCGTATTATTCAGCGTATGGCAGTATTGTGTCTTTCCATCCTTGCCGCGCCATCTGATCTTGAGCCGTCGGGCCTGGAACTCATGCAGTGATGAACAGGAATGGGTTTCCGAGTATTTGCCGCGGCTCGGCATCCATGTTTCGATCTCGTGTTTGAGAACCTGTCCCTGGCCGATCTCCGCACCGCATGCGAGGGCTACGCGATGGGGCAGACCAAGGGCCTGCATAAGGCTTTCCGAATTGTCCAGCAGTACCCGGTGCTCGCGGGTGGACACTTCGGGGTCGTTTTCACAGATGACCACCTGCTCCACCTTGTTGAACTGGTGCAACCGGTAAAACCCGCGGGTGTCCCGGCCGTAGGATCCGGCCTCACGTCGAAAGCACGTGGAGTAGCCGCAATAACGTTTCGGGAGATCCTTTTCGTTGAGTATCTCGTTCATGTGATACGATACCAGCGACACCTCTGAAGTGCCGACCAAATACAGACCGTCCTTTTCTACGAAGAAGGTGTCCTCCTCGCCCAAAGGAAAGAAGCCGGTGCCGATCATCGCTTCACGGCGCACCAGTTGGGGCACGATCATGGGCTGGAAGCCCCGGGAAACCAAGTGATCCAGAGCGAACTTGAACAGCGCGAACTCGAGCATTGCTCCTTCGTTCTTTAGGAAGTACATCCGCGCGCCTGAAAATTTCACCGCTCTGGGCATATCTACGATATCGAGTGATTCGGCAAGTTCCAGGTGGTCCTTAATAGGAAAACCAAAGGTCGGCGGTTCGCCGAAGCGCCGCACTTCAACATTGTCGTCGTCCGATTCCCCGTCCGGAACCTCAGGCAACGGCGGGTTCGGCACGAGAAGCATGAGTCTCTCGAACCGCTCCTCGACCTCCTTTAGGTTGGGCTCCGCCGCTCCAAGCGAATCCTTCACGGACTTGACCTGCGAGACGGCATTGTCCTTTTCCTCACCCTTGAGCTTGGGTATCTCTTTGGACAGTCTGTTGCGGTCGGCCCGAAGGCCCTCCACTTGTGCCTTGAGCTTTCTCGCCTCCTCGTCCACCGCGAGCAGCTCGTCGACATCCATGTTCATCCTCTTTCTGCGGATGCCTTCTCTTATGACATCAGGATTGGCCCGAATGAATGCTATGTCCAGCATTGAAATCTCCTTACTATCCTACCCCACGTTACGGCGGACCGCCCCATGGATGCTCACGAATCCAAGAGATCGGATACCGGCTCGATGAGATTCTTGAGTTCCCGCTCGGCCCGGGTGAGTTCCTTTTCTTTCTCCCGCATCTCTTGAGTCCGTGTCTCCCGATCCGTATCACCGCCGAGCATGCGAAGGTTTTCCACGTCCTTCTGCAGTGATTCCACGACGGCAATTCCAGCCTCAACGCGTTCGAGATCCAACAATACTCCCTGGGACAAAAGCTCTTCAGCCCGTACCCGTAATTTACGGATCAGCTCGTTCTCACCTTCGGAGGACGGCAGGTCCTTCGGCACACCGGGGCGGGGGGAACCGGACGGCACGGGACTCGGAACGGGACTTTTGGCCAATGCTCCGGCCAAGGCCTTCTTCAAACCTTCCGACGGCGGAGTCCAAACCCGACGTTCCATGAGATGAGTAGGCTCTTCCACGGTGGGTTCGTCTTCCTGCCCTTCCTTCTTCTTGCCGAACTTCTCCTGAATGTATTGCAAAAGCTCTTGTTGCTCTGCGGGAAGCATATCCGCGTAGAGCCGATCGAGTGTTTTCCGCTCCGTCTTGGTCATTGCCCCGGGGCCGATCTTCCGTGAGGCCTCCAGCCATTTTCGCTGCTTCGGTGTCAAATCCTTATCTTCCAACGGGCTTCCTCCTCTCATGCACCCCGTGATCCCAATCCTGCACCCAACGATGTCCGTTGCCGGCAAGCAAGCGATGAGATACCGCGGCGACATGGGTTCTCGGCTTCGGCCGGAATTCCCGATGCTCTCCACAAAGAACCCGAATCAACTTATCAAGTCGTTCGGCTTCCTGCAAGCCGTTTTGATTTCTTGCGGATATGCCGTCCGTAACCTTTTCCTTGCTCGAAAGGAAGGTATTGACTATATTCCCGTAAAGCATCCGCACGGAAGGTGACATGACATCGACCAAACTCCCGACCATAGTGATTCTGATTATCGTCTTGGCCCTGGCCGGCTGCAAGGAAGACAAAGGCACGTCGAAAGACCGCGCCGCAAAACCGGACACCGTTCAATCCACATCGGAGACTGAAAACAAACCGGCCTATGGGGATATGATCATCCGCGGCACCATCGGCGACGCTTCGGTACTCCTTCCGGTTCTGGCCTCGGATTCGGCAAGCTTCGATATCACCGGCCTCATTTACAACGGCCTCGTGAAATATGACAAGGACATCAGACTTGTTGGTGATATAGCCGACAAATGGGACATATCGGACGATAAGCTCACCATCCGCTTTTTCCTTCGAAAAGACGTGAAATGGCAAGACGGGAAACCTTTTACCACCAAAGATGTGGAATACACGTATAAGCTGTATGTGAACCCCAAGACGCCGACTGCGTACGCAACGGACTTTCTCAAGGTGAAGGAATTCAGGGTGCTCGACCCGTACACCTTTGAGGTGACTTATGCGGAACCGTACGCTCCCGCGTTGGGCTCTTGGGGCCAAGGAATGTTGCCGAGCCATCTTCTCGAGGGGAAAGAAATCACGGAGAGTCCTCTGAAGAGGAACCCGGTGGGCACGGGACCGTACCGGTTCGAGGAGTGGAAAACTCAGGAAAAGATCGTTCTCAAGAGCAATCAAGGGTATTTCGAGGGGCGGCCGTATATCGACCGGGTGATGACGCGCGTTATTCCCGACCCGGCCACCATGTTCCTCGAGATGAAGGCAGGACGGTTGGACGAGATGGGCCTTTCTCCGCTTCAATACACCCGGCAAACCGACACGAAATGGTTCGGCGAGAATTTCCGCAAGTACAAGTACCTCTCTTTCGGATACACGTACCTGGGGTACAATCTTCTCGACTGGAAATTCAAGGACAAGAAGGTGCGGCAGGCTCTCACCACGGCAATCAACCGTGAGAGCATCGTGAAGGGGGTGCTGCTGGGACTGGGTGAGGTGGCGTATACTCCTTATAAGCCGGATACCTACTGGTACAATCCAAACGTGAATAAATGGCCGTACAATCCTGAAAAGGCAAAGGAGATGCTTGCCGAGGCGGGATGGAAAGACACCGACGGAGACGGCATACTCGACAAGGACGGCAAACCGTTCAAGTTCACCATCATCACGAATCAGGGGAACCAACTCAGGGAACGGGCCGCTACGATCATCCAGCGGGATTTGAAAAGAGTGGGGATAGAAGTAAAAATCCGCCCCATAGAATGGGCCGCGTTTCTCAAGAACTTCATCAACAAAAAGAGTTTCGAGGCCTGCTTGCTCGGTTGGGGTATCGGCATCGATCCCAGCCAGATCGACATCTGGAATTCCAAGAAAACCGGGGAAAAGGAACTGAATTTCGTCAGCTACATCAACCCGGAGGTTGACAAGCTCTTGGATGAGGCGGCCGCCACATACGACCGCGGGAAACGAAAAGAATACTACGACAAGTTCCAGGAGATCATTGCGGAAGATCAGCCGTACACCTTCCTCTTTGTCGGCTATAGCCTTCCCATTATCAGCGCCAGGTTCCACGGTATAAAGCCCGCGCCCATAGGAATCAGTTACAATTTTGACAAATGGTATGTTCCGAAGGCTCTTCACAAGTACCAGATCAATCCGTGAGGGTTTATGAGTAGGTACATTCTCAAGCGTCTGTTGCTCATGATCCCAGTACTGCTGGGGATAACCATTATCTCGTTCGGCGTCATGAAGCTTGCGCCGGGCGACCCGGTCAGCGTGGTAACCGACCTCAATCCCAACATGAACAAGGAAGCCATAGAGCGTATCCGTGCGTACTATGGTCTGGACGAACCGGCGTACGTACAATACGCGAAATGGTTGAAGAACATGCTCATGTTGGATTTCGGCAAGTCCTTTGCCCCGGACAGCCGGCCGGTCCTCGACAAGATCATGGAACGCATCCCCGTAACATTATTAATAAATGTTCTCTCGATGATCCTCATCCTGGCGGTGGCCATCCCTCTGGGGGTGATGTCCGCGGTCAAACAAAATTCACTTTTCGACAAAGGCACCACGGTATTCGTATTCATCGGGTTTGCCATCCCCACGTTCTGGCTGGCCTTGCTGCTCATGATACTCTTTGGCGTCAAATTGGAGTGGTTGCCGATATCGGGCCTGAGGTCTTTGACCTATGCAGGGCTCTCGGGACCTGAAAAGGTCCTCGATATTGCTCAACACCTCATCTTGCCGGTCTTTGTTTCGTCATTCGGGGGATTGGCGGGGATGAGCAGGTACATGCGCTCCAACATGCTCGAGGTGATCAGACAAGACTATATCACCACGGCCCGGTCCAAAGGCCTTGACGAACGCACGGTGATTTTCAAGCATGCGCTGCGCAATGCCTTGCTGCCGGTGATCACCCTCTTGGGCTTGTCCGTGCCGGGATTGATCGGGGGCAGCGTTATCTTCGAGACGATCTTTGCCATACCGGGGATGGGGCAACTCTTCTATCAGGCGGTAATGAGCAGGGACTATCCGACGATCATGGGAATACTGGTCATCGGCGCGGTGTTGACCCTCCTGGGCAACCTGCTGGCCGATGTCATGTACTCCGTGGCCGACCCGAGGATACGTTCCGCGGGCTGACCATGGGAACAAAGGATACCAAGTACAGGATTTCGTACCCCCCCATGATTGGCCGATCACAAGTGACCATGAAGGTGTCTTTTGGAAGCGAACTTCCGGGTCAAAGACAGGGCAGAGCCCGGAGGACGGACATTCCCAGGCGGAGCCCGGGAACGAGAAGATGCGTGACCGAGCCTATGAATCCGATCACCAAGTTAGGACGGTTCATCAGCTATGTATGGTGACTTTCTGCGGCGTCTGGCAAAAGACAAACTGGCGATGGCGGGATTGGTAGTCGTCATTGTCCTGTTCTTTGTAGCGATCTTCGCAAACGTCCTCGCACCGTACCCGTCGGACGACATCGATGTGAGCAACATCCTTGTCCGGCCAACCCGCGCTCATCCCATGGGAACCGACCCCCTCGGCCGCGATGTCCTTTCACGGATTATCCACGGATCGGGGGTTTCGCTTAGCGTAGGATTTGTTGCGGTTGGGATCTCGACATTCATCGGCGTCATCCTGGGAGCGGCATCGGGCTATTACGGCGGTCTGACGGACCGCATCATCATGCGTTTCGTGGACATCATGCTGTGTTTTCCCACGTTCTTCCTGATCCTGGCGGTAATTGCGTTCCTGCAACCGAGCATTTGGAACATCATGATCGTGATAGGGATAACCTCCTGGATGGGTGTTACCCGTCTGGTCCGTGCGGAGTTTCTCACTCTTCGCGAACGCGACTTTGTCCGGGCCGCGGTCAGTCAAGGAGCGGGCGATTTGAGAATAATCTTTCTCCACGTATTGCCTAACGCAATGGCGCCGATCTTGGTTGCAGCCACCCTGGGAGTGGCATCCGCGGTACTCGTGGAATCGAGTCTGTCGTTTCTGGGGTTGGGTGTGCAGCCTCCCCATCCGTCTTGGGGCAACATGCTTACCGAGGGCAAGGACAACATTGAAATCGCGTGGTGGCTGTCGCTCTTTCCCGGACTGGCCATTTTCATAACCGTAATGGGATACAACCTGTTGGGAGAGGGAATTCGGGATACCCTGGACCCGCGGCTGAGAAGGTGATCAGGGCGGGCACCGGGGCAGATCCTGGTTCCCGCCCGGGAAGATGACGGGCAGGGACGCCCGTCCCACGAAACAGGTCTAAGGCTTCATGACAGTGCTTCGTAGCCCGGGCCTCCGTGCCCGGATATTGTTCTTGCCGGCACCCGAGCCGGCAGCGAGACGAAAATGTGGGACCGTACTTGGGAAACCGAGCACTTAGGGACTGTCGCAGAATATATCTTTCATTGTTCCGGCTTACTAGTCCGGCCTTGAAAGACCGGTCTACTCTCATACGGTCCCTCCGGGACGTGCATGATCGCTTGCCCCGACAGGGGCTGTTGAGAGTAGCCCGGTACTTCAGTGCCGGGTCAAAAGCCAAGCGATTAGTCTCACGATCGTTCGGTGACCGACATAGTTGTAACAGTTGTCTTGGGACAGACGCTTAGTCGCCAAAGGTCAAACCAAATGTGACCCGCCGGCTCAATGCCCTTTCTTGCCCGCTGGTCGTCGTAGAGAGCGGTTCAAGAGATCCTACTCCCCCGACGACGATGTTCGCGTGTGCGATGCCGTGGTTTTCCAGTATGTCCGCGATCTTATCGGCTCGGCTCTTACTCAGTGACAGATTCATGTCCCGATTGCCCATGGCATCCGTATGGCCGATAATTCTGAAACTCACTCTCTTCTTCAGATCCCCTGCCAACTTCTGCAGCTCGGCCGCTTGGGAAACCACCTGCGAGACGACCTTATCCTGCCCGGGTACCATCCTATCGGAACCACGCTCAAAATGTATCACCGTCCGTTCGAAGAGTTTCGTGAGTTCCTGAAATCTTTCTACATCGAGATCCTTGAGGCCTCTTTCCCGGTAACCGTCGAGCCCGGGAATCCGTCCGACGCGGGCCCTTGTCTCGGTAATCCAACCGTGTGGAGCGGATCCGGAAACCCACAATACGCCCCCGGAGAGTTCCATGGTGATCGTGTCGGGAGGATTCAGGATTTTCCGCAGCGCTTTCAGCGTGATCAGAGGGAGCTCAACCACACCGGCATCCTTATACTCGGAGACCCCGGGAACAAGTCCCGCCAATCTTCGAGCTTCCGTGATCCACTGAGTGGAAGCGCGGCCACGGGCAGTGAGCACGCCGTCGGCGATGTTGAACTCAACGGTTGCCGGAGGGGCCAACACATCTTGTGCCTTCTTGAGCACTTCATCGTAGGCGACTGTCAGATTGCCGTCATCGTAACGATCCACTCCCGGGATCAATCGCGCGAGATTCCGGACTTCCATGGCCCACTTGTACGGGGCGAGACCGCCGACAACCAGCGTATTGTTTCGAAAGGACAATGACACGGTTTCCGGAGGAACAAGTGCCTCCCGAAACCGCGCGATCTCTGCATCGTAGGTGATTACCAGATCCCGGTCCCGGTAATCGTTTACGCCGACAAGAACCCGGGAGAGCATCCTCGCGTCTCGTGCCCACTCGAAGGGTGCCGAGCCGGCGGCCTTCAGCACTCCGTTGTCAAAGGTCAGCGTGACCGTGTCCGGCGGAGAAAGGGCCTGCTTTGCCCTGGACAAAACAAACTCCGGGTCCGAAGCATAAAAGGACTCCCACTTCGCGCTAAGCCGGCCGGAATCGATTCCCGAAGAGACCGCAACAGCTTGGGGGTCTCGGGCCAACGGATCTCGAAGCCCTGTTATGGTGTATTTTCCGTTCTTTTCCCCTGTGGAGGTTACCACTATCCCTTTCGTCGCCCGAAGATTGTCAATGAAGGTCCGCCAATGAAGCGTTTCCCTGACTTCTGCGAAAACCCAGTATGCTGCAGGTATCAATGCGGCAAGGAGCAACAACCGCGCGTAGGAGAAAGGTTTCTTGGTCGCTTCTTCCCTGTAGCGGTCCACAAGACACGCTTCAAGGCGGGGAATCGTAATGGCGAAAGCAGAAGGATCTCCGTCGAACTTTTCCAACTCTTCCCCAAGGTCCAGGTGTACCCGTTCGAGCGCATCTTTGCACGTGTCCTGTAACTCAGAGGGAGGGATCCCCCTGACGATTGCAGCCAAATACGCAAGCGGCCCCTGTTCCACGATGACCGTCAGATCTCCCATCCGGAGATTCTCGAGCCCTTCGGTCTCCCCGGTGTGAAAAGAGTCCTTCACGAAGTCTTGGATAGCCGTCATCATGCCGGCAACCGTATCCGGATCTTCAACCACAACGGACTCGGCCTTAACCTGCCGGAGCAACAGTCCCGTCTCTCGGTGGATCAAAAATACCTGCTCCACCCTGAATACAAGACTGTGAAGCAACACGATCTCGGTGAAGGGTTTGCCGGTCTTGAGAGCCTCCAGCCGCCATTTGAGGCCTCGCAGGGAGAAGCCGTGCTGCAAAGCGCGGTCGAGCCCCTGCATCATCCCTCGAAAGAATTCGGCTATTGATTTCCTCATTGCCGGGCCCATCACCGGAAAGAGTGCATCCACAAGTGCCTGGGGATTCCGCTTGACCGAAGTCCTGAGGATATCTTCCACTGTGGGCCCGAGTGCAGCAGCGAGATCTTTGTCGCTAATTCCCCGTTTGGCGACGGCTACGGGGAGAATACGCGCAATCTCTCGTGCGCGGGTCTCCGGATCGTCGAGCCGGACTAGGATTTCTTCGATCTCAGACAGCTCCTTCGACATCAAGAGGCTCCGGAGCATCGACAATTCATCCTTGTGGAAGGGGATGACCTTCCCGCGCTCCCGGCTCTGTTTGTCGTCGGATGCCTTACGCATGCTACTTCTCCTCACCTCCGGAGAACAATGAATCCGCCAGTGCCGCGTTCAGACGTACGGCCACCTGGGTGAAGAGCCGAGACAGGTCGGAACGGTCCACGTATTCTGCCCGAATCCGATTCGTGGTATCCTGGAAGGCTCTGATGGCTTCCTCCTGCCGCTTCACCGCTTCGTCGGTCAAACGCTTGGATTGTGCGTGAAGTTGATCCCGCAGATCCTTGGCCACGGCATTACTCTGCTTGTCCAGGTCCCGCACCTTCTGATCGAAAGCCTTCACCGTGCCTGCCAGTTCAGCGGCCAGATCTTTGACTGCTTCCGACCTCTGGTCCTTCTCCGATCCAAGTTGTTCGGAAAGTGTTTCCAGTTCCGTGCGCACAAATGACTCCAACGTTTCCAACCGACTCCGGAATTCTTCGCGGATGGTGCCCATCTCCCGGAGCAGCCGCTCTTCCAAGCGGGCGAGACCGGCTTCCATGTCCCTCACTTGTGACCCGAACAGCAGATCACGGATCTTGTCCATGTTATCTCTGCCCTCGGCTGATACGCCTGCTTCTTTCGCTGCCGCAACAGCTTCCCTGGTTTCCTGTTCACTACTCATCAAACCGCACCCCCTTTGCCACTGTACCGAATAATCAATCGAACCTGCAAATCCTCCATATCTGTCCCAGGTTGAGCATACGACACCCCCGGCATTGCGGTCAATGGCAATTTTGAGCTTGGAGCCTGACTGAAACGCGGCTCGGCAGGTTTGGTACGGGGGAGATGAAATTGTAAATTGCAGTACGATCTTCACTCAGAGAAAGTGAAATGGAAAGCCGGCTCACCGACCTGTCGAAATCAGGAATTAGGGGTCTTGCTTCTTGAATCAACAATGTCCAAAGCAGTAAGAGTGGCGTGCTGCAACCTAATTCAAGAAGCAAGACCCCGGTTTTCGGCATTGACAGTTGATCTGTTTTCAGACTATATTTGGTCATAATACGGAGGATAGATATGAAACTTTCGAGTCAAATCAAACCGATCAGTTACCTGAAAGCCCATGCAGCGGAGATAGTGCGTAGCTTGGCGGAGCAAGGCGAACCTCTGGTCATCACTCAGAATGGTGTAGCCAAGGTCGTGGTGCAGGACATCGAAAGCTATGAGCAAACGCAGGAGACCATGGCTCTTCTGAAGATTCTTGCGCTCGGCACGCGTCAAATTGAGGAGGGTAAGGTCCAGCCCGCCGGGGATGTCATTCAGCGACTTCGAGGCCGGGGCAAGAGTCGCTAATGTCCTTCCAAGTGCTTCTGACCGAGGATGCAAGCCGCGACCTGGAGGATTTGTACGATTACATCGAATTCCACGACGTGCCGGGTAAAGCTGATTACGTTCTCGATCAAATAGAGAAAGCTTTTTCCAGCCTCTCTGAAAACCCGGAGCGAGGAGCCTATCCGAAGGAACTATTGGCCATTGGGCTTCGTGAGTACCGTGAGATTTTTTTCAAACCCTACCGCATCATCTACCGGGTCATGGCCGAAAGTGTTTACGTCATGGTGATTGCCGCCGGCCGTCGCGATATGCCGGCATTACTGCAACGACGGTTATTGCAGGCCTGAATCCCCCCCGCTCCTGATAATCCGGGGAATATCTCCCAGCCGCCCCGGCATCATGGTTTTGCTTCTTGAATCAACAATGTCCATGGCAGTAAGAGTGGCGTGCTGCAACCTAATTCAAGAAGCAAGACCTGACCCCGATACACGAAGACATAGTGGAATTTTGACAATGAAGAGCAGGAACATGCAATGTCTGAAAATGTCATAACAATTTCCGTAGACGCCAAGACGGCACAGGCGTATCACACTGCATCATCCGAGGAATGGAGTCGAGACATGAACCAGGAAGAACTATGGCGCGAGATCAAATCACTCCCACCCCAGGCGCAACGTGAACTTGCGGATTTTGTCGCTTTTCTGCGATTTCGCTATCAACCGCCATGCCCTACCCACAAAACAAGGAAAAGAGAATTGGCGGATGAGCCATTTATCGGAATGTGGCGCAATAGGAAAGACATGGAGGATAGCAGCAAGTGGGTCAAAACCATCCGTGGTCGGGAATGGAAAACTGCATGAGGCATCCCGTACTCGCAGGTTATTGGCGGCTGTTCGGCTGGTGAGAGGAACACCACGGCAATAAGGCTTGTTGCCGCAGTCAGTTCCGCTCCAAAAAAAGAACGCGGATTGGGATTGTCTTTTCAGACCCAAGTGTGGTATTTGTCTTTATAGACATCGCGGCAGGCGTCCGGAACGGACTTACCGTCGCCGGGTCGAGGCTGGGTCGGATGTCCATAACCAAGTAGCGTAACGTAAGCACAAGGATTGGTCATGTTGTTGTCCCTCCTGCTCCTACTCCTTCTTAGCCTGTGGATCAGGGCGCGGGAACCTCATGCCTTTCCTGAGCGAGTAACATAAAGCGTTTCAAACTCATGAAGGACCAAAGGCCATGGGGTTCCCCCCCATGGCCTTTTTTCGTTCTTATGCAAAGGAGCATTCGTATGCCGTTGGCTCGGACACGGATATTGAAAAGGAGGTGGTGAGACATGGGGCTTATTGGCCTACCGGATTCACGTGATGCGGACGGAGATTCAGACCTATCGGACCTAACCAACGAGAAATATCTTGAAGACGAGAGAAAGGAAAAGAGAATGAGCCGTAAGATCCATGTCTTTGACACAACGCTGCGGGACGGTGAACAGGTGCCCGGGGCAAAACTCAACAAGAGGCAGAAAATCGAAATCGCCCGGCAATTGGAAAAACTGGGCGTAGACGTCATAGAAGCGGGGTTTCCGTGTTCGTCTCCCGAAGATCTTCGCGCAGTGCAGGCCGTGTCCGAACAAGTGAGAGGTCCCGTCATCGCCGGGCTTGCACGGGCCGTGGCACAGGATATCGATGCGGCCTGGGAGGCCGTGAAACCTGCGGAGCGGCCGCGTATCCACGTATTCCTGGGCTCCTCCGACGTACATCTCCTGAAAAAGCTTCAGCAGGACCGGGAGAGCGCGTTGCAGATGGCAGTGGATGCGGTTCGCCGCGCAAAAAGCTACTGCGAGGATATCGAATACTCCACGGAAGATGCATCACGCACCGATTTCGAGTATCTGTGCAGGGTAGTGGACGCGGTGCTCAAGGCCGGTGCAACCGTGGTCAACATCCCCGATACGGTCGGCTACGCAGTGCCCGAGGAATTCGGGGAACTCATCCGCAAGCTCAAGGAGCGCGTGCCCGGGCTCGACAATGCCGTGTTGAGCGCCCATTGCCACGACGACCTGGGCCTCGCGGTTGCCAACAGTATGGCCGCCATACGGAACGGCGCCGACCAGGTGGAGTGTACCATCAACGGGATGGGCGAACGTGCGGGAAACGCCTCGTTGGAAGAAATCGTGATGATTCTGCGGACCCGGCACGCGACCTACAATGCGCATACGGACATCCGTACGGAGGAAATATATCGCACCAGCCGGATGGTGAGCCGGGTCATGAACGTCCCCGTCCAGCCGAACAAGGCCATCGTGGGCGCCAACGCGTTTGCCCATTCGTCGGGCATCCACCAGGACGGTATTCTCAAAGACAGAAGCACCTATGAAATCATGAAACCGGAAGACGTGGGCATCCGCCGGAGCCAACTCGTTCTCACCGCAAGGTCGGGGCGGGCCGCGCTCCGGCATCGTTTAAGCGACCTGGGCTACACCCTGGACAAGGATCAGTTCGAACGCGTGCACAACCGCTTCCTCAACGTGGCCGACCGCAAGAAAGAGATCGGAAGCGAGGAGCTTAACTCCATCGTTGAGATCGAGTTGACCAAGGTCCCGGAAACATACGCGTTCCACAGCCTGCAGATCATGAGCGGCAACACCATGGTGCCCCTTGCTTCGGTCACGCTCATCAAGGACGGCGAGGAAATCACCGACGCAGCTACCGGCAACGGTCCCGTGGATGCGGCATTCGCGTGCATCGACCGCATCGTGGGCCAACGCGGGATTCTCAGGGATTATGACCTCAAGGCCGTCACCATGGGAAAAGACGCTTTGGGTGAGGCGATGGTCCGGGTGGAAAT
>JAZDHD010000103.1:0-4610 GCA_043806215.1 Pseudomonadota bacterium | reverse complement strand
GGCAAAAAAGAGAATCCGGGCACGGAGGCCCGGGCTACGAAGAACAGAGACCAAGCCGGTCGTACACCGTGGGACGGGCGTCCCTGCCCGTCATCTTCCGGGGATCAGCTTGTGCGACCGTATTTGGGAAACCGAGCACTTAGTATTGGCCCAGCATGTGCTCCGAAAGGGTGTTGAACAGTTCGTGAAAGATGTTGCGGTACCCGCCGGGCCAGGTATGACGAATGGGTGCAGGGGGGACGTACCCGTAGTACATCCTTTGTTGGATCTGTGCTTTGGTCGGGCTGGAGTCGCGGGAAGGAGCCGAGGCGGCACTGGGAACATTCTCTGCGTACGCGGCGGGAAAGAGCAGAACCGATGCGATAAGGGCGGCCAAGAAGATTGTTGTCACGTGTTTCATGAAATCACCTCGGGAGTGATTATTTTAGCTTTGGTTCACGCAAAAATCAATGCTAAATCCCTTATCCGTTAGAATTTCAGAAGAACTTTCAAGACACCGGGCTGTTGAGACAGCTTGAACGCCTCTTCAGCCCGTAGGAACGGCATCACCTCACGTATGAGAGGCGTGGGATCGACCAGGCCCTTTTCCATGAGCCTAAGCGCAGGTTCAAACCTGCCGCACCTGGAACCTACCACCGTCACTTCGTTGATGACGAGCGGTGCGGTGTTGAAATCAAGACTCCCGTGATACGTGCTTTTCAAGACCAAGAATCCGCGAGGCTTGACCCGGCTCACGGCAAGCTCCCACCCGGCAGGCCGGCCCGAAGCTTCCACCACGACGTCAAACAGATCGTCACGACGGGCCGGCTCCTGCAAAGTCATTGTCGATACGCCCATCCGCCCGAGCAGGTGAAGCTTTTCCGGGTGCTTACCCGCCAACAAGAGATCGCACCCGGTGAGTCGCAGTACCATTCCGATCAGGAGCCCCAGTTTCCCGTCGCCGATGACCATGACGCGATCCGCCGGGGTAATGTGGACCTGTTCGAGAATCTCCAGCGCGGCCGCAAGGGGCTCCGTGAAAACCGCCTCTTCATCCGAAAGGCCTTGCGGGACCTCCACGAGGTTGGAAGCGGGCAAGCAGAGATATTCCGCAAAGGCGCCGTCCCGCTTGAGAATCCCCAGGACGTCCCTGTGTGCGCAATGCCTCTCCATCCCCTTTCGACACATAGCACATGCGCCGCATCCCGCGTTGATTTCACCCACCACACGCTTGCCGACCTGCTCCGGAACCGGAGATTTCTCGACAATCCCGACGAACTCGTGGCCGGGAATTCCGTGGAAGTCCATGTATCCCTTACAGATCTCAATATCCGTATTGCAGATGCCCGCCATGGATATCCGCACCAATGCCTCCCCGTCGCCGGGTTGGGGATCGGGAACATCCTTGATCTTCAGTTCACCGTCAAATACGAGTGCCTTCATATCTCAAGCCCTAAAGACGACCCATACCCTCTGCAATCGGACTGGAACGTGCAGCACCTGATGGACCCTTTTCAAGATTGGCCGCCGGCTCTCACGGTAAGCACCGGACAGTCGGCGTGCCGCACGACGTTTTCCGCGGTACTGCCGACGATGAGATGCCGCGCTCCGGTCCAACCGTGTGTCCCCATGACGATGAGCCCAATGGACTCCTCTTTCGCAAACTTTACGATCTCTTCCACCGGAGACCCTGTTCTGGAATGGACATTTACCCGGTCGATCTCCCGCCTACAGTCATTACCGATGAGATCGAGTTCCTCATCTACTCCTTGGCGGATGTGATCTTGAACCAGGGCAAATTCTTCCGGAATCCTCACGGAGAAATCAGGATAACCGATTAAGCGGGAGTTCACCACATGCAGAATGTCGAGTTCCGCACCGAATGCCTTCGCGTATTCTATCGCGAGTATCCGTGCAGGAACCGAATTCTCCGAGAAGTCGGTACAAACCAGAATTTTCTTGGGGATCATGATTCAGGACCTCGATTTTCAGAAAGACGTACAAGTCGTGCCGCAAGCCTTTGCAGCGTGCATCTCATGTGATAGCGTTCCGGACTCCCCGCGTTCAGCGCGAGGCAATCTTCAATTACCACGGCCCGGGCTTACCGGGAATTGTCCTTGGACCACCCAACCATGCACTCGTGATACGGCCGGCAAATCCAAAGGTTGAATTTACCAAAGTTTCACCTGTAGGACAAGCTCGGGAAATCGCTGTAAGGGAAGGTTTGGACTCTGCCCGCCGCTCTCAAGGGTTTGGTCTTTGGTTGGCCGCAAAGGTCGTGATAGTATGCACGTTGACCGAGATCCGGTTTCGTTAGGCTTTGTCGGATATGATGATGGTAGAATACGAGACCCTTCCGGCCGAGTGCAAAGGAGTACGATCATGATCGTTCACACCACGAAAATCAAACTTTCCACACAAGGCTTTAACGACTGCAAGGACATCACCCCGGCTCTGGTCGAACAGGTTCGAGAATCAGGAGTTACAGAGGGGCTTCTTACCGTCATGATCTCAGGTTCCACGGGGGGCGTTACTACCATGGAATTCGAATCCGGAGTCATACGCGACCTGAAGGAGGCTCTCGAACTGATCGCTCCGACGGAGAAGGAGTACGCTCACAATCTTCGTTGGGGAGACGGCAACGGGTTTTCACATGTCCGTGCCGCATTGATGAAGCCTTCGCTCAGTGTACCGGTGATGGGCGGCGAACTCTGCCTGGGCACATGGCAGCAGGTGGTGTTCCTGGATTTCGACAACAGGTCGAGGCAGAGATCGTTGACCGTACAAGTGATCGGCAACCGAGACGTCGGGGAACGGCAATAATCCGCCTGCACGGCGGCATGAATGTCGTCATGATCAATGACTCGAGAAATCGCAGTCAAACCGGAGCCTGGAGGAGAAGGCATGCATTCCGCCGATGAAACGGCTAATGGAGGGGCCCGGCCGGAGAGCAGGCAGAATCCGTCTGCGGGCTACAAGACCGAGATGCGGGCCATGTGTACCGCGCTTGCGGCCGGACTCGCGATCATGGTGCTGAAGTTCTATGCGTTCCGGCTTACCAACTCCTCCGCCATACTATCGGATGCGCTGGAATCCATCATCAACGTCGTCGCGAGCGGCTTTGCCCTGGTGAGTCTTTGGATTTCAGCGAGGCCTCCGGACACAAGTCATCCCTATGGTCACGGAAAAATAGAGTACTTTTCCGCAGGCTTTGAAGGTGCACTCATCATATTGGCCGCTGTGGGAATCTTCGCTGAAGGGGTCCGCCAGATACTCACCCCTCGTGGACTGCCGCATCTTCAGTCCGGACTGTCCATACTGTTAGGAGCGGGGCTCGTGAATCTCGTTCTGGCGGCGGCTCTGATCCGCATAGGAAAACGCACGGGCTCCATCGTGCTCGAGGCCGACGGAAAGCATATCATGACCGACGTGTTTTCGTCCGGAGGGGTACTAGTCGGGCTCGTGCTGGTGCAACTGACGGGTTGGTATCGTCTCGACGGCATCGTGGCCTGTCTCGTGGGAATTCAGATCGTCGTGTCGGGATTTCAACTGGTCCGCACGGCCTTCGGCGGCTTGATGGACGCTTCCGATCCGGCCCTCCTGGAAGAAATCTGCGCTCTACTCTCAAGCAGCCGCAGGGATCTGTGGATTGACGTACACAGGCTGCGGGCCAAACGATCCGGAAAAAGAGTGCAGGTAGACTTCCATCTTATCCTGCCGCGAGACATTGCGTTGGAGGCCGCGCACAAGGAAGTCAAGGATCTGGAGGACATCTTGTCCGACTACTTGGGCGGGCAAGCGGATGTCCTGATCCACCTGGATCCGTGCAACGATCCGGACTGCCCGGTCTGCGCCAAGGACCGCTGTGATCTTCGGCAGAGCGACCTGATCAGCCAACGGATATGGAACCGGGAAGTCCTCACCTGTGAGACGGAAAGTCATCCCCGATTGGGAGACTGGAACGGCACGGCGGAAGTTCGGCCACGGCATTGACGCTACTGTGACGATTTCTGTCTGTTCCATGATGAGTTTCAATCCTTGTTTTCGTGGATTCCTCTCGTCAGAGTCCAACAGCTTTAACCGTTCACCGGCTTTTTCTTCGACGCTATGGGAACTGACCCACCTGTTTGCTCGGATTCTTGACCCTCCTGGGAGAATGCTCCCGCCTTTGACCCACCAGAGAGTTCGGATTCACCTCCAGGCTCTTGACTGATGCTTTCGATTGAGCGACGCTCGGGAGCATTATCGTTCCTGGGGGATTGTCGTGAAAAGGCGTCGCTGCAGTTCATGTGGACAGATCTTCGAGCCGAGTGCAGAGGTGAAGAACCAACAATACTGTTGATTGAGACACAATAGGGCCGTCGTCAAACTTCACTATGGAGTAGTGTGTAGGAACCTTTGACCCGATTATAGGGGATTGAGCCTCTTCGGGGAAGAAGACGGTTGGAAAGAGCCCATGCCGATAAGCCCGAGCATCGAGAGTGACCGGCCCTTAGTGTTTTATGGCGTAAATACGGTCGCACATTCTGCTCCTGTTACCGAGTCTGAGAACTGGAACCAGAGCGTTCCGGGCACGGAGGCCCGGGCTACGGTAGGGGCGGACCTATGTGTCCGCCCGCATTTGGGCGCAC
>JAZDHD010000102.1:0-22368 GCA_043806215.1 Pseudomonadota bacterium | reverse complement strand
GCGGACGCCCGCCCTTGAAGATGACGGGCACGGAGGCCCGTCCCACCGTGTAGGGCGCACCTGCGTGTGCGCCCAGGGCGGACACATAGGTCCGCCCCTACGAAGGCCGTAGCCCGGGCCTCCGTGCCCGGATCTTGTTCTCGCCGGCACCCGAGCCGGAAGCGCGACGCTGTAGCGTCCCGTCCCGCGTTCTGCGCGGGATGCCGGGCGTGTTGGTAGGGGCACCTACCTGTGGGTGCCCATGGGTAGGCACAGGGGCCTACCCCTACCAATCCGGCACGGAGGCCGGTCTCTTCAGGCTTTGCCGCCTTTACGACACCGTAATTGGGAAACGCCGCACTTCGATGCCGTTTCACGAGGGGGCCCCACCCCTCCGGACGGCACCCTGAACGTATATTCTGCTCAATGCTGTGGAACTCGTCAACAGGTGATGATTCAGTCATTACGCTACCCGGCGGACCGGGATCCGCTCTTCCACACGGCGGTGATCTCCCAGTCCAGGCCCCACAACCGGACGATGCCGTCGGTGCCTGCACTGGCGAGCATTGCGGCATTGGAGAAGAAACATACGTCCGTAACAGGAGAAGCGTGGCCGTCCAGGACTGTGACACATCTCTCGTCCTTCATGTCCCAGAGCCGTACGGTGCAGTCGTCGGAACCGGAAATCCAATGCCGCCCATCCGGGCCTGAATCGAGAGCCCGCACCGCGGCGGTGTGACCGCGCAAGGCGGCCACATTGACCCCCGACCCCCCAACGTAGATCATGATCTCCCCCGATTCCATTCCCGCAATCACCCGTTGATTGAGATCCGAGGGTTTGAGCGTGGTGATTTTGAGCCCCAGATCGCGAAGCGATCCCTCGTTCCGGCCGGTCAGCGCCGACCATCTCTGTATACGGGTACCGGCCTTGAGGGTGTACACGGAGTCGAGCTTATCGGAAAAGACCACAAATTCGTCGCACTTGATGGGAAGCCCCTTCTTCACCTTTTCCGGGTTCTCCAGGTCTATGCGCATCGGTCTGCCGTCCGCCGACAGGGCGGCCGCCTCTGTACCGTTTGGGTACAGAGCCACGGGAAAAAGCACATCCGGTAATTCTCCGACGAGATTGGCTTCGGTACCCCACACACGCAGGGTATTGTCTTCGCTCCAGGTAAGAATACCGTTGATACGAGGAACATAGCGGACTTTTCTCACAGGGGCGCCCACTTTGAATTCTCTGATCCTCCGCGCCGTTCCCACGTCCCACAAGGCCGCCGTCCCATCGAGGCTTCCCGTGAGCAGCGTCAGGCTGTCGGGCCCGCCCTGCATGCTTACGACCGCGTCGCCGTGCCCACGGAAGGAACGGATGAACGATCCGGCCTTGAGGCGACCCCTTTTCGAGGAATTCCGAAGTACATTGCGGATAAGGATGGCTTCGCGGGACCAGCTGAATCCGGGCATACAGGATATCCGCTCAAAAGAACTCAGCGCCTTCCCGGTGTCTCCCCTCTCCCAACATGAGTTGAAATCCTTAACCAGATTGTTGAACGAATAGTGAAGGATGCTGAGTTCCTGAAAAGTCCGGGGACGACAAATGGCGGGTTCGAGGAAGCTCTTCGAAAACCAGCCCGTGTCCAAAGTCCAAAGCCTCAACGAACCGCGGGCTCCGCCGCAGAGAATCTTCGTGCCCTGAGGGCAGACGGAGCACGCGGTAAGATGCTCCCCTTGAGTGGTGATGGTCCGGTAACACCTTCCGGTGGAAGCATCCCAAATCTTGACGGTGCCGTCCGCGGATGCCGACACGACGTAATGACCATCCGGGGTGAAGCCGGCGTGGACCACGGTTCCCCTGTGGCCTTTGAACAGGAGGAGTTGTTCGCCCGAAGACGAGTCCCAGATCCGCACGGTTTCATCCTCGCCTCCCGTCAACACCCGGCTCCCATCGCCGGAACCGCCGATAAAGGAGATGCTTCCCCGGTGTCCCTCGCTGCGGAAGAGCGGCTCCGTGTCGCCGATACGCCAAAGCTCCACCGAACCGTCAATGCTCCCGATTCCGATAAGCTCGCCGTCCGCGGGGAAACCAATCCGTGATACTTCGACCGTGCGGCCGGGCATCTCCCAGACGACCTTTTCCGTATCCAGGTCTCGAACCCGGATGTCGCCGTCTGCGCCCAAGGCGACAAGTCTGCGGGAATCACTGGTGAAAACCAATGAGACCACGCCCATGCCTTGATACTTTCGAAACAGGGTTCCCCGTTTCAGGTCCCACAAATCCACCGTCTTGAATGCGTTCCCATAAGCCGTCGCGGCGAAACGGCCGTCGGGAGAAAACGCGCCCGCCACCGGGACGAAAGCGAACGTGCGGATATTCTTCAAGCATCGTCCGCCGGCCACGTCCCAAACGCGGATGGAACGGTCTTCCCCCACCGAGAACGCCGTCTTTGAATCGGGTGAAAAAGCTATTGAAAGGACCGTCTTAAAGTGACCGGCCAGAGGTTCGAGTTCTCCTATGGGTTGAAGGCCCAGAGAATCGACGAATCCCCTCGGTCCCCTTTCGTACCGTATCCAGCGGTCCCTGAAGTGATCGGCTTCCTTACAGGATTTTTCCAGCAACCGTACAGCGGAGGCCGGATCTCCTCGCTGAAGACTCACAAGCCCCATGAGCCGGCAGAAGTCGGGGGTCTCCCTGACTTCTATTCTTAGTGATTCCAGCCTGTTTACGACTTCCTGATCGGAGATGGCCCCGTGTATCCACCGCAACGAATAGAGGTTGTACACGGTCTCCAGGTGTTCGTTGTTTGCCGAGTGGGCATCCTCGAGGAGTTGCAGGGCCTCCTCCGCCCTACCGAGGTCCAACACGGACACGGCCTGATTGTTCAAGGAGTCGGCCTTCAGACCGACCATGCTTGGAACCGGCCTGGGTCTCCGATCCGGACGAATCTCACCGGCCGCAGCCTCCAGGGCCACCCGCAGGTCGGCGAAGGACGGATACCGATCGTCCGGCAGCTTCTCGAGGCACGTGAGCATCACGTCGACCAGCTTTGGCGGCAAATCGGAACGGATCGACAACGGATCCTCCGGTCTTGCCCCGAGGTGCCGCCTCAAGAGCGCCTGTATTGAGAAGCCGTGCGGAAACTTGAACGGCTTCACGCCCAGTACCAATTCGTAGAGCATCACTCCGAACGAGTAAATGTCGGACCGAATATCGTCCCGGCCTTTCTCGGTAAGCCTTTCCGGGGCCATATACCAGGGTGATCCCACAATTCCGCCGTCGAAGAGCGTCACGCTGGTATCCGTGCGTCTTGTGACATCGGAAGCCGGCTCTTCCGTTGCCGGTTCGTGTGAAGAGTCATCGACTCGCTTGACCAGTCCGAAATCCGTAATTTTGAGAATCTTGTCTCGGGAAATCAGGCAGTTGGCAGGCTTAATGTCACGGTGAATCATGCCCTTCGCCTCGGCGTACATCATGCCGTGGGTGAACTGGAGCATGAGATCCACGACGGTCCACAAATCCGTCAAACGGCTCTGCTCTTTCCACTGATACAGGTCGCCGCCGTCCACGTATTCGATAAAGAGTCTCGGAATGCCCTGGAGGACTCTCACGTAATAACAGGTGGCAATGTTGGGATGAAGCCCCAGGTCCACCCACAACTCGGCCTCCCGCAGGAATCTCAGGACGTTTGTCTCGCTCTTCAATGCGGCCCGTTGAGGGGTTTTTATGGCCAGGTTCATCTTCCACAACCGGTGAAACACGAAATAAACCTTTCCCATTCCTCCCGCCACGGATCCCAAGACCTCGTAGATTCCCTCGATCACCTCGCCTTTCTGCCAATTCGGCTCTATTTGCATGGGTGAAGACGGAAGACTCAGTCCGCCGCGGACCGTTTGATCCGAGGGAACGGGCCGGCGTTTGGATTCGCCGCGGCCGTCTTCCACCGGTACCGCTTTCACGCTGAGACCGCTCTTTCGCAGCGCAGCTACGAGTACTTCCAGATCCTTGTTGAGCAATACTCTGGTCAGGCGTATCCCGCTTGTCTGCAATGCCCGGCGGACGTCCTCTGGAGCCCTCTTTAACGCCCTGCCGAGAATCTCGGCCACGGGCCCCGACAAATCAACCCGATGCCGACCCGTCTCGATGGTAAGAGAGCAGTATTTGGCTTGGATTTCCCCGTTCATTACCGTCTCGTTGGAATAGACCGTACTCACCGAACGATTGAACCGGTTACTTCATCGCCCGGCCGTCTGCGCAGGCATCTGAGAAACAACGTATCCGCGCCGTCACCGGCGGTCTCAGGCAATCCGCGCACTCCCCGGAATACCAGTACCCCGCGGCATAAATGCGGAAACGGATTCCCGAAGACGGTCGGCAGCGTCCCACTGGGACGGGCATCTTTCCCGTCGATCCCGCAGGATCAGGCTCATCCTGCCGGTCACCGGAAGAAAAGGGACCCCGCGGAACGCGGGGAGGCCGGCGCCACCAGAAACAGGGGCGGTCTACGTCAATACCGTCACCGTACGTGCGCCGTGATGTACTGGTCTTTTCGAGTATACTGCTTTCAAAGCGATTCTGCAACGAATGGATCATCCGCGCCTCGCCAAGAACCCTTCCGGGGATTCTCGCCGGCCGTGACGGCTCCCCGGTTCATGTCCACCGATTAGTCGCCGGTTAATGTTCTCGTTGACTCATCGATCCGCATGATGTACGCTCCAAGTGGGGTGGAACGGTAGTTGTTGAGGCAAGATCATACTCGTGGTGCAATTGGTCGCGAATATGAGACTCCGTACGGGGCATTGCATAACGAGGCAGGGATGAGGAGAGGTCTGAACCGCCGAAAGGCTTAACGAGGTCCGGTTCCGAACGGCACAGCGGTTGCCTGGGCACGGAGCGAGGCGCCCCGACCTTTTGGCGACATCGAGGCGGGTCCGCAACACTCCCAAGCGTGACTCCCATGCCGTTGACCCCGGCCCCCCTGAAGGCTCACCTTCGTCCTCGCAACCAGCTGCCATACACGAATTTCCGGATGCCCACAGGATTCCCGTGTATGGAGAGAAACTACCGGACCAGCCCGACTTAGTGCTCGGGGGCAGAAGTACGGCGTCACATTTGTGGCAATTATCCCTGCTTTGGTAGCGCCGGCCTCCGTGCCGGTATTCTTTAGTGGAAACAACGTACTATCTCTCGCCCGGCAGAGACGCCGGGACGCTACCGGGCCTTCACACGAACGCGACAACGTGTTTCCGCCATGGTGCACTTAGTGCTCGATTTCCCGAATACGGTTGCGGATTCCATTTGGAAGCCGCCGTCAAACCGCGGGATCCGCATACTTTCACCGGATTGCTCATTACGGGACAAGAAGGTCTAACAAGTACTCGATCATGATCGAAATTCCAGGCTACGTGACGCTCGCCGGGATATACGACGGCCGCTTCTCAATGGTCTTCAGAGCCGTGAGAGGCGGTGACGGTCTTCCGGTAGTCCTGAAGATGCTCAAAGGAACCTACCCCACTTCTCAGGCAATTGAGCGGTACCGGCACGAGTACGAAATTACCCGGAGTCTCGGTAGTTTGTCCGGGGTCATCAGGGCTTACGGGCTCGAGAAGTATGAGAACACGCTCGTCATGAGTCTGGAAGACTTCGGAGCTCGGTCCCTGGACATATTACCCGAAACGCAGACGGCAACAATCGGGGCTTTTCTTCGAATCGCAATCCGCGTCGTCGAGATAATTGGTGAAATACACGGCTTGAACGTCGTCCACAAGGACATCAATCCATCCAACATCGTCATGAACCCGAAAACGGGAGAAATCAAGATCATCGACTTCGGCATATCGACTCATGCCGACAGGGTTTCGAACGTGGTACCAAGCCTCCCGGAAGGTTTGGAGGGCACGCTCCCGTATATGTCGCCCGAACAGACCGGCCGGATGAACCGCACGCTTGACCACAGGACCGATTACTACTCATTGGGGGCGACGTTTTACCGGCTGCTGACGGGCAGGCACCTGTTCGACACGATGGATTCCCTTGAAATCGTCCACGGGCACCTCGCCAAAATGCCGCGGCCTCCGCACGAGATTGATCCGGGCATTCCCCGGGCCGTATCGGACATCACCATGAGGCTCCTTGCCAAAAACCCGGACGATCGCTACCAGAGCGCATCGGGAATCAAGGCCGACCTGACGGAATGCTTCGAACGCCTTCCCGGTTCGGGCCCCATCGACTCATTCAGCCTCGGGGCCCGTGACGTTCCGGAACGTTTCCGGATACCCGGTAAGCTCTATGGCCGCAGGCGGGAATTGGACTATCTCGATGATCTTCTCGGCAAGGTAGGCCCGGGGTCCAAAGAATTGGTGCTCATTTCAGGGGAGGCAGGCATAGGCAAGACATCCTTGGTGCGGGAGATCTATAAGCCCGGCACCTCCAACACGGGCTATTTCGCTGCGGGGAAGTTTGAGCAGCATGCCGCCAATGTGCCCTATTCCGCCGTAATGGCGGCATTTCGAGATCTCGTCCTGCAGATTCTTTCGGAGAGCTCGGCTCGCCTGGAGACGTGGCGGGCAAACCTTGTGGACGCACTTGGAGCAGGGGTGCAGGTGATCACCGACGTCATACCTGAAATGAAGCTCATTGTCGGCCCTCAACCACCGGTCCCCAAGCTCGGTCCCATCGAGTCCCGGAATCGGTTCAACCATCTGGTAAGACGATTCGTACGGTTGTTTTGTCGACCGGGGCACCCTCTCGTTCTGTTTCTCGACGACCTCCAATGGGCCGATTCCGCATCGTTGAACCTGCTGAAACTGATCATGGCCGATGAAGAGACCCAAAGCTTTCTTCTCATCGGAGCATACAGGGAGGAAGAAACCGATGTGGTTCAACCTCTCATGCGGATCGTCGATGAACTGCGTCAAGACAACGTCTTAGCGCATCACCTGAGCCTGGAAGGGCTCGGGATAGAAGAACTGACGGAACTGGCGGCCGACACGGTGCATCAGGAAGCATCCTCCGCCGCACCCTTGGCGCACCTGCTGCACCGTAAGGCGGCAGGAAACCCGTTCTTCACCACCGAGTTCCTGAAATCCTTGGTAAACGCTCGTCTGCTCTACTTCGATGCGGCATCGGGCACGTGGAAATGGGATATCGACAAGATCGAGGCTCAGTCGATAGCGGACAACGTGGTCGAGTTGGTTTCGGGCAATATCATGAAACTGACTCATGAAACCCGGCATGTATTGAAAATGGCGGCATGCGTTGGAAACCCTTTTGATTTGGATACGCTGGCCATCGTCTGTGAGCAGCCCGCGAGTAAGATCCTCGACTGCGTCAACGCCGCAGTGGCGGAAGGTCTTGTACTGCCCCTGGAAAATCGCCGGAAACCCATCGCTCCCGGACTGTCCGTTACCGACCCTCAACCGGCCCCGAAATTCAAGTTCGCTCATGACAGGATCCGACAGGCTGCCTATCGACTCATTCCCGATCCGGAAAAACCCGCTTTCCATTATCGGGTCGGGCGACTGTTGCTCGACGCCGCCCCGCCTCCGGAATTTGAGGCCCGGGTGTTCGCGGTCGCCAACCATTTCAATGCAGGGGCCGAACATGCCCGCAGTGCTTCTCAACGGGTCGAACTGGCCCGTCTCAACCTGGCGGCGGGCAAAAAAGCCAAGAAATCCGCAGCATTCGAACTCGCATATGGCTACTTCAAAGCGGGACTGCGTGCGTTGGAAACCGACAGTTGGGCGACCCGTTATAACCTTGCCCTGGAGTTGCATGTCGAGGGAGCGGAAGCCGCCTACCTGTGCACCGCGTTCGATGAAATGGAACGCCTGTGCCATACGGTATTGAGGAACGCCGGATCATTGCTCGATAAAGTCAAGGCCCACGAGGTCATGATCCAAGCCTCCATAGCCCAATCCAACATGTTGGAAGCTTTGGAGCGGGCGCTGGAGGTGCTCGCGCTTCTGGGCGTGCATATTCCCGGGAAACCGTCCACCGTGAGCATTGTGCTGGAGATGATCCGGACCAAACGTCTGCTGTACGGCAAACGGATCGAGACTCTTGCGAATCTGCCGGAGATGACCGATCCCGTGTATCTCGCGGCCATCAGGATCATCACCGGCGTGGCGAAAGCCGCCTATGTTGCCCGGCCGGAGCTGGCTCCAATGCTCGTGTTCAGGGGAATAGCGCTTACTCTGAAGTACGGCGGCTCACCGGAATCCGCATTCTTCTATGCGACCTACGGAGTGTTTCTCTGCAGCATCTTCGGCGATATCGATGCGGGTTGTCAATTCGGCGATCTCGCTCTGGGCATTTCGGAGAGACTCGATTCGGGAAGACTCAAGACCAGAACGTTAATGGCCGTCAATTTCTTTATTAGGCCGTGGAAGGAGCATTATCTGAAGGTTCTGGACCGCTTCGAGCGTGTGTATGAGGTCGGACTGGAGACAGGGAACTTCGAAGATGCGGCATTGATTGCCTATATCCGTTGCAGCTGCGCATTTCGGACAGGGATGGATCTGGCGGCCGTCGACAACATGATGACCCTATACGGTGAAGTGATACGCAAACTCAAACAAGAATCCGCGCTCCAGCTTCTCGCCGTATTTCATCAGACCGTCCTGAACCTTCTCGGCCGGGCAAGCGATCCCTGCAAATTGATTGGAGACGTGTACGATGAGGAGAAAATGCTGCCCATCCATCGGCAGGCCAACGACAGGAGTGCCGTATGTGTCGCGCACCTGAACAAACTGGTCTTGTCCTGTCTTTTCAAAGAGTATGAGCAGGCATTGGCCGACGCGGAAATCACGGAATCCCATTTGGCCGGCATTCGAGGGACCCCCGGCGTTCCGGTGTTTCATTTCTACGATTCACTGGTCAGACTGGCCCTGTTCGATTCCTCACCGGTCCTGCAACGGACGAAGTTCCTCCTCAAGGTGACGCGCAATCAGCGAAAGATGAGGAAATGGGCGCATCATGGCCCCATGAATTGTCTCCACAAGTACCAACTCGTGGAGGCGGAAAGGATGCGGGTCCTGGGAAGGCACGCTTTGGCGGAACAACTGTATGACCGGGCCATCAAGCTTGCCAAAGAGAATCAGTATATCAATGAAGAAGCCCTGGCCTGTGAGTTGGCCGGCAATCATTACCTTGCGCAAGGGCGGACCGGAGTAGCCCGGGCCTACTTTTCCGACGCCTGCTATTGCTACGGAAGATGGGGTGCCAAGACAAAGGTGGAACGGATCAACGCCGAGCACGGTCTTCTCGATGCAGACCACTCCGGCACCGGAACCGCCATGAGAGACGGCAGGATCACCATGACCGGCGTCACGACCGAGGGAAAGGAAAACATGGACCTGGCATGGGTTCTGCGGGCTTCTCAAGCCCTTTCCGGTGAAATCCTCCAGGAGAAACTGCTCGGCAAGATCATGACAACAGTCATTGAGAGTGCCGGGGCCCAAAAGGGCCTGCTCATTCAGGAAATTGGAGGCAAGCTCCTGGTTACCGCAGAAGCCCGTGCCGATCAGGATGAGTCTTCCATGCCGGGGGCTCTGCCGATGGAAGACTGTCCCGGTCTGTCCCAGGCCATAGTCCGCTATACGGCACGGACCAAGGAAAACGTGGTTCTCAACAATGCCTGTGAGGAGGGACAGTTCGCCAACGATCCGTACGTGCGGACTAAACGCCCCAAGTCGATCCTCTGCACTCCACTTATTCATCAGGGTAAGCTCACCGCAATCCTGTACCTGGAGAACAATCTTGCGGCGGGAGCATTCACGCCAAACCGCATTGAAGTGCTGCAAGTACTCTGCTCGCAGGCGGCAATTTCCCTTGAAAACGCTCAACTCTACGAGCGCATGGAACAACTCGTCGCCGAACGGACGGCCGATCTCCTGAAATCCAACGCGGAACTCAACAAACAGATATCCGAGACGGCACAGGCCCAGCAGGCGTTTCTCAAGGCCAAACTTTCTGCGGAAGCCGCGAATCGCGCGAAAAGTGATTTCCTGGCCAACATGAGCCATGAATTGCGCACGCCGCTCAACGCGATCATTGGTTTCGCCGAAATGCTGGAGGATCAGGTTTTTGGAAAGCTGTCCGAGAAGCAACTCACGCACGCCGGACATATCGTGAAAAGCGGACGCCACCTGCTCGACCTGATTAACGACGTGTTGGATCTGGCCAAAGTGGAGTCGGGCAAGATCAAGTTGAAGACGAGCATGGTAGGCATTCACGATCTCTTGCTCAGCTGCACCGGTATGATTAAGGAAGAATCGCTTAAGCACGACATAACTCTTGACGTTCACGTAGCCGGCGATTTGCATGAAGCAAAGGTGTCGGCCGACGAAACAAAACTCAAGCAGATAGTCTTCAACCTTCTCTCCAACGCGGCCAAGTTCACGCCGGATGGAGGGCGGATCGAACTGCTGGCCGAAAGGCAAGGCAATGATGTCGTTATCAGCGTAGTCGACAGCGGCATCGGTTTGAAACAGGAAGACAGCGAACGGATATTCTTCACCTTTGAGCAGGCTCATTCGTCCAAACAAGTCCGGGAAAAAGGTACGGGCCTTGGTCTGACCCTGAGCCGCAGACTTGTGGAACTCCATGGAGGACGCATCTGGGTTGAGAGCGAGGGGTTGGGGAAAGGGTGCACGTTCCGTTTTTCCATCCCGTTCCGCACGGATTGACGCCGTACCGATCTAATCCTTGGTGAAGGGTATGTCGGGATAGAGTTTCCAGCCTACGCCCTTTGTGAATGAAAAGTGGACCAGTTCTCCCTTCGTCAGGACCATCCGGGACAACTGAGCTATGGGAGCCTCACCGCGCCGCGAAAAGCCGGCAAACATGTGTATCTCTCTCTTTTCCGATTCCTCGATCTCGAATATGGGCCGCCCCTCTTCGGTTCTCAGGTCGATGCCCAACTGACGGTAAACCGTCGCCGGAATGTCCACCAGAGCGGCCGGACTCTTTGAAACGCGGAGTTGAGTCCCGTAATCGCCTCCCCGTTTAACCAGGAGCAGCGCGTGAGTCTTGTTCACAAGTAAACGAGGATTCATTCCCGTCACCTCGCGGATTCTCGATGCAACGTCTTCCGGCAAAGCGTCTTCGTTCGGATCTTTGGGACCCGCGTCCGTATGGCCGTGATCGGACTGGAAGATGATCGTAGAATTCTCGAACCTTCCCAGCCTTTTCAGTTCCTCGATGAACCGCTCCATGATCCTGGTGGCGCACACGGCATGATCGAAGTATGTCGAGTCGCCCGCCTCATTGAGGGTGCAATCGCTGTTCCTGTTGCCGATGGGGTTGTGCGTGAACCAAAAGTGAGCGTACACGTACTGTCCGTGAGCGGGCCGGTCCCTTTCCTCTTCCATCAGAGCACGGACCAGCGGAAGGCATTGGACGATATCCTTCCGACACTTCCGGTTCAGGTTCCCGCGCCCGCGGGATTCCTGATGTTCCGGAGAAAACATCCGGCCGATCAAGCCGCGCCCGTCCTCGTACAGTTCCTGTTGCATCCAGTTCGGAACGATCCTCAACAGACAGAGGTCGGCGAAATCGTAGAAATCGAACATCAGTTCAGACTTTTCCCGGTCTTTGATGACATCGAGCAGTTGCCGCGCATGCGAAGCGCGTTTGTGGAAATACCCGACATCGGGAGTGTACATGGATACTGCGTACCCTTGACCGTGCAACGCTTCCGGCATTCCGCCGCTGGTTCGCGCGGCGTCCCATGCGACTGCGCTTCCTCCTTTAAAGAACGTTCCGGTGAAGTAGCTGGGCAAAGAAGCTCTGGTGAAGACATAGTTGGATCGGGCATTCTCGAAGAAGGTAAAGCCGTGGAAAGCATCCGCGTTGCCGGCTTCTTTCAACGTGTCCCGGAACACCGGGCCGCTGTACGCATCAAAGCAGATCTGGTACACATTTCCGCTCTTGGCAAGGGTTCCGGGAACGGGGGAGCGCGAACTCCGCTGATAGATCGTGTGTCCCTTCCACTTGAGAACCACGTCGGGAGGTATCCCGGCATAGAAGTACCATGCCTGAATCGCCACCAGCGCAATGACAAACGGGGCCCCAATCCGGGCGACCCATTCCGCAGGCAATCTAACGGCCGCCCAGACCGATGCTGCGAACAGTACCACTTCAACAATGGTAAGAAAGACGGGTTCCACGGGATGCACATGATGCGGCCCCGATGTGAGATCTCCGATTTGGACGGGCGCCAACAGGTCGGCCAAAGCAAGATAGACGCCCAAGAAGAAGAGCATGGTCGCCATTCTCCCGCGGATCGACGGCCGGAAGAGCAGGATGGGCAAGACGGCCGCGAAACAGCCCACACCCGCCAAAGCCGAGAGCGACGGTAGGATGAGGTTCCCTCCGAATTCATTCCGATTGGGGAAATACACCGTGAAAGGGATGAGAATGAACACGACGAGAGCGGGAAACCACGCAATCAACAGGTATGATGCACTATGCGGCTCTTGCGGGGATGATCGGATCGCGTCCTTGTCGAAGTCTGCCATTGAAACGTTTTCACCTGAAGGTGCCGGCAAGAACAAGATCCGGGCACGGAGGCCCGGGCTACGAAGGACTGTCATGAAGCCTCAGACCTGTTTTGTGGGACGAGCGTCCCTGCCCGTCATCTTCGTGGGACGGGCGTCCCTGCCCGTCATCTTCGTGGGACGAGCGTCCCTGCCCGTTATCTTCGTGGGACGAGCGTCCCTGCCCGTCATCTCCCCGGGGCAGGCCGGGGTCCGTGAAAAAGAGACTGGTTCCCGGCCTACGCCGGGAAGACGGTTCGGCCTGTGCGACCTTGTTTTACCTGAAAATCCCCCTCCTCTCGTTCCCAGGCTCCTGCCTGGGAATGCCTATCCGCCGGGCTCTGCCCGGTCTTCGGCTCGCAGCCCCGAGGAATTTTCATGATCGGTTGTGATCGCCCCGATCATGGGGGTTTACCTGAAAATCCTCTTCCTTCTCGTTCTCGTAGGGAGAGGCCCCCGTGCCTACCCGGGCGGCCATCCCGCGTTCCGCGCGGGACCCCTACAGCCCGGGAATGACTATCCGCCGGGCTCTGCCGGGTCTTCGGCTGCATGTCTCCGGCCCAAGGACGGGGACTCATGTACGACGGAGCATTCCGTCGCACCACACCCTTCAATTGAAAGACGGTTGTGAAACGCTACTTGCCCACATCGTGCTCGGCAAACGGATCGAAGAGGGTCACGTCCTTCATTGCGCCGAACGGACAGACAATACCGCAGATGCCGCACGCAACGCATTTGTTCACGTCGAAAACGACCTTCATTTCCGGTGGGACAACATACAGGGCCTGCGTAGGACAAAGCCCGGTGCAGGCTCCGCAATGCACGCAACGGTCTTCCTCTCTCCAAATCCGGTCGGAGAGTTTTTCCACGACAACCCGATGGTCCTCGAGAAATTTCACTCCCTTGTCGATCAGATCTTCTTCCCCGCGCAGTTCAAGGAGGATTCTCCCTTCTTTCCGGGGTAGTATCTTGGCCTCCAGAATGTTGAAGATGAGGTCGAAGTCCTTTGCAAGCCGGTAAATCACCGGCTTGTACATGATGTTTGACTTGAATATCAGAAGAACGTTTCTTGAAGCCATTTCCGCACCTCTCCTCTCCCGTTGGGACCGATAGCTCATATCCACGGACACGCGTCGGCATCACGTCCTTAATCGCCCAATGGGACCAACTCAATATCTCCGAGGACCGCGATCTTGTCGCCAAGCAGGGCCAAAGCCCCATCGACTCCCGGGATGCCTAGTGCCCATTCCACCGCCCGCTTGAGATCAGCCGGTTTATGCACCCTGTTTCCCATGGCGGTAGCCGTTGCATCCGCCAGGGCCGTGTTCCGGGAGACTATGGTGGCACAGTCCGCATTCCCCAGGCTGAGCGAAGGTCCAATGGTTGCCGACGACGTGCACACTCCTACCGATACGGGCGTCGGACCTATCTTTAGGCCGATTTTTCCGCCGAATGGGGAATCCCCCGCGAACAGGCCCACCAGCACCGACCGGTTCACGTGGATAAACAGATCTCCTCCGTTCTCTATGATGACCTCCGCGGACTTTTCCAGAAGCCCCTTGCCAACATAGTGGGCCACTTCACCGGCCACAGCGGCCATGGGCCCGACGCCGGCCTTCCTCCCCGCACGGATCATCCGGAGTACGGCCGGGGAATCCGCCGGGTCCTCATCCAAAGGTTCCAGGCTGGTGAGGAACTCCGGCCTGCGGCCAATTGCCGCTTCTATCTGGTACCGGCACTCACGTATCAGATGTTCGGTCTCCTTTTCCAGACGGGACAGCGCCTTCACGTACAAGTCCGATGTCAGGACCGTCACACGGAAGGCCTCGAACCCGTCCGAGGCTTCATAATCCCGGTAGGTCCTTGGCCCGAAGACTATTCGCGGCGTCATTGCAGTCCGGGGAAGCCGGCAAAGGGCACGGAGGGCAATGTCTCCTGGGGCTCGCCCAACAGGAATTGTCCCGACCGTATCCAATCCTTGAGCATGCCGGCGATTTCGAGGGCCGCGGAATAGCTCGACAGAGGTGCGGTGGTCACCTTCTTTCCGTCCACCTCGATCTCCCCGGATTTCAGTTGTCCGTATGTCACATGAGTGATTGCCGAGCCTCCGCCCTCGGGGTAATCCTTTCCATAGTCCACCACCGGCACGAAGATTTTGTCGTCGGACACCGACGTGAACATGGCCATCTCTTCATTGAGAATGGGAATGGGAATACCGATCCCTACGTTCAACGAGCACCCGTACCCGGTCAACGACGCCCCCCGTAGGAATTTCGGGGACATGCCCTTGAGATCCCCGCGCACCGAAATCGTGCCTGCTCCTCCCATGACCACGCCGTTTTCCGATCTCGTTACCGCCGGGTTGTGTTGCGTTCCCGCTCCGATCACGTACCCGACTCCTCCTCCAAGGAATATGCGGGTCCCGATTCCGATGGTTCTATAGAATGGGTCGTTCAGCAACGGACTGAGTTGACCTGATGTGGAATAGTTCGCGTTGACGCATTCCGGCCGTAGAATACCCATGTACGTGTAAATGGTCTTACCGGACCGGTTGACTGCACAGTTGTAGTTTTGATATGCATTCCGGGGATTTAAGAGAACTGCGTCGGGCAAGTCCTTGAGGGTGATACGGGCCTCGTGGGTCCGGTTCGGATAACAGTCGGTGCCGTACGATTCGGCTTGGATATGGATCTCCTTACCCGCAACGAGATCCTCGATCACATGTCCGCCGCCGTACCGGAATCTGCCGGGAAACACCTTGTTGAGCGGGTCGTCCTCCCGAGTTTGTGTCACACCGATATAGCAATCCACGGCCGCGATTCCCGCATAGGCCTCCACGCCGTTGAGGCGCACCCTTGACGCCCGGATTCTCGGTTTTGCATGGCCGATGTTGAGAAATGCTCCGGATGAACACATTATCCCGAAAGTACCCGTGGTGACCACGTCCACTTTGCGCGCAGCCTGAACCGGGCCGTCCTCCTTCGTGATGCCGATCATCTCCGCCGCGGTGACGACGACGGCCTCACCCTTCTTGATCTTCTCGTTGATCTCCGCAAAAGTCTTGTTCACTTTGAAATTCGACATGTACACCTCCTTGTGGAGTCTTTCCCGTAATCATGCCAAGAAATCGTCGCTTCGGCGAAGCGCCGACGAAGGATACGGCCTTTCCAATACAAGGGTCCGGTTCTGCGAACCCGCATGTCGGGGTTTGTGGAATAGCACTCTAACCATTTTGAGTCATCCGGTCAAGAATCAACCGCCGGTAAGTCTTCAACGGCATCCCCGCCGGGGCCACGGGGGGCCGCTTCTGCCGACACGCGATATTTTTTTATCTTCCGGGGATTTGGCTTGACTCTCATCCCTTCCGCCTGTACACTCATAAGGTTTTGTTGAATTTATTCTCTCTCTTCTCCGTTTCCAGTGATCTCGGCGGCACATCAACACATGGAGCACAGGCCGCACGCACCGTTTTCCAGGAGGGATCAACGCGTTTTGATCTCCTCTTGAGCAATAGTTACCGTGAAAGGAGGATCTTCTGTGAAGTCACTGGTATGTCTCAAACAAGTCCCGGATACGGAGACCCAAATCAAGGTCAACCCTGATGGGACTGGAATCGTAACCGACGGCGTCAAGTATGTCATCAATCCCTATGATGAGTTCAGCGTTGAGGAAGCTCTGCGCCTCAAGGAAAAATACAAGTCCGGGGAAGTGGTTATCCTCACCGTCGGTCCCGACCGCTGCACTGAAGCCATCCGTACGGCTCTGGCCATGGGGGCGGACCGTGGGATTCACGTGAACGACGAATCGGTCAACCAGGCCGATCCCTATGTGATCGCTCAAGTATTGGCCGCAGCAGCAACCCAAGAAGGTTATGATGTAGTCTTCTGCGGTCATCGTGCCATCGATGACGACTTCGGAGAGGCCGGCGCCATGCTGGCCGAGCTCCTGCAGATCCCGCAGGTCACCCTGGTTACCAAGGTGGAAGCCACGGCCGACAAACAGACAGCCGCCGTGGAACGCGATGTTGAAGGCGGTAAGGAAGTGATCGAAACGCCCCTGCCCTGCGTGCTGACATCGCAGAAAGGCCTGAACGAACCCCGATACGCGTCTCTGCCGGGCATTATGAAGGCCAAGAAAAAGAAGATCGACAAGAAGACGGTGGCAGATCTGGGTATCACGCCGGAAGCCAAGCTGGAGTCCAAAGCATATTCGATGCCTCCGGAAAGACTGGCGGGTAAGAAGTACGAAGACATGGAACCCGCGGATGTCGCAAAGACCGTCGTTCAGGCGCTTCGTTCAGAGGCCAAAATCATCTAGCTCGTTTTAACTCAAGAAAGGCACGCTCTACGGAGGGTAATAACAAATGTCAAAGGTGATGATATACGGCGAGATCAAAGGAGGAAAACTCAAGAAGACCGCCTTTGAGCTCGCAAGCACGGGACGTAAACTGGCCGACGAATTGGGAGGCGACCTGGCTGCCGTGGTGATGGGTTCCCAGGCCGAGCAATTTGCCCCGGAACTGGCCAAGTACGGCGTTGACACGGTGCTCGTGGTGGAATCTCCGGAACTGGAAGCGTACAACTCGGAATACTATGCTCAGGCCCTGGCTCAGATCGCCAAGGACAAGCAGCCGGACATTCTGCTCATGGGTCACTCCATGCAAGGCAAGGATCTTGCCCCGAGAACCGCTGCGAAACTCGGCGTTGCAACCATTGCCGACTGCGTGGCATTTCGGCTGGACGGAAGCAAACTGACGGCAAAACGCCCGATGTTCGCCGGCAAGTGCTACGCAGAATGGGTGGCCCAGGGGTCGCCTCAAATGGCAACAGCCAGACCCAACGTATTGGAAGCCGTCGAGAATCCCAAGGCCGGCACGGTGGAGAAGGTGGCCTTTACGCCCGACACGAGCCGCAAGACGTATACTACGAAGGATCTCGTCCTTGACACCACCGGGAAGGTGGACCTCACCGAGGCCGAAATCATCGTTTCCGGCGGCCGTGGAATGGGCGGCACGGATTACTCGCTTCTCGAGGAAATGGCTGCGATCTTCGGCCCCACGGCTACGGTGGGAGCATCCAGGGCGGCGGTGGACGCCGGTTGGCGGCCGCACTCCGATCAGGTGGGACAGACCGGGAAGACCGTCACGCCCAATCTCTATGTGGCATGCGGTATCTCCGGATCGATCCAGCATCTCGCGGGAATGGGATCCTCAAAGGTCATCGTAGCCATCAACAAGGACACGGAAGCTCCCATCTTCACCAAGGCCGATTACGGCATCGTCGGCGATCTTTTCAAGGTCGTTCCCGAATTCAATAAGGAACTCAAGGCCCTTCTGGCCGAATAACCCGCCTTCTCCGATGTGCGTGAGGCCGTGCCGAAAGGCGCCCCTCGTGCACATCCCCACCAACCGTCATATTCCACTGGGAATGCCTATCCTCCCGGCTCTGCCCGGTCTTCAATCCGGAGCGGGGCGGGCTTTCATGGCCGGTTGTGAACCGCGAATCACCGCGGTTCGCGAAACAGTGTGATTACCGACATCTCTTCAGCAAAGCCCTTCCTTCCACGACAATACTGGGATAGTATGGCGTTCATCGTTGCTCTCAGCCGATCTCGTCGTTGTGGAATGACCATGGAATGGATCCGTCGCCTTTGGCCGGTTTGGCTCTTTCTCGCCTATTTCTTCGTTGCTTTGGCCCTACACCATTCCGCGTTCACCGCTCCGTTCTATTACGATTCGGCGAACCGGCTCGAACAAAACCGGGACGCTTTTGACCGAGGCCTTGCCGAGACCGTCAATATATTCCGCCAGCGTCCCGTACCCATGATCACGTTCTACTTGAATTACCTTACCGGCGGGATGGTCCCGCGGCCGTTCCGCATCTGCAACGCGGCCCTTCTCGCGGCTGCGGGTGTTGCACTGGTCATATTGATCGGCCTCCTTCTCGAAGCATCCGGAACCGCCGGCGAAACGGACCACAAACGGATGCACGGGGTTGCCGTTGCTCTCGGTTTGATCTTTGTCGTGCATCCCATTCAAACGTACGTGGTCGTGTATGTCTGGCAGCGGATGGCTCTCTTGGCCTTTCTCTTCATGACGGCCTCACTCGGCGCCTACGTCGCAGCGAGGTCGCGGCGGCCGGCACTGGGCTATTCGTGGAGCGCACTGTTCTTCCTCCTCGCACTGGGCTCAAAAGAGACCTCGGTCGTCTTGCCGCTTATTGTACTCCTCGCCGAGACGGCCTTCTTCCCGAACACCCTCAAGACGTTCGCAGCGAGGGCGGCAATCTGCCTCGCCGTGACGGCCGCCTTTGTAGGCGGTCTGTCGTTTCTCGAAAGTCCTCACGGTTTGCAGGAATCCTCCGGCATTGCAGCCACCCTGTCCCGCTACTACCGGGAAAGCCGGCTGACCGTTCCCGAAGTTCTCTTGACGCAGTGCCGGGTCCTGTTTTCGTACCTGGAAATGATCCTGGTCCCCTTCCCTTCGACCGTGCGGCTCTTCAGTCCACAGGTCGTGTCAAGCTCGCTCCTAAGCCCCCCCGTCACTCTCGCCGCGGTTGCCGGGACCGTGTGCCTGACCGTCGCCGGCCTCTTCATGCTGCGTCGAAGACCCCTCATCGGTTTCGGGCTCCTCTTCTTCCTGGTGAATCTACTCCCCGAGTCCGTTCTCGTGCCTCAATACCTGTTCCTCGGTTACCGGGCCGCGGCCCCCATGGCGGGCCTTTTGCTTGTCGTCGCGGATCTCGCAATGATATTCCCGGCAAGCATCCGGGATTCGTCGCGGCGGACCGCCCTGCAAGCCGGTTTATTGGGAGCCTATGCCGCAGTGATCCTCTTCATGGGTTGGGCTGCGACGGCCAAGGCCGATTTGTGGACCAATCCGGTCGCCTTCTGGAGGGAAGTGGTGGAAAGACTGCCCCCCGACTCCCAACGGATCGAACGCCACGGCACGGAGCAGGCCCTCATCGGCCTGGGAATGTCGCTGCTGCAGCAAGGAAGGCCGTCCAAGGCCGTCGAAGTGTGCCGCCGACTGTCGGCGGTCAACCCCGCGTCATTCTCCGCAGCGGTATTGCGGGGAAATGCCTACACGGCCCTCGGGGACTTTGAACAGGCCGAATTGTCCTTCGGGAAGGCATTGGACATCGACCCGGAGTCTGCGGACGCACATGTTGCCCTCGGACGGTTGTTCATGGGCAAAGGCCGCTTGCCGGACGCGGTTTCCCGGTTTGAGAGAGCCCTGGCATTGGCCCCTGAAAACCCGACGGCTCAATACGAGATGGGCCGCGCACTCCTCGCGATGGGACGACACGATAAGGCACTCCCTCACCTTCGCCGGGCCGTGGAAGGCAACCGGGAGTCCCATGAAGCGCACTACGTATTGGGAAAGGCCCTGATGAAGGCGGGCGATCTCCGGTCGGCACTGGATTCATTCCGCACAACGTTGGAAATCAAACCGGACCATTGGCAATCACACAACGATATCGGCGTGATATGGGCCACCATCGGGAAACCGGACGCTGCGGTTGCGCATTTCAGAAAGGCACTCGCCGGCAACCCGGAAGACGTGGCCGCCAAACGCAACCTGGAAACGGCGTTGGAGCGGATCGAGCAGGACCGCAGCGGCCGACGACGCGATTGACGGCTTATCCCTTCTCCAGCGTCTTGGGTTTGAACCGCACGAACGTGGCGCCGGTTTTCTCGTCCACCAGGAGGACTTTGAAAACGTATTTGTCGAGATCCTCTCCCCCGAAAAATCGTGACTTCTTGAAGTGTTGGGATATTGCCGACGATGACGGATCCTGATTCCCCAGTGGTATGTACTGCAACGATGCAATGGTGTCGAACCCTCTCCCGTAGCAGTATTCCAGCAACCTGCCCTCGGTCTTGGCTTTGAACCCTTCGTAGTCCAGAGCAAACCCGATCCCGTGTATGGCGGGAATCCCCGTGGAATAGGTCATGAATGCGTCGTCGAATTCCACCAGTTTGATCCCGGGATGCCTGGACCGGAGATCCGCGGCAAGCTTCTGCGCCTCCTTCCAGAAAGCGAAAACCCGGCTGCCGTGCGTTCTCACGTTCATGGTGACGGCCGTGGCGGTAATGACGTGCACGGCCAGAAATACCGCAAGGACGAAGGCGGCCGCGGTCCGGGTCAAGTAATCCGCGGGGGCGTAACGGCGATAAACCGGGGACAACAACACAAGCGCAACGAAATTGACCGCGGTGACGGAAAGAGGGTAATACCAGCTCAGTCCCTGGTGGTTCACATGAACGTTCAGCAGGTTGTACAGGCCCTTGAAAAGGACGTAGAGCAGGACGGCCTTGAGGAACGTATCCTTTGTCCGTCCCGTCCCGATACTCTCATCCGTTGGTGTTTCGGCCCGGAAAACCGTTGCCTCCGGGGAACCCCCTCCGCCCTTGCGCATGACGATGAGGAAAAGTGCCGCCAGGAGCATGGGAAAGAGCATTTGAATGTGCCGGTAGAAGATCTCGAAGAATTGCACATAGGCATTCATGCTCAACGGAAACGGTTTCAGTCCGCTCAGCATGAGGAGTTGCCCGATATTGCTCACCAGCGTGAAACCGCCTTTGGCCATTCCGCTGACCGGCATGAAGTTCCCCACCGAATACCGGTTGAAGAGCAGGTAGCCTGTCAAGACCAGGGCGCAGGGAAGCACCAGCAGGATCGTGCTCACGAACCTGCTCCGGAACGGCCGTCCGTCGGGCAACAGCGCGCAAAGGGCAAATGCAGGGATGAGAAACACGTCGTCCAACCGGGCAAGCACCATCAAGGCAAGTACGGATCCCAGGGCGATGACGAACCGCTTACGCCGCATGCAGGAGTCGGGATTATTGTGGTGCACGGCAATCAGCGTGAAGAGAAAGCCTCCCAGGAAGACGGTCATGCCGCTCTCCATACCGTTCATGTATGCCCAGGGGGAATTGGAGAACGGCGTGACAAAGGAGAACGCGAGATAGATCAGACCGGGAACGAGCAGTATGCCGAGCACCCTGGATCCGGTTATGTTGTACAGAGCGAAGCCCGTAAGCACGAGGCCGAGCGTGACCGTCGCCACGCCCACGAAGAATACGGAAAAGATCTGAGACTCCTGACTCATGTCGGGAATCAGATTGAAAAGGCCGGTAACGCATACTTGCCATAGAGGATGAAATCCGCTTGTGGCCGATTCTCCGTCAAATGTGTAGAAACCGGTCCTGGACTTGGCTGCGATGGCCAGGTAGTAGAACGTGTCCTGTTTGAAATAGTTGAAGACGGCCTGGATCCCCAGTTTGTATACGCTCCAGAACGGCGGAGTTACAAGGATTGCGGCCATACACGCGGCCACGGTGATCAGGGCCATCATGCTTCGACGGTCAAGAGTATTGTCGTTGAAATCCATTCCAACCCGCACGTTTGCATTGCCGGCGAGGACGCGGGTGCCGTTGTCGGCGGGGACGCCGATGCGACTCCAGATCGCAGCCCCTGTGCCCGCCCTGCCGAGAACAAGAACTCTTTGCCCGGCCGCGCCGAGGTAGTCCGCCATGCCTTCTCAGCCTGTCCGGATCTATGGCACTTGAGTATAGCCTCAGTCTACGACCGCGGCAACTCCCCATCGTTCCCGTTCTCGAGAAGGAAAGAACTCACCGACATACCTCTTGCCTTCATGGGACGGGCGTCCCTACCCGTCTTCTTCGTGGGACGGGCGCTGCCCGCCGTCTCCCCGGCGCAGGCCCATATGTGCCAACCTAATCCGGCATTGTCGGAGTCCTCAGATTCCCCCCTTCAGTAAGCTGACTGTATCCCACGCTTAACGCCGTCGCAGTAATGAGTTATAAGGCGGGGGGTATGAGGATATGCGGCCA
>JAZDHD010000101.1:0-7914 GCA_043806215.1 Pseudomonadota bacterium | reverse complement strand
GGGGGGGCCTCACAAAGGAAGTTCCGTGGACAGAATCGTGTGAGAGGATGAGGAGGCAATGTTCAGTCTTGCACAAAGCAGGCGAAATAGCATAAGGTGTGTCCGTCTTGTGAAAGGGGCGGGTCATACGTATCTTCACTGCCGATCCCAGGCTGCCGGGGGGACTCTGCAGTTACGACGAGGGGGGCCATGACTGATCTATGTAAGCCGGTGGAAGCCGGATTATTCAGGTCCGAGGCAATGGCCGGGCACGGAATCACGGTCCTGGTTATAGACGACCATAAAGAATTACTTGATGTTCTTGGGCAAGGTTTGGCTCTGTACGGCTACGCGGTGCTCACCGCGTCGTCGGGGCAAGAAGGCCTGAGGCTGTTCAGGGAAAACCACGTCGACATGATCCTCTGCGATCTTGGCATGCCGCATATGGACGGATGGGAGGTTGCAAAGGGCATATGTGATACGTGCAACGCGCAGGGCCTCAAGAAGCCGCGCTTGATCCTCGTCACCGCGTGGGCCGATCAGATCAAGGGAGACCGACGCATCCGCAAGCTGGGAATAGATGCCGTGGTGGGGAAGCCCGTCTCCTTAAATACTCTCCTCCTAATGGTTGAACGGGAGATTGCCCGGAAAAATGGGGCGGCCGTTCCCGCCTTGAATGCCGACTAAGCATTCAGGGCGGGCACGGGAATCATGTCATCGTTTGCTCAAGAGCTTCCGGAAATGGTATCCGAAGATTGCGCTGGAAACCGCTTCGCCGAACGCGTGGCGGTGAAATATGAAGGCGGTGAGAAGCAATTTCCAATAGTAGAGTTTGCTCTTCCCCTTGTCCAGTATGCCGAGATAGACTATGGACCGGAGGAATGCCTTGAGGTCGTCCTTACGGATGCGTTTCCTGCGGACCGGTTTGTAGTCTTCGAGAAACTGGCAGACGCGCTTGTAGTACTCCTTCGGCGAGTAGAGGTAGTTGAGCACCGCTTGGTATCCTTCTCTTACGGTCTGTGCGTCCATCTTCGGCACAAAATTCAGGGAACCGTCGCAATTGTCTCCCGTCGTCGCGTCCTGAAGCAACCGGCCCTCATCCTTTAGCCTCTTATACAGCCGGGTTCCGGGGATTGCGTTCAGGAGGCCGATCATGGCCTTCACCACGCCGCCGCTCTGTATGAATTTGATCTGTCGTTCAAAAATGTTCGGCGGGTCGTTGTCAAACCCGATGATGAAGCCCCCCATCACCTCCATCCCATTTCTTTGAATCGTCTTCACCGCTTCCAATAAGTCCATTGACCGGTTCTGGTGTTTGCCGCATTCAATCAGGCACTCGTCCTCGGGAGTTTCCAGGCCGAGAAAGACCGAGTCGAATCCTGCGGAGGTCATCAGACCCATCAGTTCGTCGTCCTCGGCCAGGTTGACCGATGATTCGGTATACAGTTGAAACGGGAAATCTTTTGCCTCCTGCCACTTCACCAGTTCCCGGAGAAGTGACTTGACCTTGACCTTGTTGCCGATGAAGTTGTCGTCCACAATGAACAGGCGGCCCCGCCAGCCTATCGAGTAAAGAAGATCAAACTCCCGGATCATCTGCTCATTGGACTTCACCCGCGGGCGGCGCCCGTTGAGTTTCACGATATCGCAGAATTCACAGTCGAATGGGCAGCCTCTGGAATACTGGACGGACATGGAAGCGTACTGCTTCATGTCAATGAGATCCCATCGCGGGAGGGGCGTTTTCGTGATGTCCGGACGCTGATCCGAAGTGTACAAGGGCTTAGGGCATCCCTGTGCCAGATCATCGAGGAACATGGGGAGCGTGATTTCAGCCTCGTTGAGGACCAAATGATCGATCTGATCGAAACGCTCCTCCGCTGCAGCGAAGAAGGGCCCCCCGGCCACAATGGTCTTACCCTTGGCCTTGGCTCGGTCGAAGACCTCCCGCACCGACTCTTTCTGCACAACCATTGCACCGACAAAGACCCAGTCCGCCCACTCAAGCGTTTCGTCCCGCAGCGGCTCCACGTTCATGTCCACCAGCCGGATATCCCACTCCTTGGGCAACATCGCTCCTACCGTGAGCAAGCCTAATGGGACATGGGCCGCACTCTTGCTTATGAATTTCAATATGTGTTTGAAGCTCCAGAATGTATCGGGTATCGCTGGATATACGAGAAGAGCTTTCATATCCGTACTCCCTTTATTACCTTTTCATCGGTGGAAAAACACGTCGGCGGTTCAGCCGAAATGAGATTGTGTTTCGGTTTGGCGTCGTATCCCAGTCATACGTTGAAACCGTTTTGGCTATGGTGTTCCGTTGACCCGGGGATATATCGTTCGACTATAAGGCAGCCCTGCAATTCGGCGAATTCGTCCGCGAGCCGGCAAACTCCCGCAACCCTATCTCGGTGCCGTATCCGGCTTAACATCCGGCTTGCCGACGGTTCCGGCCGGAGGCTGGTTGCCCAAACCACGCGACCATGCCCGCCCCGGCGAGTCGAGAAACTCCAGGAGAGAGGACTTTGGATTCAACAGCACGGTGGTATCCTGGGTGAACACCTTCTTGTACACCTCCAGGTGCCGGAGAAAGGAGTAAAACTCCTTGTCCTTGCCATACGCCTCCGCATAGACGGCCGTAGCCTCGGCTTCGCCCTCGCCCCGCAGTACTTCGGACTTCCCGTAAGCCTCTGCGAGAATGATCTCCCGCTCCTTATCCGCTCGCGCACGAATCTCGCGGCCCTTTTCCTCACCCTCCGCCCGGTATCGCTTTGCAATGCGCTCCCGCTCGGCTCTCATCCTCGCAAAAACGCTGTTTTGGACTTCCTCGGGCAGATCGACTCTCTTGATCCGCACGTCGATCACTTCAATGCCGAACCGTTTCACCTGCTGGCGAGTCTCCAAGGTTACCTGCTCCATGATGTTTTCTCGTTCCTCACGGATAAATTCCTTGAAGTTGCGGTTCGCTATCTCCTGCCGGAGCCGGCCGAAAATGATGTCGTGCAGGCGGGCCGTTGCACCCGTGTAATTCGTCACGCTCTGATAGAATTCCAGGGGATTGACGATCTTCCATCGGGTGACCGTGTCAACCGTCAGGCGCTTCTTGTCCAGAGTAATATATTCCGCCGCCCGCGCGTCGGCAACCAGGATACGTTTGTCCAGAACAATCAGATCTTGAATCACCGGATACTTGAAATAGAGATCGGGCTCCTGAATGGTCCGTACAGGCTTTCCAAACTGCAAAATCAGGGCCTGTTCCGGCGGATAAATTACGAAGGCCGCCTGGCTCACTGCAATACCGATGACCACAAGACCTATGATGATCTTTACCATAAGCTCAGTTGCCTTTCTTCTCCGGAGACGGCTGGGCCGGCTGCGGCATAACGCGCTTCTCCGTGCGGCCCGGCGACTCGGTCAACGGCAGCAGCGGGAGCACGCGGGAGTCGCCGCTCTCCATGATGAACTTCTTCGTGTCGGGAAGAAATTGTTCCACGCTCTCCAGATAGAGCCTCTGCCTAGTCACTTCGGGCGCCTTGAGATAAGCGGAGAGGACCTGGTGGAACCTTTGGGCATCACCTTTTGCCCGGATGACGCGCCGGGCCTTGAAAGCCTCGGCCTGTCTAATCTCCTGTTGCGCCATACCTCTGGCTTTTGGAAGGATGTCCTCGGTGTAGCCCTCAGCCTCTTTGATGAACCGCTCCCTATCCTCCCAGGCGCGCACGACGTCGTGGAATGCCTCCTGAACCTGGGCGGGGGGATCGACTACCAGCAAACGGGCCTGGGTCACCAACAACCCGGTGTTATAGGTGTTCATGAGCCGCTGCAGATACTTTTGCACCTTCTCCTGGATAACCATCCTGCCGCTGGTCATGGTGTAGTCTATCGTGTTTTCCCCCACCACCCCCCGGAGGGCCACTTCGGCCGAGGCTCTCAATGCCGTTTCAGGCGCTTGCGCTCCAAAAAGGAACTTCACCGGCTCGTCGATCACGTACTGAACGAGCAGCTGAACGTCCACGATGTTCTCGTCCCCCGTGAGCATCAACGATTCGGGAGGAACGCTCCGGGAACGGCCTCCGTCCGAGCGGAAACCGATCTCCGCCCTCCGCACCTGGGCCGTGTCCACCACGATTGCGTCCATGAACGGCTTCGGCAAACGGTACCGGAGACCGGGCCCTGTTATGGATTTCACCTGACCAAACAGGAGCACTACGCCCTTCTCCCCGGGTTGCACCACGTAAAAGCCCGAGGCCAAATACAAGATTATGAGGATGGCTATGACGATCAAGGTTCCACGGCCCCTGAAGAACCCCTCGAGCATGGACTTGAGATCCTCTACTCCACGCTGTATCTCGCGAACCGGGTTGTCGTCGTTCCTTGGTCTAAATTGGTCCATTCGTCCTCCCGGAGGATGGGATGCATCTGTTATAATTCATCTGCCGCATGAAATCAAACTCTGCCCGTACCGTTTTTAAGCTAAATGAAGGAACGGCTTATCCGGAGTATCGACCGGGATGGTCTCTTATCGCTTGCAGATAGGGGGCTCAGCAGGAAGGAGTGAGGCTAGGAGGGCCGCCGGGGGAGCGCAGCACTTCCCCCGGCTTGGTCATACCCTCTGTTCATGGCAGTTTTTCACCATTACGCACCTTTTCCAGGGCTCCTTCGAACATCCGGCGCGCCATAACCTTGCGCTCTTGGACTTCTTCTCTCCATGCGTCCACCTTCTGTATGGCCTCAAGTTCCCACGGGAGCCACCGGTCGCTCTCTTTGCCTCGAATCGATTTTTCCAGCTCATCCGGAATCGGAGGAGTGCAGCATTCCTCATAGTGGTGCTCTATCTTTCTGAGGAACCGGAAAAGCTGCTTCATCTGCTTCTTAGTCAATGTCCGCCGGCATTCATCCTCACCGAAGAGCGCCTGTTTCAGGGATTTATCATCTTCGGCTTTCAGTTCCTGAATGAGCTTCTTCAAGTAGCTGTAATTCTGATTGAAATCGTACGATTGAAGGAAATCCCCGGCCGAGGCATGGAAAGCACTCTGACTCATATCCAAACTCCTTTTTCGCCCAAAGGTTTATTGCAATGGCTCGGCGTCGCCACTTAGACGAATGAAAAATCGGGGGATTAAGAATCAACCGGCAATGAGAATTACGAACAAAGAAGCCGCGCACTTTTCAGCGCCCGGTACAAGGCCGAGAAGCAATCATCTGCCTCGGAAAGGGCTCCTATCATCCGGTTTCCGACGAGTCAAGAAATTAATGGAGTGCCGGCATAATTATCGCGCACAAACTTGTACCGATTTCGCGATACTCCGCGATGATCACGTGATACAGGCAATTGAAACCGCGATGTTTTTCGCGCAGGGCCGTGTTCCAGGAGAGAATCCCGGAACCCTAACCGGTGTTTCACAAATGACGCCGAGTGCGCGTAGGATACCCGAGCCGCACAAAGAGGATGAGGGGATGGGTTCCCGCCGGTGGATCTAAAACTCCATGTCTTCCTTCAGATTTCTAATGAAGTGACAGCTTACAGCACAGGGAACATATAATTCGGTTTAGAGTCTCATTATAATAGGTTTGATTAACAAGATATTCTTTTCCACTGAATATGGAGGTTCCTATGCCGTCACTTTTTACCGAGTTTTCCGACACCTACGAGCGTTTTCGCAAACAGTACCCCACACATCCGCTCATTGATGAGCTGCGCCACCGCATCCTTAGCGGCAGATTTCCAACTAATCAGTGGTTGAGGAGCAAAATCGAGCAAATGAGGAACATTATGGCGCCGAAATGGTCCAGTTCCCCACAGACTTTTTCCGAGGGCGTTAATGAGCGGGCCGCAGATCTCTCCGATACGCGCTCGATGGAGTGATGCCGGTTCCCGAATTGGTCACGGCGCACCCGGCGTACGGGGTTCACCTATGGAGGGGAGGTCGTTTCTCCCCCTCCAGGCCCCCCAATACGTGACCGGTGGAAACGCGTCTCCATTGAAAGGACTTCGGCCGGCTCTTTTCGTCCTTGCTTGCGGTTTCTGCCTGTGGCGACTATGATGGACGGCCACGGTACGGGCCGGCTCCCCGCCGTAACGAATCATGAAGATCGTCGGCATCGATGAGCACTCCGGGGTTTCGCCGTGGAAACCGCACATGAAGAGAGCACGATGCGCATAATCGGTGCCCCGCAGGATCTGCATTCTGCCGGTTTCTGCGGATATGGAGTTGAATCCACGTGGCCTCAGCGTCGAAGGAACGGACCGAGAACAGTGCAATAACGCCTGATCCTCAAGGATTCCGGTTTTCTGCGGCCTTGGGCTATTCACTGGTAGCGGTGTTTGTTGTTCTGTGCGGGTACTACGTGCATTCGCACCGGGGGGAGTTCGCATTTCTGAGAAGTGTTTCGCTCCTTGAAACCTTTGCCGCAGGGCTGCTCATCCTCCTGACATTCGTCGTCAATGTGTTTCAGCTGAAACTGTTTCTCGGGAGGTTTTGTCCCGATCTGGGCTATATCGAGTTGACGGCCCTGTCCGGCGGCAGCATTATGGGAAACATGATATTTCCCATGCGGGGAGGGACCGCGGGTCTCGCCGTATACCTCAAGAAGGTCCACGGTCTCGACTTCGAGGCCTTTGCGGCAATCTACGGAGGCACGGGACTACTGGTTGCCTTCATAAACACCGCGCTGTCCCTTATCGGTCTGGCTCTCCTCGCGTGGCTTCACGGGTACACTCACCCCGTCTTAACGGTTTTGGTATTGGGACTTTTCGGTGTCTGTCTTTATCTTTCCGTCTTCCCGCCCCCAATGGCCTGGAAGAAGCGGGGGGTCCTGGGAGCCGTAGCCGGAGCCGCCAATTCCTGGCATCTGCTCGCCAGGGACCGGCAACTCCTTCTTGCGGCCATGGTTTCCTTTCTGTTCATATCACTGGCCCTCACACTCTCGCTCTACCTCATTTATCATGCCTTGGGAATGCCGCTCTCATTCTCCGCGGTCATAATAACCTCCAGTCTCGGGAATCTGGCCAATCTGGTTCCCATTACTCCCGGCTCGCTGGGAGTATTCGACGTGGTGCTGATTCAACTCCCCCAGATCTTCGGCCTGGATCCTGCCCATTCCATAGCCGCGACGCTGGTATTCCGGGCCCTCACCTTTCTGTGGGCTTCTGTTCTGGGCATTCCCGGATTGTTGTACATTGTGAGGCGGAATAGGAGATGAGGCCGATTTGACCGCGGGCACGGCACGCCGTGCCCCTGCAATCGGCCGATAACGGACGGGGAACCATCGGAACCGCCGGGAACACGCTCCATGATCGATGAGGCGCTACACAATAACGATTTGTCCGGGCTCGCCTTTTGCTATTTTGTCTCCCAGTGATGTTCCGCAGTATACGCACAGATACTCGTACTTTTCCCCTTCGGGCAACACCAGGAGGAGCCTCTCTCTTACGGGAGTTGCCCGACGACACTTTGGGCAATAGAGTTCCGTGGCCCGCAGTTGCTCGAACTGCTTCCGTTGCTGTTGACCTGACCGTTTGGGGGCTCCGTATTTGGGGCCGGTAAACTTGTTCATCATCTCTCCTGAATCCTCCGGCGTCGGAATTTTTTCGGAAATTCACTTGAACGCTTCGGTTCCCTTGTTGCAATGAAGCATGGAAGCGGGTTTGGGGAATACCTGCACATGTACCATCGGCATCCCACGGCGCGCATCCGTGTCAAACAGACGGCCTTCGTGCCTCCTACATACTATAATACTCACGAATAGCCAAAAGGTCCGGATACGGTCAAGGGAAATCCATGGTTTCCTGAATCGGCCAAGGGCGGCGCGATTAAGCGTCTGTCCCAAAACAAACCTTGGCAATCCGGGGACACGATTCCGAGTTTTGCGAGGTCGCATGGCCCCGTTCGCAAAATCGTATCATGTCCCCGATTGCCGGCGGCCCCCAGG
>JAZDHD010000100.1:0-42073 GCA_043806215.1 Pseudomonadota bacterium | reverse complement strand
TGACTTACGTTCCTTAGGTAGGTTCCGCGGTATTGCCATAATTACGGCGGCCGAGTTCTTAGAGACGACGGTCGGAGATGAGGATTTCTAAGACTAGAACATCATTTTCGGTCTGTATTGGCGACACGGAATATCCCGTATGCCTTGAGCTTCCGAAAAGCCGTTTTGAAAGGAGAGTCTGAACACCGGGCTGGGCCGGCTTAGATGACACGGATGACAGAGCCGGAGGAAACGAAGAGCGGAACACTATGGCTTTCTTGCATCTTTCCATCGGCGCTCGCTGCATCCTCAAACAGAAAGAAGCAGTTGCCATGACGAGGGACGAAATCTTAAGAACATCGGAGGAAAACCGTGACACCATCAGGGGATTCGGAGTTCGTCGTCTTGGAATATTTGGTTCGTACGCCCGAGGCGAACAAACGGAGACCGCGGTTCATGTCGCTCTAATCGTAAGCATAATACAGGCTGAAGATGTCCCTCGCTTCCAGTTTCTTCTCAAGTTCCTCATCTGACATATGTCCGCACATGCGCTGGACTTCTTCTGCAGGAAAACTCTTATCATATGAGACCCAGTACATGTCACCTGCACCTCTATCTTGATGGCACGAAGCCGATGGCTTGGTCTGGAGAAGATCTGCAATTCTTTCAGAAACTAGAGGCAGGGTTCCTGCTCCTTCGTATCCATCATGAGGTCCAGGATTGAGTCTTAGGTTCTTGATGTATTCTACGTTCACCCCAACAGGGTCTCGAAGCGTAACAAGAGCTTTCGCTACTGGGTATTTTATTGTGCGGAGGTGGGTGTAGACAGCGATTCCGTCGATCTGGGCCTTAGGATCAAAGATCACCTGGGGGAATTCTTTCATGTTTTCAAGTGCCCGTTTTATGGAATCGTCATCACCAGCGCTCGACATATGGTACCCAAGTGCTGCCCAACTGTCGTTCCAGGTGGCGTAACCCTCGATGGTGGTGCCGTTCTTGAGCTGTACAATGACCCCTTTCAACTGCCAGCATGCCACACAATCGGCATGACAGTCACTCGTGAGCCATGCGGCACGCACAAGAGCCATCACCGCCAAGAAAACAATGGTCCTGCAACAACAACTCATAATAATGACTCCTTTATCCCGTGCATGGCTTATGGCCATAGACATAATCGGAAGACCGATCAGCTGCAGGGTTCCCCGCTGTGCCCGTCGATCTCACTTTATCGGAATCATGCGGTGGCCCCTCAACTCGTAGGCTCGGCCATGTTGCCGAAGAATCGTCCTCTATTACCTTGTCGAGCATAGCTCCCCTCTCGACACTCCGTCAACGAAAATGTCTGGATATCTGTGGACATACAGCAGTTTTTGTTGACAGTCATGAGATTTTCACGCAGCATGACCCAATGGTTCGTCCATCGCGCACAGTGCTTCCCGGTTATCCGCATCATGTCGCGCAGCGTGGTGTTCGGTCCATGAACGTGCTTCACCTGGAGGGTGCGAGCCGGCTTGGTGACCGTGCCATGGGAGTATCCCTGGTCGAGTGCGCGATTTCACATGGGGACTACAGTGCACGACCCGCTTGTCACAGATCGAACCCTCCCGGCACTTGTCGAGGATTGGGAGCAATTGCTGCTCTCCTCTGACGACGGTCGGTCGGGCACACTGCGAAAACGGACCGGTCGCCCGGCCGGAGATACAGTGTTTGTGGCAAGGGTCGAGAAGATCACCGGTCGGGACCTGAGCAAAGGAAAACCCGGAAGACCTCGCAAGCGTCCATCTTAAAAAAAACAGTGTATGTCCCCAGATGTCCTATGTCCCCAGATGTCCGCGTGGCTTATGCTGCCGGGACGGCCAAGGAGCGAGTCGTGTCCATCGACGTGAGCCGCAATCATGCGGTTCAAACTTGAGGAAAGAGGCGGATCTGACGCCCTGTTCGCATTTGAATACGCCAAAGGAGACCGATATGAAACTGACCGCCTTCTTGATCGTTTTTCTGCTGCTCATCGCTTCGTCAGCAGTACAGGCAGACGATGCTACTCGCCAAGAATCGGCCGAACCACTGGAATGTGATAGACGGTGTGCGGCGAGCGTCGGCAAGGCCTACATTGTCCTGAAACGCTTGGGAAACGAGGTCGTCGATCTCAACTATGTGTTCGACGAGAATTTTGTAAGTTCTCTCGTAAAATTCAAAGGCCTTGGCTACCTTGTCGGACCGTACTATGGCTGGCGGGGATGCGACAAGAAATGCGGCGTATTAGTTCGATTGAGCAAGCACGAGGGTAAATGGGTGATCGAAGGCTCGGCACTCAAGGGTTCGGAACCGGAGCCGGGCGCACGCCATGTGTACGGGATGTATGTAACAAGTGGGAAGGATATCCCGGCCACAGTGAAACGAAACATCGTCGATGCGAAGAATGGCGACCCGCTCGAGTGGAACACCTATCCGTTAGGGGATTTCGCTACGGGCCAGTGCCACATAGAGAGCATAATAGGCACCGGTGGTCTGGAGCAGCCCGTTCTCGGGATCCCGAAGGCAGTTCCCTGCGGCAAGATCCAAGACAAATGAGATGTTCATCGCGAAGTCTGCTTCCGGTCCTCCAGGGGGCCATATGTGGAAGATGTCCCGGATGCAAGCAGAATTTCCTGGAGTGCCGAATTCAGGGCTCAAGCTTCTGTAGATCTTTGAGCGATACTTGGTTTCAATTGCAGAGAACAGACACCTGCCACAGTCTGTTCGTTGTTCAAGGATATCCCGCCATGCGGGGCGTGCCCCCTGACAGGAGAGTGACTTGCCATGAAAAAAGTTCAATCGGCACTCGAAAAACAGAGCGGAGATAGGCTCCTGGAAAGAGGTGTTCTGATCCTCGGCTTCAGTCCGGAGTCGGCGGCACAAAAAGCCGGCATGAAAAAGGGTGACGTCATCGTCGAGTTCGGCGGGATTGGAGATCTCACTACCGAAAGCCTTGCATCACTCACGGCCACAACGAACCCTGAAGAGACCGGTACCCGTGCAGTATTTCTGAGAGATGACCAAGATTATTCCGTGGAATTGCCGCCGGGACCACTCGGCATTTCCGCTATGGACTCCACCACGCAAGTTCCTTCGGAGATGCGGACGGCTCAAGACAAAATCAGGAGGGCGGTTCGAAGGATCCAGAGAGTCTATTTGGTCTTTAGCGTGGCGGCTTTTCTTATGGTACTTTCGCATCTTATGGAATGGAAGGGAATTTGGGATGTTCTGCCGGGTCTCTCTTTTGGCATACTCTATGGTCTGGTCTATGTCGGGTTACGGTACAGAAAAGAATGGGTCGTCACACTGATCCTCATTTTTTCAGCCGTCAGTTGTCTACGGTTCTTCATTCTGGTCATGAGTCCGGGGGAAAACATCCGGATGATGCTCGCCAAGGTTTTCGGTCTCGCCTTGCTGCTGTTCTTTGCTTACAACATCATGTTTTTCCGGAGAGCACGCGTTCGTATGCTCTTTGGAGACAAAGGCACTCTGGTGTTCTGATTGCACGTCGCGCTTCAGCTACTATCAAACGGGGGAGGCAACGATGGCTAGTCCCAAGGGTCTACCAGTCTGTTCGTGGAGACGCAAGATTCCGGCGTCGTCTGGTCCATTTCAACTGTTTGGAAGATTGGCTTTTCCCACCGCTTGGATATGTGGGGACATACACAATTTTGTGATGGACAGCCATGAGATCTTCATGCAGCAGGACCCAATGGCTCGTCCATCGCGCATAGTGGTTCCTGGTTATCCGCATCACGTCACGCAGCGTGGTGTTTGGCCTGGAACGTGTTTCGTGAAGAATCGGACCGTCGTGAGTATCTTGGAATGCCGGGAGAAGAAATCGCCCGGCACGGGGTCTCGGTACTTGTGTGGTGTCTCATGACCAACCATGTCCACTTCGTCGTCGTACCTCACCGAGAGGAATCTCCGGCACTTGTCGAGGATTGGGAGCGATTGCTGCTCTCTTCTGGCGACGGTCGGTTGAGCACACTCCGAAAACGGACACGGACCGGTCGCCCAGCCGGAGATGCAGTGTTTCTGGCAAGGGTCGAGAAGATCACCGGTCGGGACCTGAGAAAAGGAAAACCCGGAAGACCCCGCAAGCCTCCATCTTAGAAAAAACCGGTGTATGTCCCCAGATATCACAGATATCAGAACATTGAGATGCTCAACAGTCTTAAACAGACGGCAGCTTCATCTGAAACAGGCGGAGTGGAGCGGCTGGCTGCCGACGAGATCAGCAAGCTGAGTGAGAAGTACAATGAAGAGGTACAGAAGTATAGCTCAGACGGAGATCTGCACGTAACTGAAGCGGAAACATGGGAGAAAGTGCCACTTTCAGAGTCTAGGGAGGCACGAACAGATTGGTTGATGAACAAGCGCGAGTACATCAAGCAGTGGCAAGAAGTGAACGGCATACCGTGGCCCAGGTATAAGAGTGACTATGTTGAAAACGGACAAACCATCCGCAGGGAAGGCGATCTCTACGACGCCCATCATGTACAACCCTCGGAGTTCGGGGGCAAGAACAGCGCCGAAAACATAACCCCGATGCATGCCAAGGATCACTTGGATCATAAGGGCATTCACAGACCTGACGGGCCTTACGCAGAGCTTGCTCGTCACTTCCGCACTGTGTAAGAGAGGGAGCACGATGGATACAATTGAAGAGATCGTTTGCAGCCTTGCACAGAAGCAGAGATCGGATCTTGATCCGCCTTTGAAGGATTCAGCAGAGTTGGAAAAGCTGGGCAGACAATACCGAGGAGCCTTTCCTGCCGATTTGGCATCCTTGTACCGCATTACTCGGGGTGGATTCATACAAATGGACGAATTTGACTCCTGGCGGATACTTTCGCCGAAAGACATTAGAAACGCTCCCACTGATCTTAAGGTAGATTTCGTAACCGCACAGAGAATGCCTGTCGTGGACTGCAAGGACAACGACTTTATCTGCTACGACTTTGGGATTCGGAATTACATTCTCATGAACATTGTTGATGAAATAGTCTTCGATGAGGCCGAGTCTGTCGTGGAATTCTTCAACCGCAAGCTTGATAGAACATGATTGATGGGCAAGGTTAGTCAATACAACCTGTTGAAGACGCGAGTCCTGAATCTCGGCAGAGCGTGCCTCGAAACTCTCCCAGTACGAAATGAATCGGAACAGGTGAGCCAACTCAAGCTTCGGCTGGACTCGCTTGAAAGAGAACGATACAGAGTTACCGTTATTGGAGAGGTCAGCGCGGGCAAGTCCTCTTTTGTGAACGCCCTCATGAGGCATGACTTGTTGCCCTGGGATGTGCGTCTGTGTACAAGCGCCATCGTGGAAATCTTCCACGGCAATACCCCGTGCCACCGGGTCGTATTCGCTGACGGAAACGTGCAAGAGTTGTCAGGAGAAGATGGATCTCTCGGTTCGGCCGGACCGGTTGACAGCCTGGCCAGATTTGCCGGAATCCAAGATCGGTTCAGAGAGATACCAACCGGGCTGATCGATGCTTTCGTTGTTGCCGGTAAGCCGGTTCCCTCTGTAGCCCAGCTGGAGGAAATGAGCGGATTCCATCTGGCAGATAAGAAGAGCACGATAGAGGATTACATTCAGAATTGGGCCCTGCCGGCGAGGATTCCTGTCGAGGTTCACGTGACGTATCCGTTCATCGACGGAATGCGGCCTTTGACCATTGTGGACACTCCGGGAGTCAACGCAGTCGGTGGAATACAGGACAAGACATGGGCGTATTTGGCTTGTTCCGACGCGGTTATCGTTATGTGTTCGATTAGGCGGCATGAGTTGACGCCGTTCCAAGATCTCGTTCGGAACTGTGTTCACAATTTTTCTGCCGAAAACATATACGTCATACTTACCCATACGGCGGTCTGCTCGAAATCCGATAGAGAACGCCTACTTGCGGAGGCCAAGCATCTTCTCAACGAGATTCCCCCGGATCGTATCGTGGCTGTTGATAGCATTCTGCGATCAGTCGCGCATGAAGCGGCCCTTCATGGGTTGGCCGAGGTCATGAAAGACGAACGGAAAGTTGGGGCAATAGCACACCTCGTAACCTCGGGCATTAATGAGGAAACTACTTTCTTGGATCTGTTGAGGAAGGAGTCCAACTTCGACGCGATTGAGTCACAACTGACAGACCTCGGTAGGCGGGTGCCGATCATGCTCGTCGATAGCGTGTTGGAATCGGTGGCTCAAGTCCTGCGCGATTTTCGGGCGGATCCTGCAGGGCAGGATCTCGTAATGCAACTTGCGGATGCACTCGATATGAGAAATGATTACAAGCTGTTCGGCGAAGGGCTCGTGTGCTTTGGCGGCAAGGATGGAGTCTTTGCCGTGGACAAGAATTCAGGCGAGTTGAAGTGGCGTTACGAAACGCCGGCCACAGTCACATCAGAGTTGTTTTTCACGGACGGCCTTGTTGTCTTCGGCTGTTATGACGGCTCCCTACAAGCCGTGGACATCAGAACCGGACAAGAGAAGTGGAAATTGCAGACTTCCGAAAAGGTCTGGAGTCCGCTCGGAGCGGCGGAAGGTGTCGTGTGTTTCGGTGGCGAGGATAAGATCTTGTGTGCCCTGGATGCTCTGACAGGCTTGGTACTCTGGCAGAAAGACGCCAAGTCTTCTCGTGTATCTCCACCCTTGATAGCGGATGGAACCGTTTACTTTGGTACTTCGTGGGAAGGGACGGTCTTCGCCTTAGATCTCAAGACCGGGGAGGAGCGGTGGACGTTCAGCAAGGGAGATTGGCGCCAAACCTCACCGAAGATCTTGGACCATCGAAATATAATAGGCCCCCCAGATAGTCGATGCGTTCGATGATTCACCCCTGATTTCCACTCATTTCAATCTGTTGTGCAGCCCATGCTACCACGCTATCAGCTAACTGGATAGCTTTCCGGTATTCATCCTCCGTAACCGGTTCTGCAGGCCCGGGATACCGTTGTCGGGCATAGTCGGATAGTGTGGCCGCTTCCCTGATATCGTCCGAAATCGAGACTCCCATCTGAATCAGTCCTGACAACAATTCTGCAATGTCGTGGGTGTATCGGAAGCGGGCTGAACCGTGGACGTAGACAGCCTTGATCGCTTTTTCAACAGCCTGTTGACCATGAAAACAGAGGTCTTCGAGCAGGGCTCCTTCGGGGAGCGGTGCACGAGCCAGGGCGAGGTCCGCCTTTGCACGGTTAAGCCGGCCCTCACTCGATCCGGGAACAAGCTCTCTGTCGGGCATGGTACAGTTCCCTTCCTTCTTCCAGGGCCGGGCGTATGACGAGAGAAGGATTTGTCCCGAGATCCTTCACATCGCTTTCCGTGACTACAACGATATCTTTCGGTATTTCCAGGTCAAACAAGGATCGATATATGCATTGTGCTGTTTCCCGGCGGTGAGTCCCATCCTGCATGACGACCAGAATATCCAGGTCGCTGTGAGGACCAAGGGCTCCTCGCACGGCAGAACCGAACAAGACAATGCGGACCGGTTGAACGGCATGGACTATGCGACGGACAACATCGTCCAACAATTCTCGAGTAACGTCGATCTCCGTTGTAAGCGACTCCGCCATTTCTTCCTCTGTTTTCGAGTCGGTCCTGTGACGGACTCGGTAGTATGCGCAAACACTCTACCCGATTGAGCCTCGTTGTCAAGAACCTGTTGAAATACCGAATCAATTCTCGACAGATCACGTGTCGCTCAAACCTTGGAAAACTGGGGACATAACACGTATTTCCTTCACAGGGGACCGGTCTCTCATGGCATGGTTCCATGGCTCCTCTGTCGCGCATCGTGGTGCCCGGCCGGCCGCACCATGTCACGCAGCGTGGTGGACGTTCCATGGATTCCAGCGCGATTGGGAAAGCGTCCAGTGTGAAAATCAGCGTTTTGTCCCCCGAATTCCCGGCTGACTACCGGCCAATTGGTTCGAGTGCCGGCCGGCCAGAGCCCGGAAGGGGCTCACTGTGAATAGTCCCGCGGGACGCGGGATTTCAACCCGTGGAAAGTGGCATCCACCCAATTTTCTGGACCGTCCCTGAAGGGGCCGACCAATTACGATGCCTCGATTGGGGGACCCCTTCAGGGTCCGGATCTGTTGCCGGCATACTAAGGTTTTGCCGTATTCGAGGAGTGCATAGCGTCGATATGGAACATGTGCCCCGTGTCCGCCGACCCAAGATATGGGTATTGTTGAGGGCAGTAGCCTGTGACCGAGAAGGAAGAGTGCTATACGGCAATTCCGGTAGATTCCGGAGCTTCCACCGGCACGAGACGAACCTCCACCCTTCTATGGAGAGCATTGGCTATTCTTGAAGCGATCGCTAGGAAGTCCCCTTCGTAATCCGATTCTTCCATGTCATCTATGATCGATGGATCAATTCCCACAAGGTCGGCGAGTTGCTCCTGAGTCAAATCCGCCTGTTCCCGAAGGTTGTAAAGTTGGCGGGCGATGTCGGCTTTGACCCCCAACTCTTCAAAGTACTTTTCCATCTCCGGATCGCCTTTGATGTACCGGTCATAAGCCCATTCGTAAGCATCTGAACTGCGTTCCTTCTCTTCCATATTAAGGCTCCCATTGAAAGGCATGAATCCGTGGATCGGCTTCAAACTTCTTCTTTAGATCCAAAGCCCTGTCAATCTCCTTCGGAGGAACCTCCCTCTCCTTCTTCAATCCGTGAGTGAGTACTACGACCCGGTTCCCGTGAAAGAAGTAAAACATTCGGTAGTTGAGGCTTTGAAATCTCACTCGGAGTTCATGAATACCGTCCCGGAGATAATCGGATTCAGGGCGTCGGAGATCGTGTCCAAAGGCTCTCAGTGTTCCTATCCATCTCAAACATTTGGCTCTGTGCTTAGATTGAAGTCCATCCAGCCAGTCGGAAATAGGGACCGTTCCGTCATCCTCCTTGTATAATACGACTCGCACCGGCGGCAATGGTTCATCCTCCGCCCTCTTTATCAATGATTTTGAGAAAAAGATCAAGTCGGCATTAGACGGACGTTCTCTACAATATCCTCGGATATATGGGGGATATATGGGGACATACAACAGGTTTTGATTGACAGTCATGAGATTTACATGCAGCATGACCCAATGGCTCGTCTATCGCGCATAGTGGTTCCCGGTTATCCGCATCACGTCACGCAGCGTGGTGTTCGGTCTATGAACGTGTTTCATGAAGAATCGGACCGTCGTGAGTATCTTGCAATGTTGGGAGAAGAAATCGCCCGGCGCGGGGTCTCGGTACTTGTTTGGTGTCTCATGACCAACCATGTCCACTTCGTCGTCGTACCTCACCGAGAAGAATCTCCGGCACTGGGGTTTGGCCGGGCTCACCGGCGCTACAACCCGCATGAAGAATTTCGCCGCCGGGGTCCGTGGTTACCTGTTGCAAGGGCGATTCATTTCATGCGTTCCGGACGAGAGCCGCCTGTTGGCGGAAGCGCACTATGTAAAACAGAATCCGGTACGGGCCGGTATGACGAAAGTGCCATGGGATTATCCCTGGTCGAGAGCGGGATTTCACATGGGGATTACAGAGCACGACCCGCTTGTCACAGATCGAACCCTGCCGGGACTGGTCGAGGATTGGGAGCGATTGCTGCTGTCCTCTGACGACGGTGGGTTGAGCACACTCCGAAAACGGACACGGACCGGTCGCCCGGCCGGAGATGCAGTGTTCGTGGCAAGGGTCGAGAAGATCACCGGCCGGGACCTGAGCAAAGGAAAACCCGGAAGACCTCGCAAGCGTCCATCTTAGAAAAAACGGGTGTATGTCCCCAGATATCCCTGGAACTCGGCAGTGCAGGAAAGACAAATCATAATGATTGGGACAAATTCGATGAAAGAGAAACTGGATCAGTCAAGGTTGAAGCGCGCGTCCAGGCGAACCTCGCCGAACATCCGAAATCACAACTGGATCCTCTTGGGCCCTGTGCTGGTATTGTTGCTCATCGGTTATGGCTTTGCCTACGACATATGGCGAGCTCCGCCCGACCAGCCTGAGCAGATGTCCTCCAAGATTCATTACGATCCGAACCTAACGGATAGGTTCTTTGAGTCGGACGAATGGATGTGTCCCCCAGGATTTTTGGGGTCGAAAACTTGCCGCGATGGTAAGCCCGCCCTAATACTCAATACTCCGTGCGATTCTTGGCTATCGTTCTTTTTCCCCGAAAAGTGCTTCGAGTTATCCGAGTGGACCTGCCCGGATGGATGTAAAGAATGTGCCACTTGCAAAGATGGTAGGCCGGTCATAAGAATGACGGCCAAATGCTATTCCAACTCCTACGGCGCAAAGCATCCGGTCTATTCCTGTTATGCCAGGTTACGTAATGGGCAGGTGCTCGAGATCCTCATCCATCATAACGGAGTAGCGTTTAGCGATTCGCTGCTCGTTCGGGTCAACGCTGGAGAGTTTACGTCTAAGCATTGGATCCCTGCCGATTTCGGCGCATTAAGGCAAACGACTACGCGACAGACGTTGACTTTGGACAAGAAGACGTACCGGAAGGGGGACGTGATCAAAGGCAGGATTGACTTTGTATGCTGGTCCGAGCTAATCCAGCCGCATCCTGCCAGTCCTTCTCATAAGACCTATGTCTACGGGGTCTTCAAGACCATTGTCGAGTAAGTGGAAGAGAGCGTCTGATAACTTCCATGAGACATGCAATTCAAAATTCAAGTCGTGCTGGTACAATGTCTTCCGGCGCCCAGTAAGGAGAGGACAGACAATGAATGGCGGGGGCAGGTATCCTCTTGGCCCGCTTGCTTCCCCGCGGCCCTCACACAGCGAGAGACCTTGAGACACGACCCCAAACGCTCCAAACCGCTACCGGCAAAGATCAAGCAGTCGCGCGATGAAACCCACGACATCGGCCTGAATTTCATCGTCGGAAGTGCCCAAAATGAACTCAGCGACCCGCCGAGGCCCGACTCCGTTGTGATCCTGAAAGTCCTCCTTCAAGAAGTTGATTGACCGTTGAGCGTCCGGGTCTGCGAGGAGCGGCTTGAGACGGGAGGCGACATCGTTGATCGATTCCCCGTAATAGCGTACGAGGTAGTATAGATCATACGCGTCTTTGTTCTCTCCGCGGTTTCGGAAGGCGAGGGATTTGAGAACCACGTACGCTCCCGGTCCGCACACCCAGACGTCTCTCGTCGCCTGCTCTCCCAAGATGTTCTTACCTGAAAGGGTGATCCGTTCACGGTCCAGGAAAGCCAGATGGAGCCCGGGCGTGATAAGTGCTGCGAAGTCAGGCTCGATGTTTCTCAGCTTACCGCCTCGGTCGCCGGCGAGGCTCGCCTGGATCAAGAAGTCGATGGTAACCTTCGCCTGTTTTTCGATCTTCCAACGCTGTCTCGTGGGATTGCCATCCTCGTTGAAATCCTGCTCGAAGCCGGCACTGCGCAGCCGCTCGGTCAGTGTGCGATATCGCTCCTCGTCCAGCAGTGCTAGAGCAAGCCCGACATCCAGGTCCATGGTCCCAACATGCGCATCCGTCCCGGGGTGCAGGCTACCCTGCTCGATAAGTAGTGTTGGGACCAAGCCCCCGACAACGACCAGATCATCCATGAGGTCACCGAGCTTGGTGGCGACGTAGAGGCAGGTCGCTCGCACCAATTCGACTTGCTCGCTCCTGTAGCCCGAGCCGGTGGTTGGTTTGTCAGTCATCGGCTTTCCAGTTCAAGTGCTCGGAGCGCAACTTATGCGCAGCCTCCTCGGCACGCTCCGTATGTGCTCCAAGGTCGAGATAGACCTGAACCGGGTGAACACAGCGAATTCCGTCGAGCTTCGTCGCGCCGTGAAACACACCCTCGTCGTTTGGAATGACCAGCCAAACGTTGGCTCCGCGAGCCTCGCTTCGGAACGAGAGAGCCGAGAGCAGCTCGGTTGATGGTTCTTCGTCCAGGTACAACGTCGCGACGCGAAATCCGACATAATGGTCTAATAACCAGGCGCCGGCAAGACCGGTTGCGGCATACGACACAGGTCCCTGATTGAGGACGTCCGCCAGTTGCCGCAACAATGCGTCCCCGGCCCGCGCTGCAACGTGGCCTCTAATCAAGTGGTGCTTCGAAAAGTCGTAAGCCTCGCGCCAAGCATCGAGCAGAAGGTCGGGGTCTCGCGGTCTGATGGCTCCGTCGTCGTCTTGAACGACCAGCCCGTCATCTTCCAACCTACCCACGATTTTGCTTGTGTACCCTTCGTCCATGCCGGTGGCCCGAGCAATTTCCCGCCGGCTAACAGGATGAGCGGCATGCATGAGCAACCACCTTGGGATGCGCGAGCTCTTGGGAGCAAACACGGTGGACGGGCGTCCGAGCCGCTTATACCGGTTGGGTTTGCCTTCGATGAGGACACGAAGTCCCGGGGCGAAGATTCGAGCATTACCGGACAGGTCCATCCAGGAGACTTCGGCATCCGCACACCGCCTCCCTCCGACCTCACCCATGAAGGGAACGGCCACTAACGGAACGACAATCCCATCGATGCCTTTGGCGCGGTTGCGCACCTGTTCGATGCCAGCGGTGACCGCGGCAGAACGGCCGGAGCCTTTCCATTCGACCACGAACACAAAAGGTCCGACCCGAAATACCCGATCGGTGTGACTCAAGGGATCGTCCGCATCCGGACAAGCCTCAAGCCGCTTCTCGTCGAGCAGTTCCGCGAGACGTTGGTAGATCATTTGCAGTGCTTGTCGTTCAAATGGCACCTTCATACTTGACTAAATAGACCAATATGACCGTGACGTCAAGTGGGTAAGTTTAGTCAAGTTCCCCCATAACTCAGATGAAGCTGTGGGGTATCGCAATGTCCCGTATCATGATATCCCCTGCGAGGCGGTACGACATTTATCACGTTTGGTCTCCCGATAATACCGAGAGGATTGGCGGTTTGCATGATACGCTCGATCCGTGATAGATAGCGGCATGAACATCGACAACGCAATCCCCCACCTCGTCATCCTCGTGGTGGACGACGAGCCCAATATCCGCAAGACGCTCTCGTACTGTCTGGCGGCCGAGGGCCATACGGTCATAGCGGTGAGCAATCCTTCCGACGCAGTCGGAGAAGCCCGGCGGCGTTCCTTCGATCTGGCCTTCGTGGACCTCAAGCTCGGTGAGGAAGACGGCATGGAACTAATCCCCGTGTTGCTGTCGGACTCGCCCTGGACCAAGATCGTGGTCATCACGGCCCATGCGTCCATCGAGAGCGTTGTGGAGGCCATGAAACAAGGTGCCGCCGATTACATTTCCAAACCGTTCACTCCCGACCAGGTCAAATTCCTTACTCGGCGAATCGGTAGGATTCGGGAACTGGAAACCGAAATCGCATCCCTTAAGGAGAACATGCAGCGGCTCCGTCCGGAGGAAAGGATCCGGAGCGGCAATGCAGGGATGCAGCGAAGCATCGAGACCGCGAAAAAGGCTGCGGCCTCGGAGGCGATTATCCTGCTCTGCGGGGAAAGCGGCACGGGAAAGTCGGTGTTTGCCAGAGCAATCCATCACTGGAGCTCGAGGGCCGCAAAGCCCATGGGGATCGTGGCATGCCCGGCGGTCCCGCCGGACCTTCTCGAGAGTGAGTTGTTCGGACATGTCAAGGGTGCGTACACAGGCGCGGTGCGGGACAACCCGGGACGCATCGCGGCCTGCGAGGGCGGTACGCTCTTCCTGGACGAAATCGGCGATATGGTCCCCTCGGTGCAGGCGAAGCTGCTGCGGTTCATCCAGGACAAGGAATACGAGCGTCTCGGGGAATCCGAGCCCCGCAAGGCGGATGTGCGCATCATTGCGGCAACCAATGCAGACCTCGAAAAGCGAGTGGCTGAAGGCCGTTTCCGCGAAGACCTGTTCTACCGGCTCAACGTGATCAACTTGACGATTCCTCCGCTCCGAGATCGACCGGAAGACATCATGCCGTTGGCCGTGGATTTCGTTGCCTACTTCAGCCGAGCCAACCACAGATCCATTCTCGGTTTTACCGAAGAAGCCGAGCGCTTGCTCACGAATCACACCTGGCCGGGCAATATTCGTGAACTCCGCAACACCATCGAGCGCGCGGTGATTCTGGGGAGCGGAGACCGGATCGGAAAAGCCGACCTCCCCGGCAATATCACTCCCGTGTCCGGCACCCCAGCAATCGGCGACATGGTTCCCTTGTCGGTGATTGAAGAACTGCACATTAGAAGAGTGATCGCAAAGTCCTCCTCGCTCCAGGAGGCTGCGGACATCCTGGGTATCGACCAGGCAACGCTTTGGCGCCGAAGGAAAACATACGGAATCTGATCTTGTCTTGCCTGCCGGTCTGCCTTGCATTATGCAAGGTCTCATGTGCTTCGATCTTTCAGACTTCAAGGCCGCTCTTCAAGGCCGCTTTCGTAACTATTTGATATTGCAGGTATTGGATAATGGCACAACTGTTGCTCTTACATTGATGCCTGCGGTGACCCAACGGAGGACAGTGTTCCATGACGTTGAAAAAGAAAATATTGATTGGATATGGCGTTGCCGTAGTCCTCATGGGCCTTGTGGTCGCGTGGGCGGTCGCGAATCTGGTTTTCCTGGGAAAGGCGACCGATGCGATCTTGAGTGAGAACTACCGGAGCATCATCGCCGCAGAGAACATGGTGGATGCGCTGGAACGGCAGGATAGTGGAATCTTGCTCGTGTTTATGGGTGATACGGAGAAAGGAATCGCGCAGTTTCGTGAAAATGAGGCCGGCTTTCTCGTGTGGCTGGGCCGTGCCAAGGATAACATCACTATCCAAGGCGAAAGGAAACTTCTTGAAACCATCGAGGCTGGTTACGCGGCCTATCGGCGGCAGTTCTCCGCTTTGACCGATTTGCACCGTCGTGACAAGCCCCCTTTGGGTACCACCTATTATCACGAAACAGTTCACCCTGTTTTCGCCAAGGTTCGCGAGGCGTGCATAAGCCTTCGTAATCTCAACGAAGAGACCATGTACTCCGCAAGTGTGAGAGCCCGCAGTGTAGCCGAACGAGCCATCTGGTCGACTACGCTTGTGGCTGCATCGGCATTGATCGTGGCTTTGCTGTTCAGCTTGTTTCTCGCTGAGCGGATCGTGAGACCGATCCGGGGTTTCATGGAAGCGTCCAGGAAGATCTCGTCGGGCGACTATTCCGTGCAAGTACCCGTGGAAACCGGCGACGAGTTGGGCAGTCTGGCGGACGAATTCAATCGAATGGCCACTCAGATCCACCAGTACCACGAACTGAACATCGAGCAGATCATCGCGGAAAAGACCAAAGGGGAGGCGATTCTTGCCGGCATCGAGGACGGGTTGGTGGTTTTCGATACCGGGCTGAAGGTGACCGGCATCAACCCTGCGGCACTCCGGTTGCTGGGTTTGGCCTTCGCGGAAACCTCCACATTGGAGTGTGCGGAAATCTTTCCCGATTCCGATGTTTGCGATCTGATCCGCAGAACCGTCGAGACCGGAAAACAACCGGCCGTTCCCGATGAACAACGCATTATCACGATCAGCACCGGAGAGCGGTCCCGTCACTACCTGTTTTCCGTCACGGCCATTCGCGGGAGAGACCGCACGCTGTCGGGCATTGTGCTTTTGCTCAGGGACGTGACCCGCCTGAAGGAAGTGGAGCGGTTGAAGAGTGAATTCGTCATGGCGGCCTCTCATGAGCTGCGCACTCCTCTGACGGGCCTGGGTATGAGCGTGGACCTGCTTCTCGAGCACGCATCCGGGGCTCTGTCCGAGGCGGACCGCGAGTTACTGAAGGCCGCGCACGAGGAAGTGCACAGAATGAAGGCGCTGGTCAACGACTTGCTCGATCTGTCCAAGATCGAAGCGGGCAGAATCGATCTGGAGTTCGAAAGCGTCCCGGTGCCGACCATATTTGATCACGTGAAAGCGGTTTTCAAGAGTCAGATGGAGATGAAGGAGGTCACTCTTGTGTCGGAACCGCCCGAGGACATGCCCGGTGTGCGCGCTGATGCGAACAAGATCACATGGGTACTGACCAATCTGATTTCCAATGCGTTGCGGTACGTGAGCAAAGGCGGCCATATCGAGCTTGCGGCGCAGAGGATCGGGGTTCACGTCCACCTGTCCGTGCGTGACGATGGACCGGGGATTCCTCAGGAGTATCAATCCAAGATCTTTCAAAAGTTTGTCCAGGTGAAGGGGCAGGAACCCGGCGGAACGGGTCTCGGGCTTGCAATCTGCAAGGAGATCGTGCGGGCTCACGGCGGCGCTATCTGGGTGGAGTCGTCTCCCGGCCAGGGCAGCACCTTCACGTTCACTTTGCCGGCGGCCCAATAGGAGAAACACATGCAGAAAAAACCGATTCTGGTGGTGGACGATGAAAAGAACATCCGTCTCACCATGACGCAGTCGTTGGAGCCCCTGGAGATCCCGGTCCAGACGGCCGTGAATGGCGAGGAGGCGCTGCAAAAGCTTCGAGAACAACCATTCTCGCTTGTGTTTCTGGATTTGAAGATGCCGGGGATGGACGGCATGGGAGTTTTGCGTCTGATCAAGGACGACCGGCCAAAAACCCGGGTAATCATCATCACCGCCCATGGAACCATCGAGTCCGCGGTGGAGGCCATGAAACTCGGAGCGGTGGACTTCATTCAGAAGCCTTTCAGCCCGGGTGAAATTCGAGAATTGGCGACCCGGGTATTGGAGCGGGAGACGCTGGACGAAGAGAACGCTGTGGATTACCGCTCATTGATCGAATTGACCAAACGTCACATCTCGGACAAGAGCTTCGGCTCCGCCCGTGAGACGGCCCGGAAGGCCATCGCAGCGGATCCGGCTCAGCCGGAGGCATATAATCTTCTCGGAGCGCTGATTGAAATCAAGGGCGACTGGGTGGATGGCCAGAAGTTCTATCGAGCGGCGCTGGACATCGATCCCACCTACAAACCGGCCTCGGCGAATCTGGAGCGGACCACATCCTGGCACAAATTCGGCCCGATCGACATCGGACCGGAAAAGAGAGATACGGATTTCAAGGACGCCGGCGGCAAAGAGGATCGGAATGAAGAATAATCGTTACATCGTGATCGTCGGGTGTGGACGCGTGGGCTCTCTTCTTGCCAATGAACTCAGCCGTTCGGGTAATTCGGTCGTGGTCATCGATATTCAAGAGGCCGTGTTTGACAACTTGTCGGCGGATTTCAGCGGCTTCCGCATCGCCGGCGATGCCACCCACATGGCGGTGTTGAAAGAAGCCAAGCTGAAGAATGCCGATATTCTCATTGCGACGACGCACGACGATAACGTCAACCTGATGGTGGCCCAGGTTGCCCGGAAGATATTCAATGTTCCGCATGTGCAGGCCAGGGTGTTCGATCCCAAAAGGGAAGAGGTCTACGCTCAATTGGGGATCGATACCATTTGTCCGACATCCGTGGCCGCGGACCTGTTCCTCAAGGCCGTGGCCGACACATCCGTAGAAAGGGAAAGGGTGCGACCATGAAGGTGCTCATTGTCGGCGGCGGCAAGACCCTCTATTTCCTTTCGCGGAACTTCACGGCCAAAGGATATGAGGTCGTCATCATCAATCGCAATGAGACGGAATGCGTCCAATTGGCCCGACAACTTTCCGCCGTAGTGGTCTGCGGCGACGGAAGCGACGCCGGGATTCTTAAGGATGCCGGAGCAATGGGGGCCGACGCGGTGCTTGCCATCACCCCGAACGACCAGGACAATCTGGTTATCTGCCAGCTGGCCTCCCTTCAATTCAGCGTGCCCCGGACCGTAGCGCTCGCCAACGACCCCGACAATGCCGAGGTGTTCGAGAAGCTGGGTGTCTCAGCCTTTTCGACAACCCATATCGTCGGCAGTCTCATTGAACAGAGAGCTTCTTTGGAGCAGATCACCAATCTCCTACCCGTTGGAGAAGGCAGGGTAAATGTGACGGAGATCGTGCTGGATGACGATTCCCCGGTCGCCGGCAAACAACTGAAGGATGTCGATCTCCCGGAGAATGCCTTGATCGCGGTCGTGATCCACGACGGCATGCCCATCGTTCCCCGCGGAGCCAATGTATTGCAGGCGGGCGACCGCATGGTCGTGATCACTCTTCCGGAGAACCACGGGCCGGTGTTGAAGGCATTGACAGGCGAAAGGATTTAGGGGGACCGGGCCTTGCGGGAAAAGGAATACCTCAAACAACGCTACGCGGCGATCCTATCATCCGTGGGAATGGTCCTCATCCCCGCAGGAGGGGTGATGTTGACGCCGCTCCTGATTCTGCCGATTCATCCGGAGGCGGCCTCACAGGCTCCGGCGTTCGGCATTCCCGCCTGTTGTCTGGCCATTCTCGGGATTGCGCTGTGGGGACTGTTTCGTTCAACGAAAGCGACTACTCTCTCGATTCAGGAAGGCGGGATTATCGTTCTTATCAGCTGGATCGTGGTCATTCTCTTCTCAGCGTGGCCCTTTGTAGCGGTGTCGGGACTTCCGATCTCCAGGGCCGTGTTTGAGTCCGTGAGCGGATGGACCACCACCGGTTTGTCGGTCGTGGATGTCACGAAGGCCGGCCCCATGATTCTGCTCTGGCGCAGCATCATCCAGCTTGCCGGCGGAGCGGGTTTGGCCGTTATCATGATGTCGGCCATCGTCGGCCCCACGGGAGTAGGCATTTCCAGCGCGGAGGGACGAAGCGATCAACTCGTCCCTCAAGTGCGGCAGTCGGCACGGCTGGTTCTCGTTATCTATAGCTGCTACGCCTTCGCCGGAACCGCGGCTTATTGGATCGTAGGCATGGATCTCTTCGACGCGGTCAACCATTCCTTCGCCGCGGTATCGACAGGAGGGTTTTCCACGCGCGCTGACAGCATCGGGTACTGGAATTCCACGGCCGTCGAGGCGGTAACCCTGCCGCTCATGGTCTTGGGCAACCTGAGCTTTGTTACCGCCTGGTATCTGTGGCGCGGCAAGCTTCACGTCGTTGCACGAAACGGCGAGGTCCGCTTGCTGGGCCTGCTCATCCCGTTGGCCTCGGCCGCTCTGTTCTTCCTGACGTGTGGGGAAATCTATCCTCAACTTGGCAAGTCCATCCGAGTTGCGCTCTTTGAAACCGTAACGGCAATCACCACAACGGGCTTCTCCACCGTAACTTACGGAAATTGGAACCCATTCGGGGTCTTCGTACTCATTGTCTTGATGCTGATCGGCGGTGGAACGTGTGCCACGGCCGGCGGCCTCAAGCAGTTCCGGGTCTATCTCATGTGGAAGCTGCTCGTCTGGGAAATCAGGCGTAACCTTATGCCGCGAACCGCGATCTTGGAACGCCCCGTATGGGAGGGCGAGCGCCGCGTCTTCGTGGATGATGCGAGAGTGCGCCAAGTTGCCGTCTTTGTCTTTTTGTACATGGCGACCTACGCCCTTGGGGTCATGCTTCTGTGCATGTGCGGCTTCAGCCTCCGAGATTCTCTCTTTGAATTCGCCTCCGCCATCGGAACGGTCGGGATTTCGGTGGGCGTGACTTCGGCCCAAATGCCCGATGCAGCCCTTTGGGCGGAAACACTCGCCATGTTTCTCGGCCGGCTCGAGTTCATAGTGGTCATCGTCGGTCTGCTCAAACTGGGCAAAGACGGCCGAGTGATGTTGGCCCGGTCGCCAAAGAGGAATCGATGGGATGAAAGCGAAAATGAGCACCATTGAAAAAGAGGCGCATAGGGATCTCCGCTTGCTGATCTGTGACACCGCCTGCAATGTCGGCGAAACGTCGTCCGACGACGAAGAATGGATTTCAAGCCCGATCCGATGTCTTGACAGAGCCGTTGATTCGACTCCCGGAATCATCGCGGTCCGTTTTGGAGAGGTGCCGATCGGAAAGCGCGAAGCTCTCTTGGAACTGGCCTTCGCTCTGAAACGGAACAGTCATACCCGGATGCACCCCGTACTGGCATTGCTTGATTTCAAGCATCGAAAGCTACTGGAAGATCTGAATCGGGCCGGCGTGGAATTCGCCAAATATATCGGGGGCATCACGCTGGAATCAAATCGGCTGCGCTCGATCATCGATGGACTCGGGCCGGCGGATTACCTGGCGGGGGTTCTGGAGACGATGTGTCCGTTTCTTCATTACAACGTGATCGATTCCCAACAGGAGATGACGGTGTGCGGAGGGTACCTCGACCGGTTGGTCCTCGGCGGCCGTTGGCTGCACAAGACTTGCGAGACCGGGGACCATGTGCAGTGTGAACACTATCTGAATCCGAGGCTTGAGCCATGACCCTTGGGACGCGAATACTCAATCGGGTAAACGGACGGAGAACGGGCATGAAACGATTTGCAGTCATAGGTCTGGGCAATTTCGGCTTTCACGCTGCCAAGGCCTTATACGAAGACGGCAACGAGGTCGTTGCAATCGAGATGGACAAGGCCAGGGTGCAGGCCATCGACCCATACTCGACGGAGGCAATTCTCCTCGATGCCGCAAATAAGGAAGCACTGAAAGCGCTTGGGCTGGAAACCATGGATGCGGTGATTGTCTCCACCGGTACGAAGATAAGCACCAGCATGTTGATTTGCTTGTATTTGCAGGAAATCGGGGTGAAGAAGATCCTCGCCAAGGCCCTGGATGACGATCACGGCAAAATCCTCAAGCGGGTAGGGGCAACCGAGATCATCCATCCGGAACGCGACATGGCCTTGCGGGTGTCCAGAGGGTTATCCCGACCGAACGTACTCGACTTCATCCCGCTGGCGGAAGACTTCGACCTCGTACAGGTCGGACCGCCGAGCGACTTTGTCGGACGAAGTCTGAGAGATCTGAACTTGCGGGCAAAGTACAATGTTCACGTCATCGCCATCAAGGAACTCGTTCCGGAGAACTTCATATTGGTCCCGCCTGCAAGCTTTGTGATAAAGGATAGCGATATTCTGATCATGCTGGGCAAGTCCGTGGATATTCGACGGATCAAGGCGTTGAGATAGCTGTGGGGCGGGATCATGGAAACGGTCTCAGAACTCGGGCCTATCGAGAATCGCGGCACGATTCACTTCGATCTCACAGTCTTGAGACGCGTTCCATGTCCTGGTTCCCGGCGTCTGTCGGATACTTTCAGGGCAACTTCTCAATAAGTCCGGGCCATTTGCCCCCGCTTTTCCCCCCGCCAGCGGGGGGAAGCGCAGCCACCCAGCGTGCGGGGTGGGTCGGGGGGGGGGAATAGTCGATCTCGCCCGGGGTTTTTGAGAAGTTACCTTTCAGGAAGTGCCGGCGTACGTTCGCGTAACTGCATGGCAAAGTCGCTGTAAGGACGAGCTTTGACACTAAGTGTTCTGTGGCGTAAATGCGGTCGCACAACCTGAGCCGCGGAAGATGACGGGCAGGGACGCCCGTCCCACGGTGTACGACCGGCTTGGTCTCTGTTCTTCGTAGCCCGGGCCTCCGTGCCCGGATCTTGTTCTTGCCGGCACCCGAGCAGACAGCGAGACGAAAATGTGCGACCGCATTTGCGCCACGCAGCACTAAGGGGTAAACCCCCGGCTCTGCCGGGGCACTCACTACCCTGCCGAATGTATGAAACCGTCCGCTTGGCATCGGATGCGGTAAGCCCGGCGAACATCGTTGTCCGGGGTCCGCTGTCCCCTCCGACACCGGAAGGTCGGCATCACGGCTTTTCCGGTTCGGTAATCATCTCCCACAATACGACTTCCAAAGGTTCGGCAAGCAAATCCCCACTCTTGCCGATAAAGTCTTGGAGGTAAGGCATTTGAAGGTGCTCGTCGAGATCCTTCTTGCTGATCCAATTCTCGTAGAGCATGAACCTGCTCTTGTCGTCTACGGACACGTGCAGGTCGTAGTTGATGCATCCGGCTTCACTGCGGGTCGGCTCCACAAGGTTCATGACGGCCTCCCGGACCTTGTCTTCCAGACCTGGTTTGGCTTTAATGTAAGCCAGGACCGTTACTTTCTTTTCAGCCATTTTCATCCCCTTTCAGGTCTTCCCAGAAATCACATCCTCCATGAGGCGGCTTGAGTTTGCTCAGCCTTTGGCACATTCCTTTGGCCGATGCCTTGACCCGTACCACGTCGTCCCCGCAGACTTCCCGCTTGCCCTGCCAATCCTTGCATCTTCCACAAACCTGCTTGGATTTGTCCAGATCCATGAGCCTGCTCTCCTACTCCTGTTTCTCGAAGAATTCCTTTCCCACTCCGCAGTTGGGGCAGAACCATGAGTCCGGGAGGTCCTCAAATGCGGTGTTGGGCTTCACCCCGTTCTCGGGGTCTCCGACAGCCGGGTCGTACACGTATCCGCACGCAGTGCATTCCCATTTTGCCATGGCGGTCCTCCATTTCAGCTGCATAAAACGACCGTGCAGAGGGTGAATACATTGGTAATCTCATTCCAGCCCGCATACCCGCATCAGCTTCTCTTTCCCTTCCTTCTGCATGATGACGCCGAGCCGCATGTTTCTTGTCTGGTGCCGTTGGGATGCCCCACGGTAGTACTTGAGAAGCTTGTCCAGGACGTCGAGCACTTCGTCATCACCGAGGTTCCGTGCCATCACCTCGCCGAGCATGGGGTCCTTGCCGCCGGCGCCCCCGGCCATCAGAATCCATCCCTTGGGGAGGCCGATGAGTCCGATGTCCTTTATTGCGGGCTCCACGCATGAGTTGAAGCATCCTGCTACGCCGATCTTCACCTTGGACTTGATCTTCGGAAACGGATAGTACCTCTCGGCCAGCTTGCCGGCAAAGGTGATCGTATCCCTCTGTCCGCGTGAACAAAAAGTGCTCCCCGGGCAGACCTTTACATATTGACGGCACAATTCGGTATTCTGCACGGGCTTGATTCCGAGATCCGCATATACCGCGTCAATGTCGTCTTCCTTGATTCCTATGAGAGCCAACCGTTGGGCTCCGGTAAGCTTCAAGGTGTGGGCGTTGTACTTCTTGCCTGTTTGAGCGACGCGGCGGGCAGTAGGAATATCCATAATCCCGCCGATGGGACCGGCCATGACGGCATACGTCTCGCCGTCACGTTGGAGGATGGCGGCCTTGCTCAGGATATCGTCTTTCATGTCACGCAATCCCCCTTTCACGATAGGATGTTCTTCTTGAACTCATCCACTCCCATTTTGTCGATTACCCGTCCGAGCCTGACCTTTTTGGGCGATCCGCCCGTGTCGAAGTATTGGACGATGCGCCGCACCATATCCTCCGCTTCCGCATCATCGAGCCCTTCGGCCAGCACATCTCCGAACCGCGGTTTTGCTCCGCAGTTTCCGCCGGCCGTAACCGTCCACCCTTCGGGCATTCCCCTGAGCCCCACTTCTTTGACCAGCGGCGCAGTGCAGGAGTACTCGCAGCCCGCAACCCCAATCTTGAATTTGGCCGGGAGCCGATGCCCGTGGTACAGGGCGTCCAACCTCATCCCCACCCCCATGGCGTCCTGTTTCCCGTGCCTGCAGTAGGTGGTTCCGGGACAGAATTTCACCATCCGCACGCACAGGCCTATGGCGCAGCCGATTGACATCTGTAGGTCCTGCCATATGCGGTCCAGATCTTCTTCCCGTAACCCGATGACGGCCAACCGCTGGCCCGCGGTTATTTTAAGCGCCTTCGCTCCGTACCGCTCCGCTATGTCCACCATTCGTCCGAATGCCTCGGCATCGATGAAGCCCCCCGGGATGTGAGGAGCTATGGCGTAGGTATTCCTGTCGGCCTGGAGAATGGCGCCCTTGTCTTCCATGATGTCGGCCTTCATGTTTCACCTGCCCGTGACTCCCCCCCTCCGATGAACCCTGAAAACGGTACTATCCTTCAGCGGTTGTCGGGTCGATAATTCTCTTGACTTCGGAGATCGTATTTGCCGGGAATCCGCCCAGCTCGGCATGCTTGCGGATGATATCCTCACTTTCCGCGATGTACACGCAGTAGATCTTGTCGGCCGTCACATAGCTCTGAACCCACTGGATTCCGGGTCCAAGCTCCCGCAACACCTCGCATGACTTGCCGGAAATGCCCTTAACCTGGGCGTCGGGAAGGTTTCCCGCACCGGGAAGCTCTCTTTCAATGATGTACTTCGGCATGATCGGTTCTTCTCCTTTTGCATTCAAAACCATTGCATAATCAGGCTCTCGGAACCGGAGCGTCCAACGGCCGACGATCAAAGGTTCCCGAGCACCTCGTCGGCAACATCTTTCAATCCAAGCTCTTCGAGTTTTTCGCGCGTGGGGATGCCGGTTTCCTTATCCCATCCTCTCAGTTGATAGTATTCGTCCTTCATCTGCTCGAATTTCTCCCTATCGAGCACTGCGCCCTTGTACTTCCCTTTTTCCAAAGGATGTTCAAAGAATTTCTTGGGCAGCGAGTCGTCCACACGCCGCAATCCCTGCCTGACATCGAACATCCGCTCAAGATTACGGACCCTTTCCGATACCTTGAGCAGGTGGGAAATCTCCCAGTCCTTACCGGTAACGTCATTGAAGTAGTTCGTTGCCATTTCCACGTCGGTGAAGATGAACAGCCCATAGAGCCACTTACAGATTCCGAGATTGTCCGCCACTCGTTCCATGTGCTCGGAGATAATTACCGCGAGGGGTTTTCCTTTGTACTCGGACGGTATTGCCGCCTCCTCGCTGCCGAACTGTTCCTTTGCGACCTGTTGGAACCACTCCGGGGCATGATGCCAGTCCACTTCCAACAGGCTGGAACGCAGGGGCAGAGGGTCGCCTCGGTGTCCGACCGCCTGACCAAGACCCGATGCCTTGAACGCGCGGAATTCATAGGCATGGGGAGCCAGCCCCTTTACCTGATCCACTCTTTCGAGTGCTTCGGGGGAGAAGCTTTGGGCTGCTACCTTCTGTCCTTCAGCAAGCAGATCGCCGTATCCCTCACGGTCCGCGATCTTCCGGATGGTCGAGAGGATTGCCTCCTTGTTGCCCCGCTCCATGGGGATTCCGTCCGTGTCTTTGGACGTGATGATGCCCTCGTGGTACAGCTCCATCAGCAGGCCGATCGAGGCGGATGTCTCGGTGCAGTCCATCCCGAGCCGGTTGGTGAGCAAGGTGGCCTGCCAAAAGACGTCCATGTCCAGGTTCCAGACGCCGCCCGTGAAACCGCTCCACGGTTCGCAGGACGTAACTCCCTTGCCGAGACCGGGAACGTCGAGAAAGTTCATACAACGGTTCGGGCAGCAGAAGCAGCCGGTGTTCTTCAACTGAAACTTCTCGACGTATTCCGGTCCCTTGTAGTTGTTGATGATGTCTTCCCAGGCCACGTCCTCAAAATACCCCACCGGGAAGAAGCTGAAGTCGTACATCATGGTCATGGAACGGGCCACGCCCCAATTGGACAGTTCCTGATACGCCGGGTGTTGGCGCATGAACTCGATGACTTCCAGCGACCGCTTCAGCATCTGCTCCGGTCGGGCAACCTTCACCCCGCCCGAACCGCGCACGGCGATGGCCTTGAGGTTCTTGGACCCCATGACCGCCCCCATGCCGGTCCTGCCCGCGGCATCTCCGGTTTCGGTTATCAGGCACGCGAAACGGACCAGCCGCTCCCCGGCAGGTCCTATGCACACGATTTTGACTTCCGGGTCGCCGAGTTCACTCTGGATCGCCTTCTGGGTCTCGAACGTGTCCTTGCCCCAAATGTCCCCAGCATCCCGGATTTCGACACGTCCATCCCGTATCCACAGGTAAACCGGTTTGTCGGCCTTGCCGGTGACGATGATATGGTCGAATCCCGCGTACTTGGCTTCGGGTCCCCAGTAGGCGCCGAAGTTGGACTTGGCTCTCAACCTGCTCATGGGCGACACGGCCGTCACATCTACCCGGCCGGATCCGGGCATCGCTGTTCCCGTCAACGGCCCCATGTTGAAGATCAAGGGATTGCCCGGATCGAAAGGATCCGTCCCGGGAACGTAGTTGTCGTAGATAAGGCGTACGCCGAGGCCCCTCCCGCCAATGTAGTCATCAATGTATGGTTCGGTAGGTTCCGTGGTAATCCGGCCCGAACTCAAGTCAATCTTCAGTATCTTTCCTACCCAGCCGTACATATTACTCCTCCCCTATGGCTCTCTTGACCATCAAAGGCATCCTGTCGGCGTTCGCCAGCAGTTTCAAACGGGCTTCCTTGGAAACCTCCTCGAATGTCAGCGCTCCGGTTGGGCAAACCTTGACGCAGGTAGGATCGCCGTCACACAGGTCGCACTTGAGAACCTTTCCCGTATCTCCGTCTACGAAGGTTGCGCCGAAAGGGCAGGCAAAAACGCAGCTCAGGCAACCGATGCAGCTGTTGGTATCCACGTTCATTGCATTGGTCGCATAGTTCCTGTATGTGGCATGCTTGGGGCAGACGGTTTCGCAGGCGGGCTCTTCACAGCGCATGCAGTTTATGGGGACAAAGGCGCACTCCTGTTCCCATTTCACCACATGGATCCTGGCCTTGGACGGTGCACAGACTCCGTAATGTTTCAGCGCACAATAGGCTTCGCAGGATCTGCATCCCGAGCACTTTTCCGCATCAATTATAAGCGTTTTCATGGTTAACGTCTTTCCTCCTCTTATCCGGAGACGCGGCATCGTTTCACGGGCCGCCGGCTGCCGGCCCGTGCATGGCGGAAGTTCAGAACGGAAGGAGGCTTGCCTCGATGTTCCTCTTGATTTCGTCCTGAGATCCGTTGCGGTTCTTGGATTCCTCTACGGCCCTTCGTGCCGCTCTGCAACGCAAGGCATTGTTTTGGGAAGCCGCGTCGAGAATGTCCGTCTCCAGCACCATGCCCCGATCATCGACCCGGTAGCGGTGCACTATGAGCCCCTGGGGCGACTCGACGGCCCCGGTTGCCTGTTGCCGCAGTTCATGGGGAACCGTCCGAGTCGCCGGGCCGGTGAGCTTCTCTTGGTCGTAAAGTCCGTTCATCAGTTCCGCGGCCCGGACCAGTTCCACCAGGAGCGACCGGTACGCGGCAATGAGAGTGAAATGGGGCGGAGGCCCCAGTGCGTCTATGATGCGCAGGCGTTCCGCTTCCGCGTTCGGCGTCGAGAGTTCGAGCCCCGCATTCAGTCCGGCCAAAGGACCGACGAAATAGAGGCCGTCCGAGTCGTTGCCGTCGAAGATGTTCCTTCCCTTGCCTTTCAGGCATGCGAACGGTTCGTAGGTCCAAGGCTCGTGAAAGAGCTCGATTTTGTCGAACACCGCGTCCGGAGTGAACCGGTCGATTTCTTGGCCCGTTGGGTCGCGCAGAACGATGCTTCCTTCGTCGCTCATGTTCAGGGCCGGCATCGGCTCGAACGACACATCCGGCAGACGCTCCAAGACTTGCCGGTTGCCGAAAACATCGCTGCCCAAGAACCCGCTGAGCCCGACCGCAAAGGCGACGCATGCGTCACCGATTTCCGCCAGTCTGTCGTATGAGGCGGGTTTCACGTACCGGCTCACACCGCCGGCCACCGCGGTCAATGGATGCTCCGCACGGCCTCCCAGGATGGCCGCAGCCTCTTGAGCGAGAGAGAGGCATTGCATGATTTCGTCGAACAGGTGGCGGGAGAACAGCGGTTTTCCGAGTGATTCTCCCACGGTGTGACGGTCGGCGAGCGGGTCCTCCAGGGAGGTGAGGAAGAAGAAGATTTTCCTCAAATGATGAGAAAAGACCAATGTCCGGAGAAGCGCCTGTCTCATGTTGACCGCCATGGGGGGAGGCTCGACGTTGAAGAGCCCGTCCAGTGCCATGGCCGACGCTATGTGATGGGCAGGTCCCAGTATGGACAGAATGCGGGGGAGTTCCTCGACCGGCCGGCCCTTACAGATCGAGTCGAGATCCCTGGGCGCGGTGATCTGAAAGTAGACGTTGCATTCCTCACCACCGTTGTAGACGGCAACCCGCGAAGGTTGCTCCTGCCATCTCAAGGGTTCAAACAACGTCGGCTGCATGAATCTCATCCTTTGCCGGCCCACCGAGAAGAACACATTGAGCGGGCATTGTATACCGATACAACGTACCGGCGAGATCGACGAATCCTCGGCTCATGGACTCGATCTCGCGGGCATCCGTGGAATCGAATGTGGAACTGATTGCGGATATCATCTTAGCCCCCGGGTCGAATACCGCTTCGGCTTTCCCGAAGCATCCTCTACAGGGTGCGCCCGCCCCGGTGCAAAGTCCCCCGCATCCTTCGCGGGTTGCAACTCCTTGGCACAGCACTCCCTGTTCCAACAGGCATCGCCCCGGATCCGGGTCTATTTCATAAGGCCGGAACACAGATCGGAACTTCTTCTCTTCCTTCGTACGGGAACAGGTGGCGCAGACCGCCTTTTCTCCTGCAAACGTGCTTCCCCTCGGGGGAAGGACCCCGGATGCAACGGACCGGGAGATGGGGTCCGGGAGACGCGAGGCCGCGTATGAAATCCGGGAAGTACACTCTCCAGGACAGATAAGGGCCTGAATAGCCGCCCACAAAAGGTTCTTCGGGGGAGGGCACCCCGGCACCACATAATCCACGTCCACGATGCCGGAAAGGGCGGACACTCTCGGCTCGGCTTTTGGCAACGCCGGTTCGGCACCCTCCTGCGGGCCGGCGGGACCGCCTTCTCCGGGGGCCCCGTTGAGATTGACCAGGCCGGGCATGCCGCCGAACGCAGAGCATGCTCCCACCGCAAGCATGAGGCGGCTCTTTCTGCGCAGCCGCAATGCGGCGTTTCGGTCATCCTCAGTGCGGACGGCACCTGCAAACAGGCAAAGGTCGAGTTGATCGTCCCCGTCCAGGTCACTCCACCGACTTCCCGTAAGGTACGGCCAGAAGACCACATCGGCCCAAGGCGTGACCGGACTGATCTGGAAGTGCACGTCCAATATGGAGTTCTCGCAGGCCCGGCAACCGGTGGCGGTGTATACGGCGAGCTTCTTCTTAGGCACCTTAAGCCGCTCCTTTCGCGAGTCTCCGGCCTGGCGGAACGTACGGGCCCAGTTTACGGATTTCCTCGACCATCTCGTTCATCACCTTTGCATAGCGAGGACCTTCCGACGCGGCGATCCACTCCAACCGGAACCGCCCGTCTTCCACTCCAAGCTCCATCAGCAGGCTCTTGAGGAGGAACGACCGTCGCAGTGTCTTGATATTACCGGATATGTAGTGGCAATCACCGGGATGACAACCGCCAATGAGCACGCCGTCCGCGCCGTTGGCGAATGCCTTCACCACGTACCCGGGGTCGACCATTCCGGAACAGTTGACACGTATGACCCGCACATTGGGGAGCTGTGTAAGACGAGCAACCCCTGCCGCATCGGCAGCCACGTACGAACACCAGTTACAGAGGAAGGCAATGATTCTTGGTTCAAAGTCGTTCATATGAACGTTCTCCGATTGCGACCCCTGCCTTTGCAGGGGAAACGGCGGGTTTGGCCCGCCCTACGGCCGTGATATGTGGGGGCAGGCCCCGTGCCTGCCCTGATTACCCACGGGGGGTGCGCCTCATGGGCGCCGAAATTGGTCGTTGGTCCATCCCGGTTCAAAGTCGCTCTTGACGTCCCGAAGGGACACGTCCCGCGTCTCGCGGGATTAGCCGGGCCTTTCAAGGCCCGGAAGTCTCTCTCCGGGGGATTAATCCCCCGGCTAAATTCGTATGTGCCTTCGGCACATTAAGATCGCAGAATATCCAGACCGAACACGGTCTGCTGCCCGTGATTTGTGTACCTCGCCGGGAGCGGCCCGATTTGCCATGCTGCAAAAGTTGGCGCCTATGGGGGTGCCCCTACGGTGCCTGTCTCGGGCACCCACGGGGGGGTGCCCCTACGGTGCCTGTCCCGGGCACCCACGGGGGGGTGCCCCTACTCATGCAAGAATCCCTTCGATTTGCGCAAAGATCTGTTCGGGCGTGTAATGGGCAACGGCAATGGCCGCCGCCGGGCATGCCGCGGCGCACGTGCCGCACCCCTGGCACAGAGCTGCATTGATGAATGCAGTCTTCCTGAATTCGTCGAACGATATGGCGTCATAGGCGCAGAGTCCCACGCAGGTCCGGCAGCCCGTGCAGAGGCGCTCGTTGAGTTGCGCCACGGTGGGCTCGATTTCCACCTGCCCGATGCTGAACAACGTGAGGACTTCTCCCGCGGCCGCACCGCCCTGTGCGACTGATTCGGGGATGTCTTTCGGCCCCTGTGCGGCACCGGCTACGTAGATTCCGCTGAGGGACGTTTCAACGGGACCCAGTTTTGGGTGCAGCTCGATAAAGAAGCCATTCTTGTCGGTGGCGAGGTTGAGGGCCCGAGATACGTTCATGTAGTCCTTTTGCGCGATCAGGCCGGTGGCCAGGACCACGAGATCGGCCTCCACTTCCACGGGAACTCCGGCAAGACTGTTCTCGCCCCGGACGACCAGGCGGCCGCCTTCTTCAAAAACCTTGGCGACCCGTCCGCGGATGTACTGAGCGTTTTCCTCCTCAATGACCCGTCTCAGAAATTCCTCGTACCCTTTTCCGCCGGTTCTGTTGTCGATGTAAAAGACATAGGCCTGCCCGTCGGGGTTGTGGTGCTTGAAGATGCTCAGCTGCTTGGCCGAAACCATGCAGCACACCTTGGAACAGTATTCCTTTCCTTTCGACGGATCCCGGGAACCCACGCACTGGATGAACACGACACTTTGAGGCACTTCGCCGTTGCTGGGCCGGACCACCCGTCCGGAGGTCGGTCCGGACGCGTTGCAGAGGCGCTCGAATTGCAGGTTTGTAATGACATCGGGATACTTGCCGAATCCGTATTCCGGGTACTGCTCCGCATCGAAGATATCCACGCCGGTGGCAACGACGATTGCTCCCACATCGAGGTCGCGGATCCTCTCCTTCTCGCTCAGGTCAATAGCTTGAGGCCCACACTTCCGGACACACTCGCCACACTGACAGCAGACGCCGCAGGCGAGGCAGCGTTGCCCCTCCGCTTTTGCCGTTTCTTCGGTAAATCCGAGCTCGATGGCATCAAACGAGCGCTTTCTCCGTTCAGGGGGAAGCATCGGCATGCCGTGGCGTTCAATGGGTCTTGCACGGAGCCGTTCCGACTCTTTGAGTTCCTTGTCGACCGGTCGTTCCTTGACTTCCACCGGTCTTAATCCGCCATGTTCCAGGTAATGGCGGATAGACTCGGCCGCCTGCCGTCCATGGGACACCGCCTGAACAAAGGTGGCCGGGCCCAGCATTCCGTCACCGCCGCAGAAGACTCCCGGACGGCTTGTGGCCAGCGTGTCCGGATCGGCGGCAATGCGTCCTCCGGGGGCAAGATCCAGCCCCAGCCCTCCGATGATTTCACTCTCCGATGCCTGGCCGATGGCAACGAGGACCGTGTCGCACTTCAATTCCATCACTTCGGATTCGTCATACGATGGATTGAATCGCCCCTCCTCATCGAAAACCGAGGTGCAACGCTTGAATTCAACGCCGCATATCTTGCCGTTCTCCCCAAGGAAACGTTTCGGGCCCCAGGAGTTCCGGAGAATCAAGCCTTCTTCTAGCCCTTCCTCGATTTCCCGTTCCCACGCGGGCATCTGTTCTCTTGATTCCAGACATGCAAGCATGACCGTTTCCGCACCCAGCCGTATTGCGCTGCGGGCAACGTCGAGCGCTACGTTTCCGCCGCCGATGACCACGGCCGTCTTGCCGATCTTGACTTCTTCACCGAGCGCATAATTCCGGAGCATCTCGACGCCGCCGAGAACCCCTTCCAAGTCCTCTCCCTCGATATTCAGCCGCCGGTTCACGTGCAGGCCCGTGGCGAGATAAACCGCCTTGAATCCGTCCCGCTCCAGGCCGTCGAACGTAATGTCTTTACCGAAGGTGACCCCGGTCTCGATCTTTACGCCCATGTTCACCACATTGTCGATCTCATGGAAGAGCACGTCGCGGGGAAGCCGGTAGTCGGGTATGCCGACGGCGAGCATGCCGCCCGGGAGGGGCAGTTTCTCGAACACCGTGACTTGATAGCCATCCAGGGCTAGAAAGTATGCGGCCGACAGGCCCGAAGGGCCGGATCCGATGACCGCAATCTTGTCTTCACGGGGTTCTTTGAGTGGCGGGTTCTGATCCAAACCCAGTTGGCGGTCACGGTCGCCGAGGAAGCGCTTGGTGTAGCAGATTGCGGACGGAGCATCGAGCTGCCCGCGCTTGCACGCGTCTTCGCAGGGCCGCACGCAGATCCGCCCGCAGACCGAAGCAAACGGCATGCGTTCCCTTACCAGCGCCAGGGCCTGATCGTACCTTCCCACCCCGGTCAACGTCATGTACCCCTGAACGTTTACGCCGGCAGGACATGCCGCCTGGCATGGGGGCATGCCTGCCCGCATGATGGAATATTTGTTGGGAATGGCCTGAGGGAACGCGCGGCTTATCGGGTGCCGAGTCGCCATCCCAAGCTCAAAAGGGCTCGGAATGTCGATGGGACAGACCTCCTGGCAGTCTCCGCATCCCGTGCATTTTTCCAGGCTCACGTACCGCGGCCGCTGGAGCACCCGGACGTTGAAGTTCCCAACGAAGCCCGTGACTTCCATGACTTCGGACTTGGTAAGTATCTCGATGTTGGCGTGACGGCCGACTTCGCTCGTCTTGGGCGTGAGAATGCAGCCCGAGCAATCGAGGGTGGGGAAGGTCTTGTCGAACTGGGCCATCTTTCCGCCGATGATCTCCTCCTTCTCCACGAGGTAGACCTGATAGCCGGCTTTGGCAACCTTGAGTGCCGCGGTAATGCCTGCTATACCCGCACCCAGCACGACAACCTTGGGGTTGACCGACGCGGTCGATCCCTTCAAGGCCTGGTGATGCACTACCCGGGTGATTGCACCGCGCACCAGGTCTTTTGCCTTTTGCGTTGCGGCTTCCTCGTCCTGCAAGACCCACGAGCAATGCTCCCGTATGTTGACCATCTCAAAGTTGTATTGATTCATTCCCGCCTGAGACACCGCGTTGCGAAACGTGGGCTCGTGCATCTTGGGCGAACATGAAGCCTCAACCACGTAGTCCAAACCGAGCTCTTCGATATCGTCGCGGATCATCTTCTGCCCGGGCTCCGAACACATGTACTTGTAGTGCCGGGACACCGCCACCTGCTCCATTTCGGAACCCAGTTCTTCGGCAACCCGTTCACAATCGACTTTGCCGCCGATATTCGTGCCGCAGTGACAGATGTACACGCCGACCTTTTTCATTATGCCAACCCCTTGCTCTTCAACAACGATAGAGGATCGTGAATATGATGGTCCAAGCCGAGCTCCGAGGGGGCAAGACCGAAGCTGAGTCCCATCATCTCGGTGAAATAGAGAATAGGGAGGGAATGGTCCGTCCCGTGGATTGCATTGATGTCGTCCTGGCGCATATCGAGATTCGCCTGGCAAAGTTGGCAAACGACCACGATTGCATCGGCTCCCCGGTACGCGGCCTCCCGGATCAGCCTGCCGCTCAATTGATTCACCTTTTCGGTCTTGCTCAGCGCCAGTCCCGCTCCGCAACACTCCGCCTTGAAATCCCAGTCGAGGACCTCGGCACCCAAGACGTCCAGGACCTCATCCAGCGAGGTTGGATTCTCGGGGTCGTCGAACCGGGTAACTTTCGGGGGTTTCACCTGATAGCAGCCGTAGTACGGAACGAGTCTCAGGCCTTTCAGCGGCTTCCGTACCTTTTCCCGTATGGGTTCCAAGCCCACCTGGTTACGGATGAACCCCAGGAGGCTGTGGACGTTGAGTTCCCCTTTCACGGTCGTCTCAATGGCCGTCTCGACCCGTCTCTTGAGTTCCGGGTCCGCTGCAATTTCCTGCTGGGCGCTTGCCAACCGCCTGAAACAGAACGGACAAGGGGCAACTACATCGCCGAGTTGCTGCTCCTCGATAAGGGAGATATTGTGAGCGGAAAGGGAAACCGACAACAAGCGGTTCATCTTCAGGGCGGGTGAAGAGCCGCAACAGGTCCACCCGGGAGCTTCCTGCAGATCTATTCCCAGGGTTCTACAAACCTGCCGGGTGGAGAGATCGTATGGCCGGGCAGTCCCTTCGAGCGAACACCCCGGATAGTAGCTGACCTTCATGGACTATTCTCCCTCCCCGCGGTTTTCCGTCCGTTGAAATATACGGGCAGTCTTCTCGTCCTTCTTGCCGGTCTTGAAGATTTCAAACGGTCCAATGGCGCCTTTCCTCATCAGGGTGATCCCCTTGTCCATATCTTTCAGCGGATTCATCGTCATCAGGTTGAACAGCGCCACGGTGCGCAACTCTTTAACCCGGCCGTATTTCCGGACCGATTTCAGGAAGAGATCCTCGAAGAGGTGGATATCGTGTTCGGCAGGCTTGATCCCCTCAGCGGCCGCGGTTTCGCAGAGCGCCGTGGCCAGTTCATAGACGTTGATTTCAACGGGGCAACGGGTAATGCACGATCCGCAACTGACGCAATTCCACCACATGGGGTTTTCGAGTGCCGCCTGTTTCATGCCGGAAAGGATCTGAGCGATCAAAAGCCTGGGGCCTCCCGTTTCGGCGGATGCAACGGGGCAACTCCCCGTGCATTTTCCGCATTGAAGGCAATCGAGCAGTTTCTGTCCGCTCTTTTCGATCATTTCGTTCAAGAAATCCCGCTCGGAGGGTTTGCCGGTAAGTCTGAACATCACAGAATCCTATGGTTTGGAAAATGATTGGGCGATTATCGTCGCGGCTCTGTGCCGCCGATCCTGCACTACGCTTTCCCTGGTTCCGTACGTAAGCGCGGCCGTCGGACACACCAGGGCGCAGGACGGCCAGAGGCCGCGGTCAACTCTCTCACGGCATCCGTCGCATTTGGCGATCTTGCCGTTGGCCGTGTTGAGCTGCGGAACGCCATACGGACACGCAACGGCACATGTTTGGCAACCGATGCAAAGGTCAAGATCCGAAAAGACGATGCCGTCCTCCCGCTTCTGCATGGCTCCCGTGGGACATGCGTAGACGCAGGCGGGTTCTTCGCAATGAAGGCATGTTTGGTGCAGATAGTCCATCACTAGGTTGCCGTTCCGTTCCACCGGTCCCAGCCTGATTATCTTGACGGTCCTGGGGCCGTCGGGAAGGTCGTGCTCCAGTTTGCACGCCGTTTGGCAGCTGAAGCATCCTATGCAGAGTGATGAGTCCGCGAGCAGCACGTTCCTTTTCGTCACCTTTCCCTTTTCCGTATTCATGGGGCCGTCTCTTTCAGGATGTAGATCGCCTCTTCATTCGGCATGTCCTTCTTGCGCACCAGGACACGGTCTCCGTGGACTCCGCGATACGCCGCAACCATGACCTCCGGAACCATACGAGTAAGGTCGGCCGTCCCTTGCATATCTCCTTCGGGGCTTTCCACGACTATTTCCTCTCCATTCTCGATGCCGAGCTTCTGGGCCGTGACCGGGTTGATGTGAACGATCCGGTCGTTCACCAACTCCTTCGTCCATGGCCACCAGAAGCCTGTGTTCCGGTTCCGGAAGACGACGGGACAAACCTCGAAGGCGAGCGGGAAGCGTTCGTCGGGTTGTGGTTCCCGACGGGCAGGCGACTCCTCGTCTTCCGGCACGGTCTCGGCCTCGACAGCCCGAAATAGCGGCGAACCGGGCTTAAGAAGCTGTTCGGCGTCCAAAGGCCAAGCCGCCGGTTGTTGTGATCCGGTCGTGGACATGACCTGATCCACCGTGAGCCCCTCAGTGACGGGACACCGCTTGAGCAGCCAGTTGAAGAATGCCCGGTGATCGCCCTGTCCATTGTCGCCGGTCCAGGGAAAGAACTCTTCCCATCCAAAGCGTTGCGCCAGGCCTATCCAGAAATCGAGCCCGGATCGGCATCCGGGTTCGGGCTCGAGAATCTTCGGGGCCCATTGAACGGCTCTGTCGTTGTTGAAGCACAGGGTGTCCCGTTCAGCCCGGAAAGCTGCCGGGAAGACCATGTGGGACAAGTTGAACGTTTCGTTGGGGTATGATCCGAAATGTGCGATGAGGTCCATGTCCGCGGCATTTCTACCCAGAATGGCGAGAAAAGTCTCCAGGCAGTTTCCGGAACCGATCACCGCGTTGAGGGGAGGGTGCTCGCCCGAGATCCCCTTTTCCAACGCAGACGTCGCCAACGTGTGGTGATCGCCGTAGAGCCAATCCAAGATCTTGCCGGATTCCTCTTCTATATCGCCCAAGACGTCGATTTCAGGTCTCCCCGAATCGCACGGGTACCATCCTGCTCCGGGCTTGCCGATCCACCCCATGGCCGCGGCCAAGGTGAGCCAAATGGTGTAATGAGGCACGTAGGCGAGTCTCTTGCCCGTTATTACCGTTGTAGTCCTTCGCGCTGCGAGCAGGCGTCCCAGTTCGTCAAGCTTGTCCGCCGGCAGGCCGGTTTCGTCGGCAAGCGACTGAAGCGTGACCGACGAAAACGATTCCTTCCACGACTCAGGATCCGAGAATCCTGCCCCGATGATGTCCGTTCTGCACGAACCGCTCTCCAGGAGCATCTTCAAAATGGCCGTGCCGAGGCTATTGCCACTTTGGGGGCGGATCAGCAGGCCGATGTCGGCCTTCGACATGGTGGCGGTGAAACGGGAGTCGGCCACAACGATTTTGGCTCCCAGACGCCGGGCGTCCATGACCCAACCCATTGCCGTCGGATGGGTCGCTGCCAAATCCGACTCCACGAGCAGCAGCACCCGGCTTCGGATCCAATCCGAACAGGGCCGTGCCGGAGCGTTGAAGTCCGCAGGCCAAGGTGCACGGGGTTCGTCGAACGGTTCGAAGACATAGGGTGTGCCCCACAGGCGGGCAAAACGTTTGGCACCATAATAGAAATCGGGGCCTGCCTCCGGATCGCAGCCGATGACCAGGGATTCCGGTCCGTGACGTTCCCGCACCTTACGCAGCCCGTCCGCCAGCGTATCCAGAGCAGCCGCCCAGTCTTCGATCTGATCGAATTGATCCTGAGGCGACCGTCGCACGGCAGGAACCCGGACGCGGTCGGGACCGTCGAAAGCCCGGACGAATGCCGTGCCCATGGCACAAAGCCTCCCTCTACTTACGGGATGAGACTCGTTTCCCTGAATATCGACAATCCGGCCGTCCTGAACATAGGCAAGCAATCCGCAGCCAACGGTGCATTCCTGACATATTGTTGAGACCATACGGTCGTGGAGCTTCCGAGTACCCGCCGAACGCCTCAAAGGGCGATAATCGACCATAGAGACCCCCGTGCCCAAGAAGGGCGGATCAAAACGTGAGACTACACCTCGGTCTCGAGCACTCCGTGAAACAACCGGAACAATGACGTTTCTCGCGGAGCATTCCGGAACCGCAGGCGTAACAGACTGTTCTCCTCCGTGAATTCCTCTCGGCGGCTCGAGGGTGGCGGCCGCCGAGAGGTTCCTGCCGTCGCTGTGAGGAGACGTCCCGTTCACAAGAAGCAAGTTATGTGCCAGGGGCGCCGGTCTCGAGGGAAGGCACGGCGGGTTCGGATGAAAAGGGGCGACAATTCCTCGGTGCCGACCGCCGGGGATGTACGGCGCAGTCGATTTCTGGGAATCAAATCCCCATTTTGGACCAAGAGGGCTGTGTCAACAATCTGAAATAACAGGTTAAAGCCCTGGGTGGGGCCTTGTGGGGCAAAAACGGGTAGGGCGGTGTTTCCTTCGGCTTTCGACTGCCCGGCAGGTGCTTCTGAGGCGACGCGAAGGAAAGGGGTCCCGTTGGGATCTTGAACTGAAAGCAGTATTGATATTGGGAATTTAATGACAAATGTGAAAGCAGTGATATTCGGAAGGGTTGAGCGGACAACGAGGTGTTTGCCGGCTCAAATCTTGCATTAGCGGGGTTTGGATACGGAAGATTTGGATCCTGTTCCAAGCCGCGGATTCCCGAAATGCCGCGGCGACTTCCGATCCGTTGATGCTTCGCCGCGCCCGCAATGAAACGCCGGAGGCGTTGTCGTTACGAGGAGCGGAGCCGCGAAGAAATCCCGGCGCGTTGGAACCTGCGACCGCATGTGAGTATTCGGAGTTCAAAAAGAGTGCAGTCACTGGATTCCTTGAGGAAAGGGGGTTGGTACATCACTTGAGGAGGCTTGGGCCCGCCGATATGGAGCAGTTCCATGTTCAGTGGGGGAGGAGTGGAGAGATTACGTTTATCCTCAAAACCGAAAGGAAGGTGACTCGATGACGTTGGCAATACTGGTTGCCATTAGTGTGATGTGGTTGCCCGTCGCAATCCTCTTTCTGGGAAAAGGTGAAGCCAAAGGAACCGGCGCCGCTACCGGATGTGTCGGAGCGGTCGTCGTCATCGGAGCGATTCTCCAGGCTGCCGTCTTCAAGGATCCATTCACTGCCGGCCTGCTCTTTGTGCACGGCCTGCTCTACTGCACCGTAGCCTACGCATTGTTGGCAGGTCTGGAGGATCTTCGGTCCGTCGGGAATGTCAGCCTAACCGTCGCGATTGTCTCAGCGATTTATATGATCATCTTCGCCACCGGTGGCCCGGTGCTGGCGGACGGCAAACAGCTGGTCGCACAAAGCTCTTTCTTTGCACTTGCCTGTGCGGGCTACGTAGTGCTCACCCTTGAAGTCTGGCTCAACGCGTACGGAAAATGTCCTGCCGGGCTTCTGGCCTGGTCTCTCATCGTCTGGGCGTTTGTGGGGCTTTGGTTGCCTGCTTTCTCGCTGATGGTTACAGGTAAACTTCCATTCTAAACCCCTTTCGGTGTTGCCGCTTACGTCTCCAAGTGCATGGGTAGGCGGCACACACCCCGGCTTTTCTTGAGAGCAGCACCGCAGTCGAGTAAACCGAGCGAGGCCAAATGAAAGAAAAAGAATGCTACGTTGGATTTCCACCCTTGCCGAACGAAGATGAAATTGTCCATGCGTTGGTCCATGACCCTCCCGACGTGCGATGGAGGGTAGTCAGGAAGCTCTTCAGAATCGCGGACAAGAACGCGGTCCAAGAATTGATCGGCAAATTGCGTCCGCGCCTGTCGGAACTGGACGATTTCAGGGTGAAATACCGTGTCGTTATTGCACTGCAGGCATTGCATCACTCGGTCGAATCAGGTGAGTTCACCCTGGTTCGTGGAAAGGGCGCGGTGAAGAACGGTGAGTTGAAGTCCTCCAAGAACGATCCCGTAGGCCCGACGGATTTGCGGACCCATCTGGATTTCTTCCCAATAGTGGACTTTCATATCCACCCGAAGATGCCGGACATGAGATTCTTCACGGATCTTCGGAAGGCAGGAGTAACCCATGGCGTCATCCTTGCCACCGACACGGACCCGGCGGACGCGGACCGGCCCGAAATCATAGCCAAGCTCGAGAAGGCCTATTCAAGCAGCCCTCAGGCATCCCGCGTTCCCTTTGAACACATGCTGAAACAGATCAGAGCGAGCCTCTATTCGCCCACTCACGTCACCAATCATGATGTCGCAGATTGGGTCGAGGATTACCCCGACATCCTGATCGGCTTCGGGTCAGTGAATCTCTCGAAGGACCGGGAATATGTGGAACGGACGCTCGATGAAATCAGAGCACTGGGGCTGAGAGGAATAAAGCTGCTTCCATTCTCGCAATTCTTCAATCCATCGGAATGTGAAAATGTGAAGGTGCTGTTTGATTACTGCCGCGAAACAGGTTCCGTGGTCCTCTCTCACAGCGGCTGCGGCGCGGGCCCGTTCGAAATCCTGGAGCTCAGCCGGGATGCAAATCCCCTTCACTGGGAATCCGTCGTCAAGAAGTATCCGGACGTACCCCTCGTCCTGGCGCATACCGGGGCCTACAGCAATTTCATTCCGGGGATCTGGCTCCAAGAAACCCTTATGCTGGGAAAGAAGTACCGCAACGTGTACGCGGATCTCGCCGCGGTCGATTGGATACTGGATAAGGAGATGGTCATAAAGGAAATCAGAAAGACCATCACCTTCGACAGGATTCTCTTCGGCACGGATTATCCTCTGCCGCTTACCGCGGGGGTGAGTCTGGAATACCTGGTCAACGGGCTCAAGGCAAACAGTTTCCTCACCGAAAAGGAGAAGCGGAAGATTCTCGGGCAGAATGCATGCCGTTTGTTGGGAATCTAAGTGCTCTGGTTCCCAAATACGGTCGCACAAGCTGAACCGTCTTCCCGGCGTAGGCCGGGAACCAGTCTCTTCTTCCTGGACCCCGGCCTGCGCCGGGGAGACGGCGGGCAGAGCCCGCCCCTGAAGAAGACGGGCAGGGACGCCCGTCCCACGAAGGCAAGAGGGATGTCGGTGAGTTCTTCCGTAGCCCGGGCCTCCGTGCCCGGAAATCTTCTCTTCTCGTTCCCGGGCTCTGCCCGGTCTTTGACCCGGAAGTCTGCTCCGCCATAGACTTTCATAGTCCGTTGTGACCGGCCCGTCATGGCGGTTCGCGGCAGTTCCACCTTGCCGACGCTGCGACAAGGGTGAAAAGCGTTGCCGGACGTATGAAGACCACTTCCCCGTGACACGGCATAAGCACGGAAAAGGACCCAGTTGTGGGCATCAAACGCGACATAACCGATGAGATGGCCCGAATCGCATCCATGGACGATGATGCGGTTGAACTTGCGTCTTCCGCACTGCTCATTGCCCGGTTGCAGTATCCGACCGCGGACGCAGCGTATTACCTGAGCATGCTCGACGACATGGCAAAGAGGCTCCGGAAGAGAATCCCGGAACAGTGCGAGCATGAATTACCGGTGGATCTTATCAACAAGGTGCTGTTCGAGGAAGAAGGGTTCCGAGGAAATTCCAACGACTACTACGATCCGAGGAACAGCTGTCTCAACGAGGTCCTCGAGAGAAAGCTCGGAATACCAATCACACTCTCCATCGTCTACATAGAGGTAGGCCGGAGAGCCGGTCTCCGGACCTATGGGATCGGTTTGCCCGGCCATTTCATCGTCGGGCTGCTGACCGATGCCGGCAGGATCTTCGTTGACCCGTTCAACGAGGGGCGGACCCTCACGGAAGATGCTTGCAGGCGGATCGTGGGGACGCGTACGGGGGCATCCAGGGCGTTTAACCGGAGTTTCCTGGATCCGGTCTGGCCCAAGCAGATCCTCGTACGGCTCATGCGTAACCTCAAGGGCATCTATCTGTCGCGGAATGACCAAACCAGAGCCGCGAGCTTGCTGAACTGGATTGTCATGCTGGCACCGGACGACGTCCGGGAACTCCTCGAGCGCGCGGCGTACCATGAAGCGGTGGCAGACTATCAGGGCGCCGCGGCGGATCTGGAGAGGTGCCTGGACCTGACCCACGACGGGGAAGAGAAAGACAAGATTCGGCTCAGGATTGCGCTGCTCAAACAACATAAGACTCTTATTCACTGAGCCGGCCCGATTCGACTTCTGAGAGGAACCATGGACGATAAGGAACGGAAACGGATCGAGAATGTGAGCCGCATCATCGAGGTGGCCGTGGAATTGGGGATCAAGGTTAAAGGCAACGTGGGAAAGTGCTTCATGGCCGAAAGACATGGGAACGGCAATGACATGACGCTTTTCTTCAACGTCGCCAAGAACACGTTCTTGTGCAAGACCTGCCCTGATGTGGGCGGGTCCGTGACGGACCTGGTCTGCCAACAACGGGGTTGGGAGGAGCGGCAAGCGCTCGATTGGCTGGCACATCGTGCGGAGTTCGACCAGCTGACCAAATCCATGTATCACGGAAAAGGAAGGAAGAAATAGAAGTCCGGCAGGCACCGTGCATGCCTGAGCGGAACCGGTTCCGCGGGGATGATGCCGCCCGGCGCCGATAAGTGTTTTATGGCACAAATGCTGTGACGTATTCAAGGCAACGGTCCCGGCTTTGGTAGCGCCGGCCTCCCCGTGTTCCGCGGGGTATTCTTTAGTGGAAACAACGTACTGTCTCTCGTCCGGCAGGGACGCCGGGACGCTACCGAGCGTACTCAAGAATACGGCACCGTACTTGGGAAACGGGGCACTAAGGGTCTGTCACCAAATAGACCATCATCCCTCCGGCCTCTCGGTCTAATGGTATAGCCGTGGGGGCCGCCGGCAATCGGGGACATGATCCGATTTTGCGAACGGCGCCATGCGACCTCGCAAAATTCGGAATCGTGTCCCCGGATTGCCAACTTGCAAGGTTTGTTTTGGGACAGACAC